>CAJXCW010000040.1 GCA_913051705.1 uncultured bacterium
AGTGATTAAATGTTTCGTTGATGCATCTGCTTCGGGCGTCTTTTCAAACAGTTTTTAAGGTTCGAGATGATGACCGATCAACACAAATTAAGAGAACGGATAAGCCATGTCAAAGGAAATATAATAGGGCCCATTTAGTGATCGTATTTAGCATATTTTCTTCGTGTGATCCCCCACCATACGACACTGGTTTCAATTACAAAACCGCTTAACAGGGCGGCCACCCCACGCGCAGCACCGTGAATATCAAATAAAGTCAGCACATTCAACATCGTTATAATTGCAATGATCCGTGCCGGCCCGCTCGGCGCCATGGCGCCGGTACGATGATCCCGTAATGCAAGGCCGTGAAGATGGGCGCGAATCATCACGGCCAGGGGAAAGAAAGAAAAAATGACCAGCGGCGTATGACAGAGGACGGCAAAATCATGACCAACACCGATCAGGGTTTCAAGCAGGTAGGTGCGAACCGGAGTCCAGAACATCACTATCATGGTTGTGAAAGACAGCAAGCCGCACATGGCTGAAAAACGGCGGATAGTATGGGCCGTAGGGTCCTGATGTTGAAAGGCCGCCGGCAGGTTCTTCAGTTCATTCAACCATCCATAGGGCAGATGGGCCAGGGCATATACAATGGTCAAGATGGCCAGCGACTCGGTGCCGTCCATACCACGGGCGACAAACAGGTTGATGATGGGTCGACTGGCGCCCTGAATACCGATCGTTGCGGCGAGCGGCCAGTAAAAGCGAAGCGCATAGGACCGGGTAAGGGGGGGCCATTCTGAAGATGCATTCGATTCATCAGCTTCACTCAGGGTTTGTCGGGCGAAGCGGCGGTAACCGAAAAAAATCACACTGCATTCTGTCAGGGCGCCGGCATAGGTCGCGAAAAGGGGCAGCAAAATCGGTTTGGATTGTATCACATCGCTTGATAACAGCAAGAAGACTGATAGGATACTCATGCTAATGGCGGCTGTCATCGCATAGCTGATCACATCCGTACGCCGCACACGCAACAACAGCCCTGAGTAAAAACGCGTCACGCCCACGATAAGCGGAATCGGCAGAAGATAACTCAATGCCTCCCGAACAACGTCGCCCAGCGCCTGATCAACCCCATGCAAATCATCCACAACCCAGGTGCCGACCGGCGTAAAAGCGAGGCTGGCCAGCAATAGAGCATGGATGCCGCCAAATCCGATGACGCATTGAAGCGTCGTCTTGTAGGCCGCTCGATTTTTCACGAGTACCATAGACATTTGACGGGTCTGTGATACCGTGCTGGCGAGAAGCGAAGTAATCCCCCAGGCCAATCCGTAGGCCGCCAGCGTTGCGGTGGCCTGAGGCATACGGACGATGCCGCCGTTCAGAACCTGAAGACCGAATTCATAGGCGAGTTCGGTGATGACGAGGGGAAGGACAAAACGAAAGAGGTGGAGGTACATGGATTTATCAGGCGGTAGCAAATGTTTTTCGAGCGATGTTCAGTAGAAGATCCTGGTCAAAAACATCGTAGCAGACAAAGCGGGATAATGGATCGAAACGGCTGAGGTCGGGAAGCGGATGGAAAGGGGACGTCATGGTGTGTATCGGCAAGATGTAGCGATGCAATATATGGCGTCGCTACACAGGCGTAATCGACGCTGGTATTCATTCAAAATAGGTATCCATTCCGTGCGTTTCGATCAGGTCATCACACAGAGCGCGGATTTGGTCCAGGGGCAGTTCTGAGGCGGTATGCGGATCGAGCATGGCCGCATGGTAGACCGCATCACGACTGCGTTTGAAAACCGCCTCCAATGACAGCAGGTGGACGTTGATGTTCGTCCTGTTGAGTGCAGCGCACTGTTCCGGCAGATCGCCCACGTACGTGCCCTGGACGCCGTTACGGTCTACCAGACACGCCAGTTCGACCACTGCTTTGGAAGGCAGATTAGTGATCAGACCGTCGTTGCGTACATTGCCGCCGATACGAAAAGGGACGTTGGTCTCTATGGCTTCCATAATGTAGGAGCCGTACTCATGCGTTCTATTATGCGTCAACGATTTATTGTGTATCAGGTCCTGGCTTTGCTGTTTCCATCGTTCGATCTGGTTGATGCATCGGCGAGGATATTCGTCGAGAGGAATGTTGAATTCTTCAATCAATTCAGGATACTGGCTTTTAATCCAGTAGGGCATATATTCTGCTGAATGTTCGGAGGATTCGGTGATGTAATACCCAAAATGTTTCATCATCTCCAGCCGAACCATATCGCCATGCTTTTCTCCATCCGGCCGCCGTGCCGCTTCGTTTTTCACTGCTGCCCGTTTTTTAATCTCGGGGTACAAATCCTTGCCGCCGTCGGTTATTTCCATTAACCACGCCTGATGGTTGATGCCTGCAATCTTCCACTGAAGATCTTCAACCTCTCTTGCCATATCCAGATTCCGAAGCAGGTGATCGGCACAGACCTGCACCGAATGACACAGGCCGACGGCGCGGATATCGGAACCGTGAAGTATGGCGCCGGTGATGGTGCACATGGGGTTCGTATAGTTCAAAAACCAGGCAGCGGGACAGACCTGTTCCATATCGTGGGCGAAATCGAGGACAACAGGGGCCGTTCTAAGCGTCCGGAAAATGCCGCCGATACCGAGCGTGTCGCCGATGGTCTGGCGCAGTCCGTATTTCCTGGGCACTTCAAAATCGATCACCGTAGCAGGCTCATAACCACCGACCTGAATGGCGTTTACCACATATTTGGCACCCTTGAGTGCCTTTTTACGCTGGTCAATGCCTAAATGAGCCGTGATGGTCGCTCTGCCGTCGTTGATGTTGCTGTTCAGATTGTCCAGCATCATCTTTGACTCTTGAAGACGTTCTTCATTCACATCGTACAGGGCAATCCCGGCATCCTTGAGTGCCTCAGTCCGCATGCAGTCTCCAAGTATGTTCTTGGCGAATACGCTGCTGCCTGCACCCATGAATGTGATTTTGACCATGTAGGGACTTCCTTTCATACTACCTGTGCCATGCTACAACATGAAATCTATGCATCTCCATCGATCACGACAAGGGTCCCAAAATTTTTATGGCTGGCTATCTTTCGCCCCAGGAAAGGGTCCAATAAAATTCTGCGGGGGGGGGATTCAGGGAGGTCGGATCACTATGAGTTACAGTTTCCTCCTCTAAGGGAGACAGGTCAAAGTTTATATTTGAAAAAGAGGCAAGCTCGGTGCCGGGCGTACGTGAATCATCGGGGAAAATAGCGATGGCCATATTTAGAGCCCACGCTTTCGTGTCACTGTTGTTTTGGAATTTCGCGCTCCAATTAAGCACTCCAGTCGGCGAAAAATTTATTGTGATATCCCATGTTCTTACGCTGCCCGTGGTCACAGGATCACCTGGTATAAACACCCCCCCATTTTTACCTTCAAACGTCCCGCTAATCGGCTGCGGTCCGAGTGGATTATCACAAGCCAGAAGTAGAAATAAAGGGATTATACAGATTAACCAACGCATGACATCCTCCTGTAGAATTTAAAGAAACGAGGCAACACTTTCAACCAGGCGTCGATGCCTGAATTCTTAAGCATTTGCATTATTGAAATATAAGCGAATACATTCATATGGCAGTATAGTGAAATTGAATCCTCGTGTCAAGATGAGATGTAGATAGGTTACTACATACATTGATGAGCTGTGATCTCCGGACCCGGCAGATAGATTGTACAAGTAAACCAGGAATCGCCTATCGAAATTGCTTCAGGTACATATCCAGGAAAAGAGGAACCAGACCATAATCCTTCTGGGCGTTGATCAGGATCACAATCCCGACGCCATGCTCGGGCAGAAAAGCGATTTGAGCGCGGAAGCCCCGTAAACCGCCGCTGTGGAATACAAGGGTTTCATCGGTGTACTTAAATATGCGCCACCCCATGCCGTAATGGGCTTTGCGGATACGCTGCCACCAGGCGTACCGCCATCGCTCACGCCGCGTTCGGATCTGCGGCTCACTGACTTTCGCTATAACACGAGGTGGTATGACATCCGGCATGCCGCCCAGTACGGCACCCAGCCATTGAGCCATATCGGTAATGCTGGCATTGATACCGGCGGCAGGCAGCGCATTGTAATATTCCATTTTAATTCGTGTCGGCGTCCATCCCCATCTACGACGCACGTGAGGGGATGCTCTGTTATCATTGGCCATCAGCGCCGTACCACTCACAGAGGCGGTACGCATCCCCAACGGTTTAAAAATACGTGCCTGAAGCAGACGGTTATACGATACCCCGGAGGACGCCTGAATGACATCGCCGATGAGGCTGTACACGACATTCTGATAACTGTAGCAATTGCCTACCTGGCATGACATAGGTACATCCCGTAGTGACCGGATAAGAAAATCCATCGGCATACCGGCTTCCAGTCGATCATCGTACGCGTAAGGCGGTAATCCTGAGGTATGGCTCAGAATATGGCGAATGGTAAGATGTTCTGTAGCAATAGAGTCGTTCAACACCAGAGAAGGCAAATATTGCACCACCGGATCATCCCAGTTCATTTTTTTTTCATCAACCAGCAAACCAGCCAGGACAGACGCAAACCCTTTTGACAACGAGGCGATACGAAAGACCGTATGCTGATCTATCACCTCCGGCTCGCCGACCTTCCGAACACCGTGACACTGGATATAGACGACCCGACCATCTCGGACAATGGCAATGGCCGCGCCCGGCGCCCTGTTCGTACCCAGGGATTTTTCCGCCGCATCATCATATCGAAGAAGAAGATGCGTAAATTGTACGGAGGTACTATCGGCAGCATACGCCGGTATGAGAGAAAATAAGGTCAGGATGGCAGCGATGAAAAACGATACAGAATACATAGGCAAAGGCGAAATAAGGATGAACGGCTGATCTGATGCGGATGGCTTGTGACAGGTAGCCGTCCGCCACGTACAACCTACATTTTGAAACGAATAGATCAAGCTGTTCCTTTAGATCAAGCTGTTCCTTTAAAACTAACGGAGCCTGAACGGGAGGGTAACGGTTACAATTCTGTCCTCTTCCTCTTTGACCGGTTTAAACATCCATAGTGTAGCAGCGGAGGCCAGACATCTGCCAAGGCCTCTGTTGCCTGTTGTATTGTCTATCACTCCGGTCCGGCGGACCCGCCCGCCGGGCGTGATGGTGAGATCCAGTTTGACCACGCCCTGCAGGTCAGGGTTATCCTTAACAAAAGCAAAACAGGGACCGATCAGATGAAAATTGATCCGGACCCCTTCGCGGATAGCGGCCTCAGACCGTTCAGGCGGAATGACATCCGGGCGATTATCCTGTAAGTGATCCAGGGAAGGTGGTTGATTGGATATCAGCAAGGTGTCCATCAGTGCTTCGGGCCATGGCGTATCTTCTGGCGCAGACGTGACCGCTAGCGGCGGGGCACCCGCACAGGACATACTCAGGCAGGCAGAGAGATAGAAAAACCATCGTTGAATCAAGGAAGGTCCTTTTATAAGGCTCGTTTGTGGTTGCCGTCTGGCCGGTGTCCACAAAATACAAAGCACAATACATATATTACAACCTAATTCTGCAAAACGCATCAATCGCTCCTCCACGCGCCTTCGAGATAGGCTCGAAATGCGTCGAATGTGTAAATTAAACCTTGAAATTCCATCGACGGCAGGCGGTATGGGTGGGTATTTTGGGTAATATATCGAGCGGCTTTAGGCGGTCCGCGGTCCGCCGTCCGCCTCATCCGGTCCCGGGATACCCACCAGATCGGCGTAGCGGATGTCACGACCATCTACCTGATATTTCGATCCGACGATCCATAAACGACCGAATCGGTATCGTTTTGCCACTTCATCCGAGAGAACGTACCGGAGGTGTCGTATTTGAAGATGCTCATGTTCGGCTGATCCACCTCCTGATGGTGGTGGACCTAGCCGTGATGATGGCTCATCATACCGGCCACCGCCTCCCCAACACCGACATAGGTCTGCTGAAAATAGATCGTTTCCTCATACCATTCAGTCGTCATATACAGCCGCAGATCCGCACCGTGCCTGACGGCGGCAGACAGATTTGAAACATCCCCGTGCGTCATGGAAAGATCCGCCTGCTGTTCAAGAACTAACGACCAGTCTGATTCATGATCCACCACGGGAGTCCTTTGTGGGGTATGAGATATGCAATGATACGGTTTTATTCCGATGGATTGGATGATTATCCTGTTTTTGAAGCTAATACGCGCTTGATTGAAAAGCAAAGATATTTTAAGATCGAAACGAAAAGCCCACGATGGCCATGAAACGTAGCTAATACCCTTATATACCTTGACATAGCAAACCAACATCGCTGAATTACTAAATCCTTCTCATTCACCATTAACCAATCACCATTTCCCATGCCCCACCGCCTCCTAAAACCTACCCTGCTTTTTCTCGCCAGCCTGACCGTCATCTCCGGTGCGGCGATTTCGCCGGCCCTGCCGCAAATGCACGCTGCCTTTAAAGACCTGCCCCACGCTGATTTTCTGGTCAGGCTCGTTCTTACCATTCCCGCTCTTTTTATCGCGATTCTGGCCCCGCTGGCTGGTTTGATGATTGACCGGTTCGGTCGCAAGCCGATGTTGGTTATCTCATTAACACTTTATGGCATCGCCGGCACCTCCGGCCTATTCCTGGACTCGCTTACTCACCTGCTGATCGCCCGGGCGTTTCATGGGATTGCCATCGCCGGTCTTATGCCGGCCGTCACCACGCTGGTTGCCGACTTTTTTTCAGGTGAGGAACGTAATCGGTTTATGGGGCACCAAAGCGCCTTTATGGCCCTGGGCGGTATGGTGTTTATCATCGTGGGAGGCTGGCTGGCGGACTTCAGTTGGCGGGGGCCGTTTCTGGTCTATGCTACGGCTTTTCTGCTTCTCCCGGTGTCTATGTGGGTTTTACATGAGCCCGATCGTGCCGCTTATCAGGGGGCTGAGAATCCGGTCATGGATAAGCCGTTCAGACCTGTGGTCATTCTGATGATTTATACCAGTGCTTTTCTTATTATGGGCCTGTTCTATATGATTCCCGTCCAACTGCCCTTTTACCTTCGTCAGGACCCTTCCGTCAATAATACCATGGTTGGCATAGCGATCGCATCGTACACGGCCACGGCCGGTATGCTGTCGCTCGCCTACAGGTGGGTGAGGGCGCGATGGAGTTTCCCCTGGATCTATGCGATGGGGTTTGCGTTTATGGGACTCGGGTACGGCGTGGTGGCCCTGTCGGAATCTTATGAACAGGTCATAGGAGGGATGTTGCTCAGCGGCATCGGGGGCGGGTTCCTTTTTCCGAACACCGGGCTCTGGGTGGCTGCGGTGGCGCCGGCACGGCTACGAGGCCGGTTGATGGGCGGGCTCGCCACCTCCTATTTCCTGGGTCAGTTTTCCTCGCCTTTCCTGCTTCAACCGCTTACCTCTGAGGGTTCGCTGGGTACGGCATTCGGACTGGCAGCAATATTTATGGGTGGGCTGGCGCTTGTATTCGGGTTGGGGCATTGGTATGTTAAAAGATTAAAATAAAAAATCATAGTAACTCAGCAGCGTTTTTCATATAGTCATATACATGGTACCCATGAACGCAAGATCAAGACCCTGCACAAGGAGCCTGCCATGAAACGAGATATGATATATCTGATTGTTTTCTCGATAGGTCTTTTACCTCAAACCCTGCAAGCAGCCGATATGATCCGTTTCCAAGCCGTGACCGACAGCTCCAGCCGCATCCAGATCGATGGCACCTCGACGCTCCACGACTGGACGGTCATCAGCCAGGTGGCCGGCGGTTATATAGAGATGGCGGCCTATGTATGGGATGGCGCCCTGTTCAATGAAACCTCGATGTCGGATACGGCCGTGGTGCCAGCTACGGTACACGTTGAAATTCCGGTCTTGTCCCTACAACACGATGAGGATAATGACGGATTGGAAGAAAGAATGTACAAAGCGCTCAAATCCAAAGAGCATCCTGCCATTACCTATCATCTGACGATCGGACGCCGACTGCCCTCCACCTCTATGGAGAAAGTTCGCGTTGTCGGTTCGGGTAACCTGACCATCGCCGGCTTCAGCCGATATATCGATCTGACGATCGACTTAATCCGGATGTCCGATAAGCGTCTCAAAGTGGTCGGTGAAACCTCATTGAAAATGACAGACTACAACATCAAAAAACCCAAAGCCATGCTGGGCATGATCCGTACCGGCGATGAGGTTACCATCCGCTTTGAATGGGTGACGGAGAGAAGTAAGTAGACAGGTAGGCAGGTAGGTAAGTGGGCAGGTGGGGTGGACTCAGATGCGCACACGCCCGCATTTTCACATTCGGTTTTAAATTAAACACCTCTGAAGTTTTCCGTGCGCAGGTCACATAAATCATATAGAATAAGATAATCAAGACCAATATAAAATGTGAAGCAGGCTCAGAACCCTGCCCACTTGCCTACTTGCTGACCTACGAGGCCCCCCATGTCCCTACGTTCCCTCTCACCTCTCGACGGCCGCTATGTCGATCAGGTGAAATTATTATCCGCCTACTTCTCCGAATGGGCGCTTATAAAATACCGCATCTATGTGGAAGTCGAATGGCTGATCACCATGGCCGAACGGCCTGAGATCACGCATGTCCGATCTTTCACAGCCGATGAGACCGAACAGTTACGGTCGCTGGTCATCGATTTCGACGACGAACAGGCGCAACAGGTCAAAGATATTGAAAAAACGACGCGCCATGATGTTAAAGCCGTCGAATACTATATCAAGGAACGGATTAAGGATACCTCGCTTGAAGAGATCAGCGAATCGGTGCACTTTTGCTGTACCTCCGAGGACATCAACAATCTGGCCTACGCGCTGATGCTCCGGGACGGTATACAGCAGGAATGGCTGCCGCAAGCGCAGACGCTGGTTGACGCGGTAGCCGACCTGGCTGGGAATACGGCAGACCTTCCGATGATGAGCCATACCCACGGACAGCCGGCGACGCCCTCCACGGTCGGTAAGGAAATGGCCGTCTTCGTTGCCCGCTGGCAGCGTCAGTACAGCCAGATCGAGCAGGCCGAATATATGGGTAAATTTAATGGGGCTGTGGGTAACTACAACGCCCATGTGGTTACGTATCCCGATGTCCCCTGGGAGGCCGTGGCCCGGCATCTCATCGAGGATCGGATCGGGCTGACCTTCAATCCGCTCACCACCCAGATCGAACCGCATGATTATATGGCCGAGCTGTTCCATATGCTGATGCGGTTCAATACCATCTTACTCGATTTCGACCGGGATATGTGGTCGTACATATCGCTCGGATATTTTCGTCAGAAAGTGATCAAGACCGAGGTCGGGTCGTCCATCATGCCACACAAGGTCAATCCAATCGATTTTGAAAACTCGGAGGCCAACGTCGGTGTCGGCAATGCGCTGCTGGACCATCTGGCGAGCAAGCTACAGGCATCACGTCAACAGAGAGATCTCACCGACTCGTCCGCTCTGCGCAATATCGGCGCCGCCATCGGGCATTCGCTGCTGGCGATACAGTCATCGCTCCGAGGGGTCGGCCGTGTAGAGGTAGACGAGGAATCTCTGAAACGTAACCTGGATGATGCCTGGGAGGTGCTGGCCGAGGCCATACAGATGGTCATGCGCAAAGCCGGCCACAACAACCCATACGAGCAGATGAAGGCGCTCACGCGCGGTCAGGCCATTACGCAGGAGACCATGGAAGCGTTCATCCGGGATCTGGATCTGCCCGACGCCGACAAGATTCGGCTATTATCACTGACGCCTTCGGCGTATATCGGCCTGGCGGCAGAGCTGGTACGGCATATTGAATCGTAGGGCGCACGGCGTGCTGGGCGCGCACGGGTGGCTTGAAGGTGAACGGTCCCAATTAATTGTAAAGCCGTATTCTTTGATCTGGACGACAGGCTATGTCACGCTGCCCGGGCCTGGCGGAAGGCAGAGCAGGAGGCGTTTGATAGCCTGATGTTATGTAGCTATCCCGGCTTAACGGAGCTGGATGCACGGCGAGTGTGGGAATCCGTTCATCAGGACCTCTTTGCACAACTGGACCATCATCTGCTCAAGATGGCGGATGTGCGTGATCTCCGATTTCAAAAAACGCTGGATGAATTGGGTATCTCAGACCTGACGTTAGCCGATGAACTGAACAAACAGTTATCGACGAAACGGTTGTCTTATATGACCTTATGCGACGGCGAAACAGTTGAACCTCTTCCCTTATATCGATTCTTTCTGGGTATCAGATGAAATCGGTTATCGAAAACCGGAGACCGAGATTTTTCAATGCGCCCTGAACCCTATCGGCTTACAGGCGCACGAAGCGGTATTTGTAGGAGACTCGCTATCAAAAGATATTGCCTGAGCCAATCGAACCGGCATGGTCAGCGTGCTGATCGCTACGTCCTCCGATCCCGACAGTGAATGACGAGCGCCCGGACTATATTATTCGGGATCTCTCTGAGTTGAATCAGATCGTGTAAATGAAATGGCCATCGGTCTATAATTTACGGGCGACGGCGATCAGATGTTCGCCAGTATCCACCAGACCGGGACAGGTATAGAGGGCCACCTCCAGATCGGTCAACGTGGAACTGGCCTGCTCACTATCTGTGATGCGAGGTATTTTATTGCCAGCTTGAAGTATGGGATTTGATGAGGCCATCATATTGATCTCAAATCGCGCCTGAGTTAAACACGCCCGGAGTCCCTCAGAGGAAAACATCACCAACGGCTGATGAAATTCCGGTGAGTCCGGGCGCGTATAGACCACCCCTTCATGCCGAAGTACCGCCTCCCAGTCAATATGGTCATTGGCCTGCTCCAGGAAGGTGTGCGCATCCAGCGGCCCCAGAAGTCGTAAGGTGCCGTATAGTGAGCAGACGCTTAAAAACAACAGCCCTTCCGGGAACATCATCATGGATCAGTCGGGCGCAGCTGATCTATTCACCGACAATATCGCCGGTCTTATCAGGGTTTCGGGGTCAGCTTCAGAAGCCGGCCCCCGGCTTTATCCTCAAGCAACCAGATTGCGCCATCCGGTCCCTGTTCAATTTCTCGGATACGCTTGCCCATGTTGAAACGCTCCGCCTCATAGGCGGTCTCACCTTCGAACGCGACTCGAATCAGAGCTTCGGACGACAGGCCGCCGATAAATCCACTGCCTTTCCATTGCGGAAAAAGATCGCCCGAGTAGATGATGAGCCCGGCAGGTGAAATAACAGGTGTCCACGTAACTTCGGGGGCATTGAACTCCGGCCGGGTAGCATGATCCGGGATGGGATTGCCGTTATAGTGGATGCCGTTTGATACGATGGGGTACCCGTAATTGTCACCCCGCTCGATCAGGTTCAGCTCATCACCGCCCCTTGGTCCCATTTCCTGTTCCCATAGACGGCCTTCCGCGTCGAAAGCAAGACCCAGTGGATTACGATGGCCAAGCGTCCATATCTGTTCCGCGACCCCGCCGCGATCTGAAAATGGATTGCTCGACGGCGCAGAACCATCATCATTCAGCCGGATTATTTTCCCGAGGTTCTGCTCCATGTCCTGGGCCGGGGTGAACTTCTGGCGATCGCCCGACGAGATGAATAGATAACCATCTGGTGAGAAAACAAGGCGATGCCCGAAGTGGCCACGACCGGTTACCTTCGGATTCTGACGCCAGATAACTTCCAGGTCGGCCAACCGTCCGCCATCGGGGGTCAGGGTCAGCTTTGTGCGGGCGACCGCCGCACCGCGCGTATCTCCGTCACCCGCCTCCACGTAGCTCAGGTAGATCAGTCCGTTCGTCGAATAATTCGGATGCAGTACGACATCGGCAAAACCACCCTGACCACCATAATCAACGTCAGGAACGCCCGATATCGAGGTGGTCTTCCCGTCGTCAGGGGAAACGACGAGGAGCCGCCCGGCTTTTTCCGTCACGAGAAGACGTCCATCAGGCAAAAAGGTCATGGCCCAGGGTTCATGAAAACTCGCGATCGGTGTAGCGACGAAGGCTCTGTCGCTTTGATCAGGCTCCTCCCACCAGTCGGCTGAGGAGTGTGCGACTCTTGGACCTATGATCCCACCGGCGAGAGCAAGACTTGTTATAAAAACCAGAAGACGATTCATGGTTATTTTCTCCATAATGAATGGTAAAGGAATAAGTATGCAGCTTACGGTCTGCAGGTATCGTTCCTGACTGAGATTGAGTATTGGAGTATATCCTAATGTAATATAATAAATAGACAAATGGAAGCACATTACTTCCTTTATTTTATGCCCTCTTTATTCAGCGTATAAGATTGTCGTTGCCTCCTGCAATGTATACTGGTAGTATTCAGTTCAAACAATAACCAATGGCCATGTAATAAATCATGGTAT
Source organism: uncultured bacterium (assembly GCA_913051705.1). Taxonomy (GTDB): domain Bacteria; phylum JAAXHH01; class JAAXHH01; order JAAXHH01; family JAAXHH01; genus CAJXCW01. The sequence goes on from CAJXCW010000040.1 coordinate 12,422, forward strand.
TCATTTTATAACTGACTGGAAATATAAGAAGTGCAAATCATAAATCATAAATCAACAACGTAACAGAGGAATACCATGAAAACAGCCCTGAGTTTCATAATTACCCTGTGCATGACTATCCCGCCGGTCCTGTTCGCCCAGACGACACAGCCGGCAGCGAGACGAGCGGCGACGCCCGGCGAACAATGGGATCAGCGGTTTGATCGGGCCATGTATCTGTATGGCAAAGAACCGGTCGCTTTTCTGAAAGAAAAAGCAGGGCTACTCAAGAAAGGCAAGACCTTATGTCTGGCAGCTGGTGAGGGGCGAAATGCTGTGTACCTGGCTCAGCAGGGTTTTGACGTCACCGCCCTGGACGCCTCGAAGAAGGGGTTGGAAAAATGCACGGCCCTGGCAAAACAACGTGGTGTGACAGTCAAAACCATTGTGGCGGATCTGTCGGACTACGACATGGGCAAAGAACAATACGATTTGATCACCGACTTCTATTACCACGATCAGAAGATGTTCCCCAAAATCATGGCCGCCCTCAAACCCGGCGGCATGTTTATCATGCAGAACTTCTCCATCGATCAGCCGAAGACCAACCGGTTCGGTCCGAAAAACCCGGCCTACCTCGTCAAGCCGAACGAGGTCTTAAGCCACTTCTCCGGATATCGTATCCTCCATTATGAAGACACGGTCGTCAATCTGGATGAAGGGATGCATCAGGGTGCCGGTGCGGTGGTACGGCTGATTGTGGTGAAAGAGGGGGTGGAGTGACGCTCTGAGAACGTCTATCTATAGCGTAATAGATGTTTTCACTTTCATGATCATCTCTTTAGGCATTTTTATATACTACTTTTATCCTACATAAAAATGAGATAGTGGGAATCGCCGTCAAGTAATAAGATGATCATTGTCCGATATCGATATCCCCCGGTTTTACAGGCAACAAACGGACCATAGCCATTGATATCTGGATTCCGTTGCGTATGGAGCGTCAGAAATCACCTCACGCTTCTCCATCGATCGGCGGATCATCATCGATTAACGGATGTTCAATCTCTCTGTTCCACCATCTGCCGCCAGCCTTACTTCCATCCTCCCACCTCTTCATTTCCCCGGCGCAACTGTCGAAAAGAACACCAGAATCTCCAGGTCCTCTGTGATGTCATAGACCCATGAAAGCCTGCCGCGCGTTCTACACGTTAAAAAAAGTTCTCATACAGATGCGGCGTATCCGGAAACCAGAAGATATCTATCGTATATGATACGCCCGCTCCGATCAGGTAACCGACCAGCATACCCAGAAACAGGGGCTGGGCCTTTTGATAGAGACGAACACCACCGAATCGTAGTAACAGAACTTGTATCAACCAGGCCAGGAAAAAAGGAAAAAATGCCGAACGGATCGGTGCGGCGGCGGCCACGACAAATCCAATCGGATGCAACGGCCACCAGTAGAACAGATACCGTCCGATAGTCATAATAAAGGTCATGATACCGCCGCCGACCAGAAAGGCCACTTCCAACTCCGTGATCCGCGTTGCATTATCGATCCAGGCGATGGCCATAGCATAAAATCCATTCCCCAGACTACCAATAGCCCCGCCCCGTAAACTCTGCTCTCCATACCGGTATCCTGCCCAGATGAGATATCCCAGAGAGGATATACTTCCTATCCCAAACGCCATACACATCCACAGAAAGAAGGAAGAGCCCGGATCCCACCTGGTATCAACCTTATCAGGTTTTGTATTTGTAGCCTTCTCTTTACCCTCCATGCTTTTCCCGTAGTCAGATTTTCCTAAATAATCTTTAAACCACGCCGCATGAGAAATGGCAATCATGGTAAACGTCCGCCAGTTACGCGCAAACGCGTTGGTCAGCGCCATGCCTGTTATGGTCGGTGTCGAGACATTCGCCGAACCGATCATACTGACAGTAAATTGATTGGCATTTATGGGCAGGTCGATCATGACCAGGCCGGCTTCTGCCATCACACGGGCGACGGCCAGATAGAATACAAACAGAAAAAACAAAAAGAGCGCAATGACCAGAAACGCCACACCGGCGTGATGGAGCCAGTACATGATATATAAAAAACCGATAATGAGGCCGAACACCGCTGTACGGTAAGAGAATAATTCGTTACGGTCATCCAGTTCCGACGGACGTCCGAAAGCATGGCATACCACGCTCCACAGATGACGTCGTGCCATCCAGATTCCCCAGAGTACGAAAAATATCATCCCTCCGATGAATTCAATCGAGACGAGTCCCCCCGGCACCAGCGTCGTTGACGTCATGCCGATACGGTTCAGATAACCGGCTTGCAGGGTACTGAATATTTGAAAAAACCATAGACTGAATAAAATCTCCACATTGATAAAAAACGCGAAACACAGGCTGAAGATGTTAAGCCGGATGACTTGAGCCGGGTAAACGGGATCAATGGTGAGGATAAATGTATCCGTAGCACCGCCCATGATGGGGAAGTGGGACCATCCCGTCCAGTAGGTGGTACAATTATAGAGAGAGAGCATCAGCATGGTGATGAAACCGGTTCGAAACAGGCTTGTCCGATAGAACGGCGGCCATGCCGAGTCGTCCTTACCATCCCGTTCCGCGCCGATCAGGTGTATAGCTATTTCTCCGAGTGGAAACCTCAACTTCTCATGTTCGACCCACTGCTTCCGGAGCATCACCACCAGACAGGCCCCGACAAACAGCATGGCGACAATGAACGATCCCCACCAGAACAGCGGGGTTGCCCAATCGTGCCAGGGGATCGGTCGACCAGGGCCAATACCCTCGAAGAATCCTCGTGCTGCATCATAATCGAGGACCAACCAATCCGGCAGATAGTCGAAAAATTTTGTCTCCCACTGGTTCTCTACACTGGCATAGTAGTACGGCGCTGTAATCACCGCCATAAGGTACCAGTTCATTGCCCAGTCCGGCGCGATCGAGGCGATCAGGCCCATAGCAAAAATAAGCACCAGCTCACGACTTGTCAGCGCCAATTGGCGAAAACGCATTTTAAGTAAGGCATTGGGCGTCAGCACGAGTATGAGGAACGGAATGAGGAGGCAATGCGGCAGGTGAGCATACGCAATGTTGGGTGCATTCAGCACATTGGCGATATACTGACCGCCGACACTGACGACCACGCAAAACGGCATACCGATGAGTGGGGCGCGTATGGTCGAAATAAAAGGTGAAATGGAGGGGGCGGACATGGAGGTAACATATATCAACCGGTCCGGATATACAAGCAACAGGTTGGCTACAATTGGCACACGCGATGAGCAGAACAAAGCCCACCGCGCCCATCAGGACAAAGAGCGAACTGCGAATATCAGCGACCACAGTTTCTTTCACAAGTACCAGATCGACACTACGATCTGCGTTCGATTCACGATATTGCTGGGCCAACCTTGCCGCAATAGCTTTCAGTTCTGTCTGCGCCGCTTCGATAGAGATACCCGGTTTTATCCGGCCCACAGCGGCTCCATGGCCGTTGTTTCGATTCAGATTGAAAGACGGCCAGTGTTGAAACGGTATCCAGACCTCGATATCATCCCAGGGGAATTGAAATCATTCCGGCATGATGCCGATCACGGTGAACAGTTCATTATTCAGCGTAAGCTGCTTGCCGATGATATCAGGATCCCCACCGAATCGTCCCTGCCAGAGGACTCAGCAACACGGCATTGACGACGCTGAATATCGCGGTATTGCCGCCGATACCCAGTGCCAGGGTCAGTACGGCAATGAGGGTAAATGCAGGCTTTTTCAACAGAAGCCGAAAACCATAACTCAAATCCTGCAACAGGATCTGCATATATACCTCCATGGCGCCGCCAGGTTATATCATCATGGTTGGGTATACGTGCACAAATGATGCCAGGAGGATAGGCACAGTGAGGTAACAGGCTGCAAGGCAGTATAAACAATGATTTATCGGCAGGCCGGCCAGTCGATGTTCATCTCTAATCAGAGATTTGTCTGTCCGTGTATGGGAAAATGGATCTCGAAATCGGACAGATGCAGAAAATTCGGAGCATTTTACTCGAAACTCAGAACTCGGAACTCGCTACTATTTCCATCATAGCGCGCAGATCATCATGTGTAATAGTAGCCTCTGCACTGTCGAGAAATTCGGAAAGGTCTTTATCGGGATACTGTTGCTGATATTCAGCGGCCTGGAGGGCCATCTCGAGTTTGTCGATCTGGCGTGCCAGTTGGGCTTCGAGGGTTTGCTGCGCTTCGTATTCCTGCCATAGATTCAGATAGGCTTCTCCATCGGAGAAATCACGAGTCAGCATTTCCATCGCCGCCTGCTCTCGCTGGTGTTTTTCTTCCGGCGTGATGCCGTCGTGCGGCGTGATGTCGCCTGCGATGACCTCGGGAAGGTCGTGGATCAGGCACATCTTTACCAGCTTGAGCGTGTCGAGGTCTTGCCGGTCACCCAGTACCATAGCCATAAGCGCCATGCGGAACGAATGCTCGGCGACGGATTCAGGGGCTGGTACGCCCTTTCGAGCCCACCCGGCACGAACGAGCGTCTTGAGCTTACCGGCATCACGGAAGAAATGAAGGAGAGAAGAGATATCTTTCAAGGTCGTTGTGCTTTGTGCTTGGTGCTTGGTGCTTGGTAAAATACAGTTTTTGACTTTTCAATCACAATTGCTGATCCCTACGGGCTCCAGCGAGCGCTGCGCGGTTCAACAATCACAATTCAACAATGAGTATTACTCAGCGCCTGATCAAAATCCCGAATCAGATCATCCGGATCTTCCAGTCCAACCGAGACGCGGATCATTCCATCGTGGATGTTCATCCGTTCTCGCTGCTCAGGCGGTACGTCCAGAAAGGCCATGGTCGCCGGCACCTGTGTAATGGTCCGGACGCTACCCAGGCTGGCGGCGAAGGCGCACAACTCCAGGGCGGCACACACTTTTACAGCGGCCGGGCCATCCTCAACTTCAAACGTCAACATAGCGCCGAATTTCGGGATCTGTTGCTTTGCTATATCGTGCTGTGGATGCGAGGTGAGACCGGGATACCAGACCCGCTGTATAGCCGGATGGGCGTCAAGGTGCCGGGCCAGGGTCATCGCCGATTTGCTCTGTCGTTCCATGCGCACCGGCAGAGTCTGCAGGCCGCGCAGCAGCATCCAGGCATTGAACGGCGACAGGGCGCCGCCCAGCTTGGTCAGCGACGACCACCGCAGTTGGTGCAGAAAATCGGCCGGAAGAAGCCCCGTTTTTATGGCGATGATGCCACCTATCACATCATTATGCCCCCCCATAAACTTGGAAGCGCTCTCTACCACAATGTCGATGCCCCACTCGAGCGGCCGGATGAGATATGGGCTCGCGAAGGTATTGTCGCAAACAAGAATAATATTTCTGCTATGGGCGAGTTCTACCAGTGGCGGTATCGCCGGCACCTGCATCGTCGGATTGGCAATCGTCTCGAAATAGATGATCTTCGTCCGATCCGTCACCGCTTGCCTGACCTGCTCGATATCGGTCGTATCGACAAACGTGGTCTCAATACCGAAGTCGGTCAACCGGTGGTCAAACATTTCGTGCGTAGAACTGTAGGTGGTCCAGTCTGAAACGATGTGATCCCCGGTCTTCAGCAGGGCAAACCAGGTCGTCGATACCGCCGCCATGCCGGACGCGACCGCCAGGCAGCCGTCGGCGCTTTCAAGCAGGGCGACCTGGTCTTCGAACTTGTACTCACTGGGATTACCACATCGTCCGTAGATATTCGCTTCCACCCGGTCGCCGTCTACAATCTGCTGGTAGATCTCCGCATCATACTGAAAATTATTCGATAAATAGATCGGCGCATTAAGCGATTTGGATTCCGGATCCGGATCGTAATACACCGCTTTGCTGGCAAATGAGAGTTTTTCTTTTGTTTCCTTCTTCATATAAGGCGGCACTCCTGCTATAGAGAGTGTGAGTGGTGGGAAGCAGGGGGTGGACTGTATGATGTGTGGTGATATCTACTTTGTCAAGCGGCATAAAAGAGGAAATTTGTACATGAGAAAAAATAAACTTGGCAAAACAGAAAATAGTGTTAAATTTTTAACATGTTGATATTTTAACACATGCCGCCACACGGGTGTAACACAGGAGGGTTCACTAATATGGGCGTACAGGATCATCAGAATCTGAGTCGCAGAGAGCGCCAGATCATGGATATTGTTTATCAAAAGAAAGAAGCCACAGCTGCCCAGGTTTTGGAAGACATCCCCGATCCGCCCAGTTACACCACGGTACGCACACTGCTCCGTCTCCTTGAGAATAAAGGCCACTTAAAACATCGGCAGGACGGTCCCCGTTATATTTTTTATGCTACCGTACCGAGAGAAAAAGCGCAGGAATCCGCCATGCGAAAGTTGTTGCACACGTTCTTCGACGGGTCGAAATCTAAGGCTGTCGCCGCGCTCATCGATATGGATACGGCCAGAATTTCCGACAATGAACTGGAAGAACTGGATCAACTGATTAAACAAGCCAAGCGCAGGGTGAAATAATCATGGAGGCTTTGTTTGAATTTATTCAACCGTCCGCCGGGTCGGCCTGCCATAATGATCTTTTAAATACACTCATCCAGAGTTTCCTGTATATGGGCCTGGTCAATGTATGTGTTTTGGCACTTCGCAGGACCTCGGCTTCCATCCGGCATAGGGTGTGGGCTGTGGTTCTGTTTGGTTTGCACCTGCTGCCATTTTCGGCCGGTTTACTTACGACGCTGTCTGTCCCCGTACCAGAAGAGTTGATAAAACTACGAACCTCGGAGGCCTCGATGCGTACCCAAAGGGTACCATCAATCGACGAGGCTACAAATCGTGAAACGACAAAGCCTATAGGGGTTGAGGTACCCTTTCAAAGGACCTTACAACAACGAAAGATGGGGTCGGTTACGTCCGTCTAACCTCCTTCCCGAGCAGACGGTGAAAAACAGACATTCGATGATCGAGCCCGATCCTGGTTATAGGATGTTCTTCCCGTAGTATTTGAACGCACCGGCATCTATGCGAACGACCAGGTCAATCGTCTGTTAAACGAGGGCGGTGTAGATGCGGTGCTGGACCGAATCGGACGCCTGCAATCCGATTCGATTCGTCGGGTGTATTTCCAAGAGCTCTTCAGCCAGGGTGATCTAAATGAACAGGAGTTGGATGTAACGCTTCGTACGCTTGGTAGAAGGATATCTTCCGATTCGGAACGTCGCAATGTTCTGGTCCATGTGATTGATAGCCAGAAGATGGGAACCAACACGGTGGGCCCGTTTATGGCGGCGGGGCAACAGATGAACTCTGATTCGGAACGTCGCAATGTCTTGATTGCCTATATAAAGGAAAATCCCATTCCAGCATCGCATAGACGGTGACCTGATTTCAGCCTACCATAATGCGGCAAATGTGATCCCGCATTATGGCCAGAGAGAGCGGGTATTGTCGAGGTTGGAGCAGGAGTAGAGCGGGAGGGGAGGGTGGAAGGATGGAAGGATGGGAGGACTGAACTGTTTTTCCTCCATCTTTCTATCCTTACCCCTCTGCCGATTCCCCTTTGATTTTTCGATAAATCACCGGAATCAGGGAAACAAGAATCAAAAGCCCGATTGCGATGCTGAAATTGATAATCGCCGTCGTTCGAGCAGCAGCCTGGGTCGCCTCATCCACATCGGTACCGGCAAAGTACAATTGCGCCAGCGCAGAGGCACTGTACACATAGACAAAAATGGCGGGTATCATCCCCAGCAGTGTTCCCAGGAAATAGTGGATAGGCTTGATGCCGGAAAGTCCGGAGGCGAAGTTCAGCATGTTAAACGGAATCACCGGTATTAATCGCAACTGAATCATTCTTAACAGCCCTTGATTGCGAAGCTGCCGGTCGATGGCATCAATCGGCCCTTTAACATGCTTGGCCACAAAATCACGACCGAGCGACCGGGACAACCAGAACGCCAGGTTGGCACCGATGTTGGCGCCGATGAGGACATACAATGTACCATATGTCGTCCCGAAAGTAAGCCCCCCGACAATCGTCAGCAACAACCCCGGCGCCCCTACGACCGTGCCGAGGGCGTAAATGCCCATATACGCCAATGGCGCCCACCAGAATCCCGCGATGGAGTCGAAGAAGGCCTTCAAACGCTCAGGCTGTACATAGTCGCCAAGCGACGTATACTGGAATGTTACAAACCCGGCCGCAATAATGACGAGCAAAACAACCAGCTTCACGCCCGATCCAGATTTACCGCCATCCGTCTGTGTCTCCACCTGCTCCGTAGCACTCATATGTTATCCTCGTAATTGGGTGACTGCCTCCCTCTGTTACCCTACCCAATTTGTTGATGGCATGTGTCCTTTACACACGATGCGAGCCCTCCGGGGTTTGTTGATTGATTTCTCTACGCTCAATCGAAAGTAATGAACGCCTCTTTGAGGCATTGTTGAAACGTGCTCCGCTTCGCTCGCTATCCTTTTCGCAGATTTGTAGATTGAACGGCCTACTGCCCACTTGCCCACTTGCCTACCTGCTGTTCTCCCTCATCGCATCTGATCATTAATACCCCAGTCGTAATCCAGATTTTCAATCTTTAACTTGTCTCTACTTAGAAAAGCACGAGCATCTGCGTCCTGAATAAACGGCTTGATAAAATCCAAGCGGTCTTGCTGGTTTTTACCAAAATCGTCCTTATACCAGTCCATGATCGGCGAAAGGCGAACGGTATTTTTGTCCGGATCAATACGGAATTTATCCGGATTAGAGAAAAAGGTGATGGTCCTCTCTGTCAACTGCCGCTCCAGACGATCCGTTGTAAATGCCTCATCCAGCAAAGGCGGACACCCGATGGAAGCGCATACGATCGCAAAATGGATACGTGGTTCATTCATCTTACGAAGAATTTGATGCTCCATATCATCTAACGAATAGTCTTTGCCGTTAATGGCCAGCTTATAATCTTTCCAGATGTTGTAACCTATTACCTTGACGTGATCCCGTATACTCTTTGTCGGATAAAAATGCAGCATGCCTTTGAGCGTAAGTGCATTATAAACGTTGATCCAGAATACGAGCTTTTCTCCGTCGTTTTTTAAGCGGGCTGGATCAACCTGCCCGATGGCCTCAAGATAGCCATCCAGGGTTGCCTCGTCCTGATCTTTCCATTTCTGATAGGCGACGAACCCTTCTTTATCCACGTACTTCTTTAACAGCGTATCATAGAAGGCATGATCCACCCGGCCATCCTGCATAATGGAAACTCCTTGAGCCATACATACGGTACTCGTGAAAATCATCATCACACTGGCGAGTAAAACAGACACCCTGTTCAAGTTTCGTTTCATTGTTAACCACCCCATATCGATTACGGATTACAGATTTCGTTGTTTCGTAGCTTTGTTGTTTCGTAGCTTCGTTGTTCCGTAGCTTCAAATGACGGAGACCATAAAAGGGTTCCGTTTGAATCGAAAGATAAAATATCGGGAACTTTTGAAACTACCTCTGTGTTTTGGAGATGTGGAGACAGACCAAATTCTGATTGTACGTTCGAATCCAGCCAGGAACTTTTGGTAAGATAATATCGTACAAGATTACAGGCAATGGCGGATGACGTTTATTCCTTAAGCCAACACTCTCCATCACTCTACAATCATATTTTCGAAAGGAGTTATCGATGCATAAGTTTTTAACATCTATATTCGTAGCACTCATGGTTATCGTGTTCATGTCGACCACCGACGCACAGGCCCAAAGCGACGACGGTAAGAAGATAGCCGCCGAGAAAGTGACCCTGGTGGGAGAACTGATCGATGTGCGTTGTTATAGCGCCATGGGTGCCCACGGTGAAAAACATGAAATGTGCGCCAATGCCTGTGCAAAAGCCGGGGATCCGGTCGGTATTCTGACCAAAGACGGTAAGCTGTATACCATCGGCGCGATCTCTAGCGGTTTCGATGGCATCATGGCCAAAACGGCCAAAGTGGAAGGCACCCTGTTTGGCAATGTACTGATCCCCAAGAAAGTGACCGTAGACGGTAAAGAACACAAGCTGAAGAAAGAAATGATGTAGTAAATTCCTGAGTGAGGAGAGGCCGGGACGTCTCGATGTTCGAGGCGCCCCGGTGTTTTAACCGATCAGATCCGTCCATCCAGAATCTCGCCTTTTTAAAATACACCAATTATATACCTGAGAATGATGAACACTAAACACACGCTGTACGCTGTACGCTGTATTCTGCATTTTGCCCTTGTCTTTCATCCTCCTGCTCGTTGCAGCCTGTACTACGCCATCCAACCCTACGTCCGGCAAAAACACAGGCGCCCTGAACGGCCTCATAGCCACGCGAAGTGGAGGCATCACCGTAGAAGTTCAGGGTGAAGGCGGCGTCAGTTGTGTGACGCCGCCTTGCTGCGGAACATCTGTTATTTATCTTGCATTCTGTATTCGAAATTTTGTATATTATATCGTTATTCTCCAGGAACTTTATGATCAGTAAAACGGTTATACTATTAGTAATTTGAATTCGGTCCATCAGTCCATCTTAAATCGGGAGTTCCATCATGAGTAAAAAGACACGAGGCTATATCGCCCAGGCTATGGCACTGATTTTGATCGCCGCCGGTGCCACCATCGCCTGGATGAATGTAGACCCATCCAACGGGGATGATTCTGCCAGTAGCCTATCTTCGGGTGCCACTATGGACGCACGACCTGTTGCCCCGGATTTTGCTTTACCGGATCTGAAAAACAACACGGTAAAACTGTCTGCATACGATGGCCAGGTTCGTATCGTTGATTTCTGGGCTACCTGGTGTCCGCCGTGCCGTAAGGAAATTCCGCATTTTCAGGCCCTGCATGAAAAATACGGTGATCAGGGGCTGAAAGTCATCGGCGTGGCGCTTGGCGAAGAGGCGAGCGTGGTACAGCCTTTTGTTGATCGGATGAAAATGACCTATACCTCTCTTCTCGGTGATACACAGGTCGCCCAACAATTCGGCGGTATCGAAGCGATCCCGACCACGTTTGTGATCGATAAAAAGGGTCGGGTGTACAAGAAATACATCGGCTATCGGGATTATGAAACCTTCGAGCGAGACGTACTCGCGCTCATGGCGGAATGATTAGCCTGATCAAGATTTGTACAGATATAAACAGCCCGGTGTTTATGACACACCGGGCTGTTTTTTTAATCTTCAGGTTTAACTGCGGAGTGACCGAAGTACCGCAAAGGACGGTTCTGCATCCTCTGCAGTTAACTTTCGAAGGGACTACGACTTCATAGGCTCATCCGCACTGCCGCCATAGATCGAAGGCACCAGACCGCCCGCCCCTCGGACATATACACTCAGCTGACCACGATGATGTATTTCATGGGCCAGGAGAAAATTGAGAATACCGAGACGGGGCATCTCCTGTCCGAAAAATTCCACCGCTTCTATCAGATGAGCCTCACCTACTTCCTCAATCTGATTCACAACCTTCTCGTGTGACTCTTCTTTCCATTTGATTACATCCTGAAAAGTAGCCGGCGACTTGGGCAACGAATCAAAGCCGAACTCTCCTGTCAAAATATAATTGACGACCCCCGCCTCGGAATACGCGATGTGCCAGGCCAGCTCAATCGCCGTCATGGATTTTTCATGGTGTCTGAATGCGGTCTGATCTTCATGTACTGCGCCGATCACCCGGATTGTGGTCGTATGTTCGTTGTTTTGAAGTTTTCCTTAACCTTTCAGCTGGCCTGCCTCAAGATTAAGCTCAATCTTAACTTCATTGCTGACAGCCACACCGAAATCCATCACCCGATTCCATTTGATATCATAATCTTCCCGATTGATGGTCAGGGTGGCGGCAACGCCGATCAACTTACCACGCCCCGGATCAACGGGACCGGCCAGTTCAAACGGCAAGGCGATCTCTTTGCTGATAGCACGCATTGTGAGCGTACCGTACGCAATGAACCCACCATCTTTCTTTTCGATGCGGGAACTCTTGAAAGTAATTTCCACATTGATAGTCACGTCAAAGAAATCCGGGCTCTTAAGGTGCTTGTCACGCCCTTCATTGCCGGTATTAATACTGGCCGTCTGAATTGTTACCATAACGGATGACTTGGTGATGTCGTTCTCGTCCAGCATAATTTCACCGGAAAAATCGTCAAACCCACCTTTGACGGTACTGATCATCATATGTTTGACCGAAAACGTAATCGAGGAATGAACCTTGTCGATCACATACTTATCCGCTGCCATAGTAGAACCGGTCAGCCCGGTCATCAGTACCAGCGCCAACACAAACTTAAAGAGTCGCATAATGCCTCCCTGAATGAAATGATAGAAGTAATACAATAATATGGTATTGATATCTAAAATGTCATATCATACCGCCTTGTTCCGCTTTATTTCCATATCCCTTGCTTTTCTTCAATTTAAGATGGTTTGATGCTCCCATCGCCAACTCACCATTTTTTTCAGCCATTCAACTTCATCAGTGTCTGTGTCAGCTTAATGCCTAATTGCTCAATCGAGGTCTGCCGTCTCTCATCATGTAACGTACCGGCATCAGCAAACGCCTCGTAGGCTTTGGGAACGGCGACCTGCTCCGGCAAGACCAGAACCTTGATATTTCCTAAAATAGATCGGACATGCACCAGGCCGCGAAGGCCGCCCAGGGCGCCGGGTGACGTACTCATCAAGGCGGCCACTTTATGATCATAACAGGCTAGTTGAGCCTCATCAGGGCCTGATCGGGATGCCCAGTCAATCGTATTTTTCAAAAGCGGTGTAATAGAACTGTTGTATTCCGGAGAGGCGATTAACAGTCCCTGGTGCGCCATCATGAGTTCTTTAAAACGTACGACCGTTTCCGGCAGGCCCTCACGGGCTTCCAGATCTCCATCGTACAGAGGCATCGGATAGTCACGAAGGTCAACAACGGTCACTCCGGCTCCCGCATCTCGAGCGCCCTGTGCGGCGATATTAACCAGCTTCTTATTAAACGAATCCGCTCGCGCACTGCCGGCGAAAGCCAGAATCTTCGGTGTATAGGCCATCTCATATCTCCCTATATATAAATACAATTTTTGACTGATCTATTGTTCCACAAATATATTTTACATGTAAATAGTTAATTAGTCAAGTAATTTTACCGTATATATAAAACCAGTCGTTGATACACCCAGAAACCCCTTGACGATTTATCATTTTTTTCCTATCCTGTCAAGGTCCACTTTATATTCTCTGATCATAGAGTCATTCGCCCCTTCCCATGCCCAAATCCAACAAAAAACTAACGCCCGCCATGGCGCAATACGCCCGAATGAAAGATCAGTATCCGGATGCCATTCTGTTCTTTCGCATGGGGGATTTCTACGAGACATTCAACGAGGACGCCAAAATTGCCTCTAAAGTGTTGGGGCTGACCCTGACGGCGAGGAACCACGGAGGCCCGAACAAAATCCCCCTGGCTGGCGTGCCTTATCACGCCGTTGAAAAATACATCGCTGAACTGGTCAGTTCAGGATACAAAGTTGCTGTTTGCGAACAGGTTGAAGACCCGAAAAAAGCGGTAGGCGTGGTCAAGCGCGATGTCGTAGAAGTGGTTACGCCCGGCACGTCCATGTTGGCCCAGACGCTCGATGCGGACGAGAATAATTATATCATCAGTCTGGTGCCGGGCCATGAGCACTACGGCCTGGCCTTTGTCGATCTGTCTACCGGCGAATTTCGATTGGCGGAACTCAGCGAAGAGGATATGCTTAACGAGCTGAATCGCCTCAAGCCGGCAGAAGCAGTCGTATCCTATGAATGGGCGCAGCATACCGAGGCGCTGCTTAAACCCCATTTCCCCAAAATCATTCTCAGCCGCCTCGATGAATGGGCCTTTGCACACGATCAGGCTTATCAGGCCCTGCTGGACCATTTCGAGATATTGTCCCTGAAAGGCTTCGGTTGCGAAGACATGGTGGCCGGAATAGCCGCTGCCGGCGCCATGCTCACGTATCTCAAGGATACCCAGAAAAATCGCCTGGCCCATTTGAAATCGCTTTCCCGTTATAACATCACAGAATGGATGTTGATGGATGTAGCCACGCAACGCAACCTGGAACTGGTGACCTCCCTGAGAGACGGCGGACGGGAAGGCACGCTGTTGTCTGTAATGGACCGATCCTATACGCCGATGGGCGCCCGGTTCATGCGCAGCGCGATCACCCGGCCTCTGGTATCGGTCGAGGCGATCATGTTGCGTCAGAATGCGGTGCGGGAGTTTGTCGAAAATCAGGAGAAACGAGATCAGTTCGCCGGGCAGCTGAAGTCGATGGGCGATACGGAGCGATTAGCCGCGCGTGTAGGTTCTGAACGGGCGAATGCGCGGGATCTGCTGGCCTTAAAAGAATCCTTGCATATGATCCCCTCCGTGAAGGCCACCCTTGCCGGCGTGTCCTCTGAACTGCTGAAATCTCTTCGGGATAAGCTCAGCAATCTGAAAGCGCTGGCAGATAAGCTGGAGCGGGCAATCGTCGAAGCGCCGCCGCTGCCATTGACCGAAGGAGGTATCCTTCGTGCCGGTTATCATGAAGAACTGGATGACCTGCGCTCGATCAGTTCCAGCGGCAAAAAATGGATCGCAGAACTGCAACTTCAGGAACGGGAACGTACCGGCATCCAATCTCTTAAAGTCGATTATAACAGAGTATTCGGTTATTACATTGAAGTCACCAGACCGAATCTGCATAAGCTGCAAGGAGAATACATCCGTAAGCAGACCATGCGCAATGCGGAACGGTTCATCACGCCGGAACTCAAGGAATACGAAGAAAAAATACTGGGTGCAGAAGAAAAAATAGCTGAACTTGAATACACGCTCTTTCTCGAACTGCGTGGTGAAGTGGCCGCTCATCTGGAGGAGATACAGGGCAACGCCCGCGCTATTGCCCAGCTCGATTTCTTGACGGCGCTGGCTGATATAGCTGTTCAAAACGACTACATCGCGCCGACGATCAATGAGGGGGCCGTTATAGACATTAAAGACGGGCGGCATCCTGTGGTAGAGCAACTCTTACAGGGCGAGCCGTTCGTGCCGAACGATACGCGATTGGATACCCATGAAGAACAGATTGCCTTGATTACAGGCCCTAATATGGCTGGTAAAAGCACCTACCTCCGGCAAGTTGGCCTGATCGTGCTGATGGCGCAACTCGGTGCCTTTGTTCCTGCCAGAATCGCTCATATCGGTATCGTCGATCGTATCTTTACGCGGGTTGGCGCCTATGACAATCTGGCGCGAGGAGAAAGCACCTTTCTGGTTGAAATGAACGAAACCGCGAATATATTGAATAATGCCACGTCGAATAGCCTGATCCTACTCGATGAAATCGGTCGCGGCACCAGCACGTTCGATGGTCTGAGCATCGCCTGGGCGGTGACGGAGTATTTACATAACACGCCCGGCCAGACGGCCAAAACGCTGTTTGCGACCCATTACCATGAATTAATTGAGTTAGGCGTCACGCTCGATCGCGTGGAAAATTATAATGTGGTCATCAGTGAGCGGAACGACCATATTGTATTCTTACGTAAAGTCATGCCCGGCGGCAGCGACCGTAGTTACGGCATTCAGGTCGCTCGCCTGGCCGGCTTGCCGCAGATTGTAATTGAGCGAGCAAAGGTCATTCTGGCTAATTTAGAGGAAGAGGACCTGACCCCGGCCGGTACGCCCCATCATGCCAGCCCCCGGTCAAAGGACAATGGCTATCAACTCAGCCTGTTCGTCCCCAGGGACAATCCGGTGGTAGATGAACTGAGGGCGCTTGATGTGAATGCCCTGACACCGATAGAAGCGCTGAATACTTTGTATGAACTTCGGCAAAAGGCCGTCAACGCCCGCGAGCGCGGATAACAGAGGAAGCATATCATGCCTTGTCCGACCTGAGGCAGCGCACATGTGTACCGGTCCAGAAGAGACTGGTTCGAGAAGATATTTAACGGAATCTTCTGGTATCAGCGGCGTCCTTATCGTTGTGCCCACTGTATGACGAGATACTGGATGAGTCTGGAAGCCCGCGTATGGCGGCATACCTTCAGGCTGAGGGCGCACAAGTGGTTCGGCGAATGGGGATTTTATTTCGGTGCTCTGATTTTGACCCTGATCGTGGGCTGGTCACTCAATCTTCTCCAGAGCAAATCCTAGAGCGCCGGCTAGCTGATCGACAGGGCGATAAACCAAGGTTTAAGAGACCGGGTGGAAAACTTATCCTCCGAGGAACGCGATTCCTACGGGAAACAAGCCGAAGACCTCTCAGACGAACAAAAGGAACAACTCAAAAAGTTATTCGGCCAGTAACCATAGATGCGTCGACCCGGTCCTCGGTGAAGGCCAAGCCATCCGTTTTGTACCACCCCAACAAGCCCTCACCGACCTCGATCTATGTTTCACGGGACGGCGTTATACCGAAGGGCATAGTACACGACAAATATTATTTCCGGCCTCTCCAAGCTATGGATCCCCGCTCAAAGCCTGCAGGGATGACTATCTTTTTAACTTTT
>CAJXCW010000041.1 GCA_913051705.1 uncultured bacterium
GAAATAATCCGAGCTTCCTTCGGTATCATTCCGATGTTTCAGTTAATAGAACCTTGAGTGGTACATTCTCATTTTCTGAAAGATAATAGCTAAAGGCAACATCTACAACACCGATTAATTGTTTCTGACTAGGTGTACACCCAACAATCAGCGATTTCGGCATAGAAATATAATCTATCGGTTTCAACCACCTATGGCTGGATAGAATCGGCCGTATGGTCTACATTGGTATTGGCATCAACCCAGTATAGCCAACGCCTGAGATGTGCACTGTTGGCATCAATGAGCATACACAATGCTTCTCCCTGTTTTACTTCGAGCATACGCAACGAGAGATGTTGATCAACTGAACGGCTGAAATCCATCATTACAACTTATCGTGTGATGATTAAAGATCAAGCGACCCGTTGGCCACCAAGAAAAACGGCGGCTGTTCTGCTCAGGGCCCCGATGTCCTTTGACGGGTCTCCGCCAAATGCTGCAAGGTCTGCCTTTTTACCGATTTCGATCGTACCGATCATTTTTTCCATACCAATCGCTTCAGCGGATATACGCGTCGCCGAAGTCAGGGCTTCTGCCGGTGAAAAACCTGTTTTCTCCAGAAGCTGCAAATCATAATCCAGATGCCCGAAGGCGAGATTCGAAACGCCGGAATCTGTTCCAGGCACTAACCGATCTTTCATGCCATAGTCAAGCATCTTCCGCATGATGTCCAGCCGATGTTCCATACGATGCTCTAAACGGGATAGTTCCTGCTCTTCCTCCTGCAGGAATTGACCTTCCTCACGCCGTTGGGTCAATGCCACTATACGCGGATAATTCGTCCAGGCCTGCAACGTCGGACTGATCCATATACCGGATTCCGCCATTTTTTCCGCCAGGTCCGAATCGAATTGCAACTGATTATCCGGATCAAGAAATTCCGCATGTTCCATCAGGTCAATCCCGGCCTCGACCGCTCTAACCATCGACTCTTTCGCGCGGCAATGGGCAGCCGTCAGCTTATGGAAATGATGTGCTTCATGAACAGCGGCGTGCAATTCTCCCGAATGATCTTCATCGACTAGACCTGCCTCTTATCGTATCTTTTCAATAAGAAATCCGCCGTTTACTATGTACCGCCTCTTTTCCGATATAGATATCATAATATACATGACCGTTCCTGTAGTTTGGATAGTTACCCCATTTATCTTTTTTGAAGCCTTTTAACCAGGGTTTCCTTAATTGATGGGTTTTCACGTGCCATAAAAAAACAGCCCCTATATCAGACGCAAGGATACGCTCGGATTCATCATACATCTGCATTCTCTTCTCATGATTCATCTCCCCTGCGGCCTGGTCGATTAACCGGTCGAAGGTCGGATTCATCCAATCCTGCCGGGTATATCCTCGCGGCTGAGACCGCCAGATGATGCCGAGCATACTATGTGGATCGGGGAAATCATAGTTAAACCCGATAAGGCTGAGAGGAATTTCCCAGTTATACATGGCTGCACGATAGGCGCCACCTTCGGTATTTCTTAATTGGATCTGGATATTCAGATTCTCTTTCAGCATTTCCTGTATGGCCTGGGCCGTCTGACTGACTGCAGAGCTGGAGGTTGCATCGGCCAACCATAATTCAATACTGGGAAATCCCTTCCCGTTTGGATATCCGGCCTCTGCCAATCTTTGCCGGGCCAACTCGATATCGAATCGTTGATACGCTTGATATTTATCACCGACGTTGCCAGGAAAATGCAGGGGCAACATGGTTGAAGCCGGTATGTACATCCCTTTTAAAATGGTATTGATCAATGCTTCCTTATCGATGGCATGGGCAAAGGCCTGTCTCACTTTTAAATTATTGAACGGCGGCTCACGCGTCCGAAAATACATGTAGAAAGTAGAAAATTGATCATAGGCCCATAATTGCTCGCGCAATCCCGGATCGTCTTGCACCGCACCGTATAACATCGGACTGATCTCAATCGAATCTATTTCATTGTTCTCGTAGGGGAGCATCCCCATATCATTGGCGGCGCTGCCCGAACCTACAACGGCATTGAACACACGAACAATTTGCCGAAGATGGCCTGGATTGGGGCCGTCATAATAGGGGTTCAAGCCGAACGTCATGTATTGTCCGGTTTTCCAGGTTTCCAACTGAAAGGCCGCATTGCTCAGACAAGTGCCGGCCATGCTCCACTGATCGCCGTACTTCTCGACCTGCCACGATGGTACCGGCGATGAGGTGTGGTAAGCTGTAATATGAGGCAGATAGGCGCATGGCTGCTCCGTTTCAATTATCAGGGTATAATCGTCCACCGCCCGGACGCCGACAGTCTCAACATCCTCTACCTTTTGCTGGTTATACGCCTTTGCGCCTTTAATGTCATAATATAAAAAGGCATAGACATTGCCGGCGTTAGGGTGCAAAAAGCGTTTGAACGTATACTCGAAATCGTGCGCGGTAACTGGCCTGCCATCACTCCACTTCCCATTATGTCGTAGATAAAAGGTCCATATTCTACCATCCTCTGAGGACTCCCAACGTTCCGCCGCCCCCGGTACCAGCTCTCCGTTATGCCCGAACATGGCCAGCCGTTCATACAGGAACTCACTTCCGCCGGCTACATATAGAGAAACGCCCTGATCCATACTTTTCGGTTCGGCGGCCATATACCTGAACACCTGATGTTCTAATGGCGCCGCATCATCCGGCAGCCTGGCCATCAGCGCTTTATGCGCCTCCTGTCGTAATGCTTCCGTCTGACCGAATAACAGAGGCTGACGGATGATTTCCGCAACGTCCTGGCCTGTATCGCCACATTGCACGAGAAAGAAAAGAGAAACAAAAATAGGGACGCCAGCAAGGCGAGACCTTCCGGATCTCATCTGAATCCTCCAATAGCATGGGCGTTCCGTCTGACGATTTTCATTATGATTCCACCGGATAGTCCAGGCCTAATCGCGTATACTGTTCGGTCTGCGCCTCACACGATTTCAGGTGATGTGTAATACGTTCAATAAATCGAGATTCCCGGGCTGTATCGTGCATCGGATGGTCCTGAGCGGGATCTTCAAGGATGTCGAACATCTGGTTACGTCCGGCATAGGACGCTTCATCGGGGTGATGCTTAGGCACCTTACCTGTCGTTGGGATTTTATACAGGGGCAGATTATACGTGTGCCCATAATATCGGCCCATTTCCACTTTATCATACACATCACGCGGATACCATGTTTTTAACCCGCCTGTGGGCATGGCGGTATAGGCATATAATGGCCCGGCGTCTTCATTCACCGGATTTCGCATATACACATACCGGCCGTCTGTAATATTCATGGCCATACCGAAATAGCCAAAGATCACATCTTCCCTTTCGCTTTGGCCTTCCAATGTCTGCAATATGGATTGTCCCTGGACATGAGGCGGCAACGGGCAATCAAAATGATCCAGAAACGTGGGCATCAAATCTATGGTCTGAGTCAACGCATCGTTACGCGTCCCTGCCTGTGCATTTCCCGGCAGGCTCATGATCAACGGAATGCGCACAATTTCATTGTACAACGGCATGATATTTTTCATCCAGTAGTCATGCTCCGCCAGCATGGTCCCGTGATCGGTCGTAAAAACGATGAGGGTATCATCCCATAACCCCAACGAATCAAGTCGGTCACATATCTTACCCACCCAGTGGTCTGTCATCGTCAACAACCCGGCGTAACATTTTCTAATATGCTCTATCGCCTCCGGCGATTCATGGACTTCATCATAACTCGGCCAGTCAAAAATTGGTCCATCGTACGAATCGCTATACATCTCTCTGTATTTATCCGTACAGTAAAACGGTTCGTGAGGATCAAAGATTTCGACCTGAAGAAACCAATTATCTGCCTCTTTATTATTTTCAAGCCATTCTATAGCGGCCTGCGCTGTCTTTGGCCCGGAAAAATCTTCTTCTTTCTGTTGCCTCTTTCTGTTGGCAAAATTCTGTTGGGAAAGTTGTCCTAAATGATCAGGCAAGGCCATTCGATCTACATGAGATGCCCACCAGTCGTTTTCCTGCCCCCGGTGGAAATCCCAGGTATTAAACGCCGTATGATAATTTTCCCCGCCCAGTTCATAGTAGTGGTAATGATCTGTTAACAGGTGCGTAAATATCTCTTTCTTACGCAGTTCGCCGGGCAGGGTATCATCGTAGGGCTCAATCGGTCCCCATCCACGGTAGACAAAATTGTACCGCCCTGTCATTAATTCGCGTCGTGCCGGCATACAGGGCAGTGATCCTACCCAATGATTGTCGAAGGTAATCCCTCGCTCTGCCAGACGGGTCAAACTCGGCGTGTGCACCCAATCATTGCCGTAGCCCGCCAAATAATCCCTTCTAACGGTGTCAAGTACGATAAAGACACATTTCATGGAAGCCTCTAAGGCATCTCCCTCTGGTCAACGTGGTACAGGATTACACCTGCACACCACCTGCTACAAATCACCTGCTACACGCACTGATGCGTCACATCAGTTATTTCTTTTCATCGCCGTAGGAATGGCCACCCATAATCGCTCTAACTTCAGCGGCAGTGGTAGCCTTCTGCAACGCAGTAATTCTCTTTTCTTCCTCTTTCTGAAGGGCGATCACATTATCCAGGACGGCCTCTAACTTATCTCCGGGAAACTTACAGGCTCCGTTCTCATCCATGTGAATGATCTCACCCGGCGCTACATCCATACCACCGACAGAAACAGGGACATTGACCGCATGCACGGCCATATCACCATGCCCCGGGGAAATGCCGCTCAATAGATATTGAAAATTCATCGGCCGAATTTCATCAATGTCCCGTGAAGGTCCGTTAGAAATTACCCCAATACATCCGACCGCTTTGGCGGCCGAAGTCATATTTCCGCCTGACAGCCCCACTTTTCCGGCAATCTCCGGTGGAAATTTCTGATGGATCACCAGGACGGTGGGTTTGGGTGATGTATCGAGCGCGTCGATAACATCTAAAAACGTTAAATTATTAAAGTTTGGATCCGGCAGACCGTAAACACAGGTCACCGCATATCCGACGGTCCGGTCCATTTCAGGATACATACACTTAATCGTTTGATCGGTATACCAGTTTTCGGTCCAGGGATTATACAGCCCCAAACACAGGGGGTGGGTAGGGTAAGTCGCCACTACATTTGTTATGGAAGGGGTATCAAACTGCTTCAATGCTTCGATCATCTCTTGCGGGGGCCGCCGAGACATGAGGACTCCTTTGACTACGAGGTGGCAGGATTACAGCGGGTATATTCGACTTGTTTGCCATCTAAGGGCATACATCATTACATCTGCGAAGCGTATAGAAATGTTATTCTGATATGTGGACCTGTCAAGCATGGAATTGGATCTTTGCTCCAGTTTAATAGACGTAAATGGCTATTCAATAAGCCGATATTGACTATCCTTCGAAACCACAGTCTATCGTACTAATTAATATTCTTATTATATTCAACAAGTTATATAGAATGAAAATCATCTGGTACGGAAATTGAATTAGGAAATGGGTGGATGCGATGATTGAACTTAATTGAAGATTCCCCGCCAAGCTACGGGGGAAACACTCTGCTGCTCTTTTGAGCAGGAGCACACCCATTCAGGAGATGGAGTTGAAACGGTTCAGGCATTCCATCTCAACCAGTATGGTACGGGGACCGGTTTTACGGACGATATGGGTTTTACTCGTGGTGATGCCGGCATGGTTGGGGCATCGAAGCAAGCGGCGACTGATTTAAATGGTCTCACCGTATCGGGCCCAGGACGTATCGGCACAGAAAACGGACAACTTACCGGTCAGGTTGAGATCGACAAGGCTTCATTTACTACAATTGAAAACGCTGATATAAAAGGCAGAGGGGAAAGCGATATACTGCGGGTGCTCAATAGCAAAATATCCGTCCTGCGATCTCAGTATCAGCTAGCATTAAAGCTGAATCCCGGCCTGGAAGGCGTCCTAAAAGTCCGCCTGACAATAGATACCAATGGCCGCGTCCGCCAGGTTGAGATCATGGAAAATACGCTTAAGAACCGCCGCTTTGTCAGTCGTATAACAAGCATCATGAGAACCTGGCGATTTGGAGCAGTTGACACGGGCCCGTCGACGGCGATTCTTACGTTTCCTTTTACTTCAAACGGACGGGCAGGTGGGCAGTATGTAGATAGTTCCGAGTTCCGAGCAGATAGTTCCGAGTACAAGCGATAAACCTCGGAACTCGGAACTATTCTGTGGGCAGGTGGGTAAGATTAAACGACCACCTGCCTTTTTTATTCTTGCAACGCCCTTTGCAGGAGGGCGGTAGAATAAAACTCGTAGGAAGCCGCTTTATCCGGTACGTCGACCAGATGTACGGTAAATCGGCAGGGAACCCCATTGTCGGGTAGATACTCCTTGAAAAATGTGCTGTATGCCCTGGCATACGCTTCCCGAAGACGATCCTGCTCTGCCGCGTATCCTATGGGATCTACCATTGGATTCGGCGATTTAGGCTGACAGCCGAAAGCATGTACTTCAATAAAATCGATCTGTTTCAGGGACGTACAAATGCCCGCATCGATGAGCCATTTTTCCCAGCTCAGAAAAACCAGCGGAATCTCCTGATCCGGGTCCATAGTGACCAGTTCGTCCAACCCCAGAACGCCCTTCGCGGAATACCCACCCGTCAAACCTGCAAAATAGATTTTTAGATCGCCATCGGCCTGCGCCTCTGTAACCAGCGCGGATAATACCGGACGATCGCCATCATAGTAATAGGTTAATTTACCCCGTTTCTTAATATTAAATGCCATGCCCTCTCCTCATCAAACAATGATTCAAAATTAACGGCGCCCTCAGCTCACTCAGCTCAACTAACCTCATTTACTTATTGTCGGATCATATTTTGTCAAGGATTATTGAATTTGTAACGACCCGAAGAATATGAATCCAAATATAGATATACTCTTTCTTGAGGGACCATTTCCAGAACCCTGTTGTCCATGAAAGGACGCCAGATACCAAACGAAGAGGGAATAAAACATACAATCGGCTTGCAAAATATTGGTGGTAGGTTATATTGTATATAATTTCACTCTTTACTGAAACTTCGGGAAGGATGTGCCGATTATGCATCTCAACGACGCGAAAGTCCGCTTTATACATACCTGGGGGATACTGGCGACCCAATGGGGTATCAACCGAACTATGGGACAGATCCATGCCCTACTTCTGACCTCCCCGCTCCCACTCAGCACCGACCAGATTATGGAACGGCTACAAATCTCTCGGGGAAACGCGAATATGAATATCAGGACTCTGATCGACTGGGGCCTTATTTACAAAGAACTCCGTCCGGGTATACGTCGGGAGTATTTCCAGGCGGAAAAAGACATGTGGGCCGTTACAAAAAAGATAATCAGAGAGCGGAAAAAAAGGGAGATCGATCCGCTTGTCGAGATGTTGAATGAGATGAAGGATGTTGAAGTGGAAACCGGCACAAGACCGGATGATTTACAAAACTTTAAAAAGGTTGTTAAAGATTTAATGGACATAAATCGAAGGACGGATCTCTTATATAATCTATTTCAGACGATAGACCAGACTGGACTTTTTTCTATTTCAGACGAAATAGTCAATAAAAAAGGAAGGAAATAACCGAAGCCCTCTATGACCCCTCATCCTTATCAATCAGATGTTGTCTTGATCGGCGGTGGACATAGCCATGTCCAGGTCGTAAAAATGTTTACGATGAAACGAGCGTTGCCTCAGGTTCGTTTTACGATGATTTCCGACGAGTCGGTCGCCTATTATTCTGGTATGGTGCCGGGTTGTCTGGCTGGCCTATATCGCCTGGATGAAATCGAAATGGAATTGCGGCCCCTGGCACGATGGGCAGGTATTCGATTTATTCGAGCTCGTGTCAGCGGTATCGATCCGACGTTACGACAGATTCTGTTCGACGATGGCCGATCTCCCCTAAATTTTGATGTCTTATCAATTAACGTGGGTTCTGTCTCAAGAGGCATGGATATAACGGGCGTAAAATCTTTCGCTACGCCCACCCGACCTCTCAGTCACCTTTTAAAGCAGGTTATCCGTTTTGAGTCAACTTATCACCCTGGTAAAGACCCGCTTCGGGTGGTTATCGCAGGAGGGGGCGCCGCAGGTGTAGAGCTGGCGTTTGCGATGCACGCCCGGTGGACAGAGCGGTTCAGCCCTATGGAAGTTACACTTGTAGACAGCCAGGATACCATACTCGAGGGACATCATGCCAGGGTACAAAAACTGACCCGTACCTATTTAGACCATAAAAACATCACGTATATTGCAAATAGCCGGGTTGTTGGGGTAGAAGAAAAAAAGGTGCTTCTATTCGGGGGTGGGATTTTGCCTTTTGACCTGCTTCTATGGGCTACCGGAGGCGCACCCCCTCCATTGATCCAGCATACCGGTCTGGACACGGATAAAGATGGCTTTATCAAGGTCAAACCGACCTTGCAAACCCTACAATACGACCATATTTTTGCTGTGGGCGATTGTATCAACTTCGAAGCGTTCCCCCTACCCAAAGCAGGTGTATACGCCGTCCGTGAGGGACCATTGCTGGCTAAGAATATCGAAGCGTTTATTAATAAAACCAGGTTAACACCTTATAAACCTCAACCGGCGATTCTTGCCTTATTAATGACAGGTACCCCCAACGCCATAGCCAGTTGGCGATCCCTCGCCCTCCACGGACCGAGAATCTGGCGTTTAAAAGATTGGATTGATCGGCAATGGATGAAGAAGTTCGATCCCGCCTATTTCCCACCCATGAATAACGTGGACGATCATCCCCAAAAAGAAAGTGTAACAGACAAGGATGCCATGCGGTGCGCCGGATGTGGCGCCAAGGTGGGCTCAACCATATTAACCGGGGTGCTTGACGGCCTGTCCATCCCACCTGATCCGCACGTGAAAGTCGGTTTGCAGGATGCGGATGATGCCGCTATTTTGGACTTACCCTCCGATCGGCTACTCATCCAGACCATAGATGGTTTCCGTGCGTTTATCGATGATCTGTATACATTCGGCCGAATTTCTCTTATCCATGCAGCCTCTGATATTTTCGCCATGGCGGGCGTTCCCCATTCGGCCTTGATTATGGTGACGTTGCCTTTTGCAGCTAAACATCTGGTAGCTGATGATTTAAAACAGCTTATGACCGGTGTAGCTGATGAAGCCAACCGTATGAATCTGACTATAATCGGCGGGCATACCAGTGAAGGGTCGGAAACATCGATAGGTATTATGATGAACGGGCTCACCGATCCGCAAGATATCTCAAAAAAAGAAAACCTGAAGGTTGGGGATGCCCTTGTTTTGACCAAACCTATTGGCACCGGTGTTATTCTTGCAGCGGATATGCGATTGAAAGCTCAGGGTCGCTGGATGGATGGGGTCATACAAGGCATGTTGATTTCCAATGGGCCGGGCGCTGAGGTTTTTAAAAAATATGGTATTTCAGCGGTCACGGATATCACAGGCTTCGGCCTTGCAGGTCACTTGACTGAAATGTTGGAAAGCAGCGGGGTTAGCGCGGAAATAAAGTTGGAACACATCCCCGTCTATACCGGTGCCAGAGCCTGTCTGGATAAAGGGGTTCAAAGCACGCTTGCCCCCTCTAACAGGGAACATATAGAAAAACGGTGGCAAATTGGGACATCTCCGAAGGATGATATCCTATACGATCCTCAAACCTCCGGCGGCCTTCTGGCAGGTGTCCGACCTGATCAGCTTAATATAGTCCTTGAAGCCCTTCGTGAGACAGGATATGAACAGGCGACCTGTATAGGCCAGGTTGTTGATGGACCCCGTACATTGAAAATTTCATGAGGTCATCTCAATTACAATTTTGCCTATATGCTGCTGAGATTCAAGGTACTCATAGGCTTCCAACGTATGATCAAGAGAAAACACCCGATCAATACAAGGCTTCAATTGGGCAATTTCGCAGGCGCCGGCAAGGGCTGCCAGTTCCTGTGCAGATTCCATATATATACCCCGAATTTGTATTTGCCTTCCGATAATATCAAACGGATTAAGGACACTCTCATACCCATCGAGTATGCCAATTAAGGATATCCGGGCGTTTAAAGCACAGGCTTTTAGCGATTGGGTAAACGTCTGCCCGCCAGCTACATCTACAACCAGATCCACCCCACGTCCGTCCGTATAGGCCCTCACCTGTTTCGGCCAGCTTTCATCCCGATAATCGAACGTTTCTGATACACCGAATCGTTCTTTAACCACCTCCGCCTTTTCCTCACTGGAAGTGGTCATGATGACCTGCGCCCCAGCGATCCGGGCGATCTGTGCAGCGAATATGGAGACGCCTCCCGTACCGTGAAGCAGCACCCGTTCTCCTGGTTTTACCTGGCCATGCGTCATGACCCCAGCCCAGGCGGTCAGTCCGGCAATGGGTAGCGTAGCACCCTCATGAAATGAAAAATGTGAAGGCATAGGAACCAGGGCGTCTGCAGGAAAACAGACTCTTTCTGCCAGGATGCCATCAACTCCGGCCCCCCCGATTAACGATTGCATCCAATCCCCATTAATCTTCCCCGCCGGCCAATGTTTGAAGGCGGCATTAAGAACGGCAGCCCCTTCCCTGAAACGGGTGACATCGCGGCCTACCTTCAAAACCGTTCCAGCCATGTCGGAGCCGGCAATGAAAGGCTCCGGCGGCGCCTTTCCATACTTGCCTCGAGCAACAAGTAAATCCCTGTAATTCAACGATACCGCCTTGACTTCGATTAAGACTTCGTTACTTCCCGGATCATCCGGCTCTGGTATATCAGCGTGATACAACCCATCCTGACCAACCAAATAGCCACGCATACGAACTCCTTATCCTGAAGGGTTAGGAATGATAAACAAGAATGTTGGTTAAATAAAATACCAAGAGGAAGTTCAGGTAGAATCAAAAATGCTGAATCATACCATCGTAGCCATGTTCGACGGGCACAGGCGTACCCATGTCACGGAGCAGTTGATGGGTAAGATTGAGTTTGTCGCGAAGGAAATCATCATCGTGCATCGGATCATGATGGGTGATGATCCACTGTTTGGGGTGAGCCAACTTTATGAGCACGCATGCATTTGATAACGAGCTATGTCCCCAACCAATTTTATCAATATATTCTTCGTTAGGATATTGGGCTTCATGGATGAGTACGTCTGCATCTGTCAAAAAGTTGATCAATTTGGTATTGATAGCCGCCAGTTCATGATCCATAGTAATATCATGCGGGGGGCCGAGGTAGCCTTTTAAAAACTCATTATCGGGCACAAACGCGAGTGATTTATCACCGAACTCTATTTTGTAACCCACGGTCGCGCTTGGATGGACCGTGTATTCCCAGGATACAGTCATGTCACCAATCTGTATGGGTTCGGTGAAGTTATGAAAAGTCAACTGGGCTTGCATGTCGTCCATCTGTACTGGAAAATAAGCCCGATCCAATTGCCCCTTGAAAATGGACTCTATATCCTTATCCAAATTGGGGGATGCATACAGATGGATATGATATCCAGGAATAAAAGCAGGGACAAAAAAGGGAAACCCCTGAATATGATCCCAATGGGTATGGGTGATAAAGATATGTAAGGTCTGCGGTCCTTCCGAAAGGAGAGACAGGCCCAGATCTCGAATCCCGGAACCCGCGTCAAATATGACACGGTCGCCATTATAGGTCATTTCCATACAGGTGGTATTTCCGCCATGGCGAACATAGCGAGGACCTGATATAGGAATGGAGGCGCGTGTACCCCAGAACCGGAACCACCCATTATCGACTTCAAGCTGGGGACGATACACTTCCCCTTCTATAGCCTTCTGAATTTGTTCCTTGGCTTCTTTGGATGTATTTGAACCACTAGAAAAATACCGGTGAACAAGACGCAGTAAATCCTGCTCCTGAAACGGCTTGGAAAGAAATTCATAGGCGCCGAATTCATAGGCTTGCTCAATCTCGGTTTTGAAAGTCTTGGTAGAACAGATAATAACACCGATGTGACGGGTTTTTTTGTTTGACTTGAGTTGCTTCAATACATCCAGCCCATGTATCTTGGGCATCATTAAATCCAGTAGAATCAGATCCGGTTTAAACGCGGGGACCTTTTCAAGACAATCTTCTCCGTCATGCGCTCTTTCCGTTTCAAACCCATCGATTTCCAAAACTGTCGCCATGAGTTCCGAAAGAACGTCTACATCGTCTGCGATCAATATACGACGAATATGTTTAGATGAGTTGCCCATGCCGCCTATCCATTCATTGTAATGATAATTTCAATGTTTACTTCAGACGCAATCCGAGATAATCTGTTGTAGTAATACATTGGTATTATCTGATATTATAGTAATACAAATTTAAATGTCAAGCCTGTATAAGATTAGATATTATACCAGTTCTCTATAACAATGGTGCCTAGCTAACCTAAAATGGATTCCCGCTTCTGCGGGCATCACCGGTACTGTTTTACAATTAATATCCGTTTATGCACTCCGTTCAAAGAGAACTGGTATTATATCTGGTTAGTCAGAATTATTTCTAAATCAACATCTTTTATTTTAAATATAAGGACATGACTTGACGACGTTTGGAATATCCTATTATTTTAATTGATAGGTTGGTTATGCTTTAAAAGCAACCCCCATTTCTTCAATAGGCCTGATTGACACGGAGACCAAATGACCGATTTAATTGCCACGGAAGAAGCGCTGCTTGACCAGATGACCACGCCATCAGAAGAGGTCACAGGGGCCGTGTCTAAACTGGACGGCGACATCCTGATTTTAGGCGTGGGCGGAAAAATGGGCCCTTCTCTTGCAGGATTGCTTGTGCGTGCAGGGGCCAGAAACGTAATTGGGGTCTCCCGTTTCAGTGATCCTCATTTAAAATCTGATCTTGAGCAGAAAGGGATATCTACCATTCAGGCGGATCTACTCGATGATGATGAATTAAGCCAGCTCCCCGATGCGCCGTATGTCCTGTTTCTGGCCGGGTTTAAATTCGGTGCTACAGGCAATGAGTCGACCACATGGGCAATGAATACCTGGTTGCCTGGCCGGGTTCTGCAACGCTATGCCAAAGCCAGTGTGGTGTATGTCAGTTCCGGAAACGTCTATTCATATACATCTGCATCTACAGGAGGGGCTGCGGAACACGGTGCGCTCGGACCTATCGGTGAATACGCCCAATCCCGTCTCGGCGGGGAGCGTATCGCGGAATATATCTCTCATCAACAGGGCACACCACTGGTTATTGCCCGTCTTTTTTACGCGACTGAATTACGGTATGGCATCCTCCATGATATCGCCTGGAAAATAGCCCTGGATGAGCCGATCGACCTGAATATGGGCTATGTGAATCAGATATGGCAAGGTGATGCAAATGCCTACCTTACCAGGCTATTTCCTTTGTGCTCCAGCCCGGTGTCCGTAATTAATCTCACAGGCCCTGATGTATTATCTGTCAGAGAACTTGCCCAACTATTGGGAGAACGGATGGGAAAATCACCCGTATTCAGCGGCGAAGAACAAGAGTCCGCGCTGCTGGGAGATGCTCGTCGCCTTGTCGATCGATTTGGTTCTCCGGAGATTTCAGTAGCTCAGATGATTGATTGGGTGAGTCATTGGGTAGGCATAAATGGCAGAAGTTTAGGTAAACCGACGAAATATGAATCGAGATCGGGGAAGTTTTAGGAGAGGGACGAAACTACGAACCCCGGCGTGCTGATAGGGATCAATAGAACTTGAAATCTCAAATGAAGTCATCATCTACGAAACGATGAATTGACAGGACTCGATATGTCTCACATATTACCTGACTCTACCCATAAGGCCTTGCATCGGGGTTGTGTTATTCCGGCGCATCCGCTAGCTCTGACATCGAACAGATCGTTCGATGAAAGGCGTCAACGGGCAATATCGCGTTATTATATAGCTGCTGGGGCAGGCGGTCTGGCCGTAGGTGTGCACACGACCCAATTCGAAATCCGAAAACCTGAAATCGGGTTGTACGAGCCGGTCCTTGCCCTGGCCATAGATGTGATGGAGCAGGAAGCCTCTGATGATTTTATCCGGGTAGCAGGGATTTGCGGTTCTACGAAACAGGCAACGACTGAAGCCGCCATGGCAAAATCTCTGGGATATCACGCAGGTCTGCTCAGTCTTGCCGCATTAAAAAAGGCAACAGAGGATGAACTGATCTCACATTGTAAGGCGGTAGCAGATATCATTCCGGTGTTTGGCTTTTATCTTCAACCAGCTGTGGGTGGTCGCCTGTTGTCTTACGATTTCTGGCGCCGGTTTGTTGAACTGGAGAACATGGTTGCCATAAAAATCGCCACCTTCAACAGATATCAGACCCTGGATGTCATCCGGGCCATAGCCGAAGCGGGAAAAACCCAGGAGATCGCCTTATACACCGGGAATGATGATAACATCGTCATGGATCTTTTGACGGTCCATACGTTTCAAACACAGCGGAAACTGGAAGAAATTCGATTCAAAGGCGGCTTACTCGGTCACTGGGCTATATGGACACACCAAGCAGTAAAAATGCTGCATTTATACCAGAAAGCTGTCGAATCCAACCGTCCCATTCCGCAACACTTATTGACCGAGGCGATACAGATCACGGACTGCAATGCCGCCTTTTTTGATCCTGCCAATAACTTTTCAGGCTGCATCGCAGGGATACATGAGGTGTTAAGACGCCAGGGATTACTGGATGGAATCTGGTGTTTAAATCCTGATGAAATGTTGTCTCCAGGACAGGGCGAGGAGATTGACCGTGTTTATCAGGCCTATCCTCATCTGAACGATGATCCTTTCGTATCAGAGCACCTTGACGAGTGGATGAGATGAAATTCCCGTATATGACTTATGCATATGACCCAGAATTGAAGACTCTCCTCAGCAAGCTGCGCGGGTATGCGCATCGCTGTGCTGATCAGCGAATCCATCCGATTTTATCTTGAAAGGAACCTCATGGACAGTTGTAGGAAGTACAAGGTTTGCATCGTCGGTTTAAGCGGTATCGGTGCTCGACCGCCGCTTGCAGATGGAGATCGAGGCATGGGTGCCCTTATGCCTCATACTCATATTCATGCGTACCATCATTTGCCTGAAACATCCGTGGTCGGCGTCTGTGATCTGAATGAAGATCTCATAGCTGAGACGAATGATCACTGGTCGGATATCTTTCCGGATCTTCAGGGCTTTACCGATTATAAACGTATGATCGAGACCTGCCGGCCTGACCTGTTGAGTGTGGTTACCTCTGATCATCGTCATGCGGACATTGTCGTCGATGCAGCGACCAATGGTGTGCGGGGTATTTTCTGTGAAAAGCCTATCGCCACGACTCTGGCCGATGCAGATCGGATGATCGAAGCGGTTGAAGAACATAAGACGGTCATGTCCATCAACCACACGCGTCGGTGGATGCCTGTATACCGTGAAGTAAAAGCCTTGCTCGAAGCAGGCGCCATTGGTGACCTTAAGCGCATCACGGTGAATTTCGGTGGCCCGAGGGCTATTTTATTTCGTAACGGAACCCATATGATCGATATGATCTGCTATCTGGCCGACGCAGCTCCGGCTTGGGTCTTTGCCGAACTGGACGAGGGATATGAGGACTACTGGCCTTACCAGGGAGACGGCGGCAGGAATCCTGATCTGGAACCGGGCTGTTCAGGCTATGTCCATTTTGAAAATGGGGTTCGTGCATATTACAACGGCTCAAAAGGCCTTACCCCTAGGCCCGGGTTTGAATTGACCGGCACCTCCGGATGGATGTTTATCCATGAGAAGTATGCTGAGATAGACCAGGGGAATGGCATTCGTACCATCATTCCAGAGGGATTGACCCATTTCGATGGGGCTGCTACGATCCGAGAGATTATTTCGGTCATGGAAAACGGAGGTGAAACCATATCGCCTCCAAGAACAGCACGTCATACCCTTGAGATCATCCTGGGGTTTCTGGCGTCACAAAAACACGGGAATACGCGCATTGATTTTCCCCTTGATGAAAATACGGTGTAATAAATGATGCGTGTTCGGATTGCCATAGACACCGGCGGCACCTTTACAGATCTCGTGTTGTCTAACACGAATACAGACCGACTGGTTTTCCACAAGGTTCCCAGTACGCCGGAAGACCCGAGTACCGCCCTGGTACAGGGCATAATGGAAATCATTAAAATAGCAGGCGTACAAAATGAAGATGTTCAATTGCTCATTCACGGTACTACGGTGGCTACAAATACAATCCTGCAAAGAAAAGGGGCCAGGGCAGCGTTAATCACCACAGCCGGTTTCCGGGATGTTTTACAGATTCAACGACAGGACAGGCCGCAATTATATAATATGCGCGCTCGACGGACGCCCGCTTTGATCTCACGCGCCCACCGGTACGAAATTAAAGAACGCATGTTATTCGACGGAACCGTAGATAGTAAGATAGATGTGGATCAGTTACACGATCTCATTTCTGAAGTAAAAAAACAAGGTATTGAATCGATCGCCGTAGGTTTCCTGCACAGTCATATTAATCCGAGCCATGAACAGGTCGTCGGGGAATGGATACGTGCCCGCTGTCCTGAGATCAGTGTTTGTCTTTCTCATGAATTAAGTCGTGAGGAGGGGGAATACGAACGATTCAGCACCTGTGCGATGAACGCCTACGTACAGCCGGTTATGGCCCGATATTTAAACAGAATAAGCCTTGCCCTGTCTAATGCCGCGTTTAATGACCTGCCGCTTTATGTCATGCGATCCAATGGGGGGGTCATGTCCGCTTCAGAGGCTGCTGTCCAGTGTGTGCATACTATTTTATCAGGGCCGGCCGGTGGGGTTGTCGCAGGATTGAAAATGGGTTTACATGCCGGGAAGCCCCATATCATCACAGCGGATATGGGGGGGACAAGTTTTGATGTGGCTATGATCCACGATCATACGATCGCCTTTGCGCGGGATGCGGAAATAGATGGGCTGGCTTTAAAGGCGCCCATGCTGGACATTCATACGGTGGGCGCAGGCGGCGGCAGCATCGCCTGGATAGACTCCGGTGGGGCCTTGCGGGTAGGTCCTCAATCGGCCGGCGCTGATCCAGGACCGGTGTGCTATGGTCAGGGGGGTATGGCCCCGACCGTAACAGACGCCAATCTGATTCTGGGCCGGTTGGCGCCCGATACCATTTTAGGCGGCGCGATGGTCCTGGACCCGGATGCCGCCCGTGATGCCATTTCTTCTGAAATTGCCAACCCACTGAACCTTTCGCTCGAAGCAGCAGCGGAAGGCATTATCCGCGTCGTAAATGCCTCCATGACCGCGGCCATACGAAAATTAACCGTAGAACGCGGTTTCGATCCCAGGAAATTCACCCTGGCACCCTTCGGCGGCGCAGGTCCCTTACATGCAGCAGAACTGGCACAGGATATGGATATACATCATATTATCGTGCCTATAGCACCGGGCGTTACCTCCGCTGTCGGCCTCCTTTCCTCAAACATGCGTTCGGATCGTATACGTACCTATGTCAGGTTACTCAATCAAACGCAGGCTAAAGATATTGACGACCTGTTGTATGAACTTCAGTCACAGGCTGAAAGAGATCTTTCTGCGGCTTCTCTTGCCTCGTATACCTGCCGTCGATATGCCGGACTACGATATTTCGGTCAGGGATATGACCTTCCGGTAGAAATTAGCGAAGGGGAGGTGGACATGGTAGCCCTTGAAACCGGATTCAACGCAGAACATCAACGACAATATGGGTTTGCCCGCGACGATCAGCAGGTACAGTTAGTCAATCTATGGGTCTCAGTAGAATCGGAAATGACAGGCCAATTGATGTCCCCATCTGATCCGGTGAACACGGAGCCATCTCCTGCATACACGCGTCCGGTTTATTTTTCCGGGTCCTGGCATGATACGCCTATTTTCAGAAGAGACCATTTAACTGCGGGCCATACGGTTTGCGGTCCCGCCATTGTTGAACAACTTGATTCCACCACCCTCATATGGCCGGACCAAACGGCAGAGGTGAACACCTGGGGCCAGTTGGAGATTGAGAAGGAAAAATAAGGACATTGCCATGAATCCGGACCCCATTACCCTTGAACTCATGCGAAACCGCTGGACAGGCATAGCAGAGGAAATGTGTGCGGCCCTTATCAGGACCAGTTATTCGACCAATATTAAAGACCGGCGGGATTGCTCTGCCGCGATTGCACAGACTTCCGGGGAGATTCTTGCACAGGCGGAAAGTGGGGTGCCGTTGCATCTGGGCAACATGCCGGGTGTTATCTCTTCCATCTTAGATGTGTTTCCCGTCGAGACCATGCAACCTGGCGAAATGTATATTACGAATCTGCCCTATCCTGATGGGCCGGGTCATTTACCGGATGTCTCCCTTGTTTCGGTGATTTATCATGAGGACCGGCCGGTCGCCCTGGCTGCCTCTACCGCTCATCATGTGGATATGGGCGGTTTTGCACCGGGTAGTATGCCCTTCGGCGTTACGGAAATATACCAGGAAGGCTTACAGATACCACCTCTGCGTATGTTTGTAAATGGACAGATAGATGAACAGTTGTACAAGTTAATCAATCAGAATGTACGGACGCAATACGAGGTGCGCGGAGATTTAATGGCTCAATTTGCATGTGGTCAAATTGGGCAACAGCGTGTGAGCGAACTCTTGAATCGGGAAGACCCTGCTGAGACCATTCGATATATGGACGAAATACAGGCTTATGCCGAACGCAGAATGCGTGCCGGTATTACCCTGCTGCCTGACGGTCAATATACCTTTGAAGACTATCTCGATGACGACGGTGTTATTGATGAACCGGTTAAAATCAAAGTAACCATCACCATTTCCGGGGATACGTTTCGTGCAGATTTCACCGGGAGCAGTCGTCAGGTATTAGGTCCTTTAAATGCACGGTTGTCAGCAGCCAGGGCTTGTGTCTATTACGTATGCAAGGCGGTCATCGATCCGGATTTACCGGCCTGTGCGGGCGCCTACCGGTCAGTCGAAGTATATGCCCCCGAGGGTTCTATTCTACAGGCCACCTATCCTGCCGCCATAGGAAATGCCAATATTTTAACGGACCAACGCGTGGTGGATGTGCTTCTGGGCGCCTTATATTCCGTGGTACCGGACCGGGTCTGTGCTGCATGCAGCGGGGAGATGAACCTGATCAACATAGGCGGCATAGACCCTGCTACGGGAGCCTACTACAACTATGTAGAAACCTATGCGGGCGGCCAGGGGGCTATGGTTGATTTGGATGGAGAAGATGGGGTGCATACGCACCTGACCAACACCCGCAATGCCCCGGTAGAAATTATCGAACGGACCTACCCGCTTCAGGTCGTCCGATACGGTTTAATTCCTGATACGGAAGGCGCCGGACACAGGCGAGGTGGATGCGGCATGATGCGGGAATTAAAATGTCTGGGGGATAGAACGCTGATCAGTCTGGGATCGGATCGCCGTAAATTCAAACCCTGGGGATTAGAAGGGGGGAAACATGCCGAGGGCGCCCATTGTTATGTCATCGACACAGAGAATAAAAGTCGTGAAATTCCGACCAAGGTGAATAGGGAATTATCGAAAAATGTACGACTGCGAATCGAAACGCCCGGTGGCGGTGGTTGGGGAGATCCTAAGACAAGGAACAAGGCTGATCTTGCCCGCGATGTAGACGATGGGCTCATTAGTCCCTCACGGGCGCGGGAGGTGTATGGTCCCTGATACCGACGCCTAAGTATCAGGCTCAATAATCCCCATCCGCATGGCATATCTTACCAATCCGGCGACATCATGAATATCGAGCCGATCCATCAATTGAGACCGATGGGTTTCAATGGTTTTAACGCTCAGGTTCAATTCCCAGGCAATCTCTTTAACGGTATTTCCCTCTGCAATGAGCTGTAAAATTTCCCTTTGACGGCGGGTAAGTCGTTCGATGGGGGTTTGATCTGTATCCAGGCGTTCCATATAATCCATAACGACTTTTTTATTAACCGTTGGTGTGAGGTACATCTCACCCTTCATTACCGCGTTAATAGCCAGTTCCAGTTCACTTAACCCGCTGTCTTTCAGTAGATATCCGCAGGCACCGGCGCGCAAGGCTTGCCAGACGTATTCTTCTGTGGCGTGCATAGACAGGATAATCACTTTTACACCGGGAAAATCTTTCGTTACCCTGGCGGTTGCCTCAAGGCCATTCATCCCTGCCATACCGATGTCCATCAGAACAAGATCCGGATAATGCTTTTTTATCATTTCGAGCGCCATACGTCCATCGCTGGCTTCCCCGACTACCTCCATGCCCCCTAACTGCTCTACCAAGGTCCGAACACCAATCCGAATAAGCGAGTGATCATCGGCCAATAATACACGCGTTGGTTTCAATCCGTCCCCTCCTCTTTTTCGAATTCGAGATTTTCAGGGATGGGAATTCTTACCCATACCTCTGTTCCAAGCGGGGGTACAGATTCAAGATTGATCTCTCCATTAATCAAATGTACACGTTCCTGCATACCCAAAACACCGAGACTTGCGCCTTTTGTCGCCCTATCTTTGGCTTTTTCCACATCGAAACCCACCCCATCATCACGAATGATCAAGATGACCTCATGATCTCCCTCTCTTATTTCCATGAAGACATGTTCTGCCTGGGCATGGCGAATGACATTGGTTAGCGCCTCCTGAGCCACACGAAAACAGGTACTTTCAATCTCAGACGATATATCAATGGTGATCTCATCTGCAGCAAAATGAGGTTTCAACCCGGCTCGTTGCGCCTGACGATCCAGATACCAGCGTAATGCAGGCACGAGTCCCAGATCGTCCAGCATGGATGGCCGTAAGTTCAAAGAGATGTCTCGCACCTGTTGTAAAGACCTTTCGACGATACTCATGGCATCCTCAAGCTGAGGGGTGGCATGGCTGACCATGGCAATGGCCTGGAGATTCATCTTTACCGCCGTGAGCGCCTGGCCTATTTCATCGTGCAACTCCCGCGCGATAGCGCGGCGCTCCGTTTCCTGTACATCCATCAACCTGCGGGATAATTTCTGACGATCCTGATTCATTTCAACCAGGACCTGAGTCCTTTCATTCACTCTTTTTTCGAGTTCTTCATTGACTTGCTGCAAAGCGGCATCGGCCCGTTTGCGTTCTATTATATTGCCTAATACAGAACAAAAGACGACCAGTAGTTCCTGCTTCACATCGTCAATGTTATCCTGACTGATACAGGTGTCGTTGAAAAATACACCGATAGGACCCGATATAGAGTGAATGGGGGTACTGACAATCCATCCATCGCCGACCTCTTCATATTTGGAGCCATTCCATTGTTTGTGAGCCCCATTCGTCACGCGCCATAGCGAGTCCCCCAACCGCCTTTTGGGTCGTAATAAGGACAGCCATTGTGGGGTGATCTCGGTACTAAAATCACTTTCGTCAATGATATTTCCATTGAGATCAATCCCATAGGTTCCCTGGATAACAGTTTCCGACTCATCAGCAAGAAACAGGCTACATCGCTCTATCCCCAGACGTTTTTGAATCAGTTCGATGGTCCTGTGAAATAGCTGGTCCATATCAGGACAGGCGATAAGCTGGTCGGCGATACCAACCACGTCCCGTAGACCCTGAATAATGGCCTGTTGGCTGTCTTCGAAAAGCTGTTTGGCTTCCAACAAGAGTCGTTGTTGTCTGAGTCGCTGAATGACGGCGGGGAACAGCTCTAAATAACGCCCATCCTTATCTTTAACAATATATTCACTTGCCCCTAATTTCATAGCCTCGACCGCGATGCGTTCATCGCCATAGGCCGTCAACATCACCGAGGCAGGAATCGGTCCCATGAGAGATAAACGACGGATAACTTCCAGGCCGTCAATGCCAGGGATTTTATATTCAGCGATAACAATATCGTAGGTATTTATATTACATAGTTGAAGCCCTTCAGAGCCGTCTGAAGCAATATCCACATCAAATCCCGCCTCATTCATTTTATGCTTAAATGCTTCAGCAAGATCCGAGGCGGATTCGATGTACAGCAATCGTTCCTGGGAAACCATAGTCATGTTGATTTCACGCATTCTAAAAACAGGGATTTACACTTGACAAGCGGCATGGCCAGGTCTATCATACATGGGCTTTAGGGTTTCTGATAAACTAAAAGACGCTTGGTCCCCTGTCAATATTTATACTGCTTTGGCACAGTCCATCCTCGAACTTCGCAATCTATCCTTTACCTATCGTGGTACGTCCGATCCTGCTCTAAAGCAGGTCTCTTATGCTCACGACCCTGGTGAATTCACCGTCATTATGGGCCCGACAGGCGCCGGTAAATCCACTTTTTGCCGTTGTCTCAATGGATTGATTCCCACCTTCATCAAGGGGGACTTCCAGGGCGATCATAAAGTAGCCGGCCTGAATGCAGATGAAAAACATCAGGTGTACGAATTCGCCCGTCGGATCGGTCTTGTTTTTCAAGATTTTGAAGCCCAGCTCTTTTCGACCAATGTAGAGCTTGAAGCCGCCTTCGCCCTGGAAAATTTTGCGGTGCCGAAAGAAGAAATGGCCGATCGGGTGGAAGATGCATTACAACAGGTCGGGCTGACCGGTTTCGAACAACGTGATCCTTCGACTTTGTCCGGCGGTGAGAAACAACGCCTGGCCATTGCATCCGTCCTGGCCGGCAGACCAACCGTGGTCGTCATGGACGAACCGACCACAGATCTGGATCCCATAGGCAAACGTGATATTTTTTCTCTCGCCCGGACTTTAAGGGGTGAAATCCAGGGCATCATCCTGGTAGAACACGAAACAGAACATATTATACAGGCCGACCGGGTTTTCTTGATGTATGAAGGTTGCATCATCAAAGAAGGGACGCCTGCATCCATCCTATCTGATCCGGACTTTTTAGAACAACATGGCGTGCGCCCTTTGCAAACCACGGTCTTGTTACAAAAATTGGGACTGCCTACAGATGCGCTGGCCATCACAGAGGCGGTGACAAGGGTTCAAGCAGCCGGCTGGCAGGTCAACCATATTGCACGGCTTGAAGCGTCCCGGGAAAATCAACCACCCATCCCTAAAGAGGTGGTTGTGCATGTAAAGGATCTTGTACACACCTATGATGCTGCAAAACCTGCTGTGGATTGTGTCTCTCTGGATATATACCGGGGTGAATTTGTAGCTGTAGTTGGACAGAACGGCTGCGGTAAAACCACCCTGGTGAAACATCTGAACGGGTTACATGCGCCGACAAGTGGTACCGTGGAGATATTGGGAAAGGACACGAAGGATTGGACCCTGTCAGATCTCGGTAAAAAGGTGGGATTTGTTTTCCAGAATCCGGACCATCAGATTTTTGCCAATACGATACGCGAAGAAGTCTCATTCGGCCCCTATAATTACGGGTTATCTGAAGCGGAGACCGAAAAAAAAGTATCCCACGCGCTTGACATTGTCGGGCTGGCCGGTCAGGAGGACG
Source organism: uncultured bacterium (assembly GCA_913051705.1). Lineage (GTDB taxonomy): Bacteria > JAAXHH01 > JAAXHH01 > JAAXHH01 > JAAXHH01 > CAJXCW01. The sequence continues at coordinate 23,587 of CAJXCW010000041.1, forward strand.
AGGATCCTTTTAGTTTAACCAAGGGCGAAAGGCAGCAGTTGGCCCTGGCCTCCGTCCTGGCAACCGATCCCGAAGTCCTGATCCTGGATGAACCTACCACCGGTCTCGATTACCACGGTCAAACAGCCATACTGAATCTAATCCGGAAACTTAACGAATCCGGACGGACGATTATTATAATTACCCATTCCATGTGGGTCGTTGCGGAATATGCCGACCGCTGCATCATGATGTCGCAAGGTAAGATTGTGAAGGACAGTGATATGCGCACCTGTTTTAAGGATATGGATTTACTGGAATCTTTACATCTCGAAGCCCCGGAAGCCGTTCGAATCGGTCATGCATTCGGTATGACGGTTCGTTCGGTGGACGAACTGGTTGCGTGTTTGGTAAAATCTGCGAGAAGATAAAAGATAGTGAAGAGATAGTTCTGGGTTCCGAGAGGGAAAAATTTAACATCCTATTAATTGATTGAATCAATTTGCGTCACATCAGTTTCTAATTTTTACATCGAGATTGCCTATGTTCCTCTATCTACCCAATGACACCCTTTTACATCGCATTCATCCGTCGACTAAAATCGTCGGGTTGGTTCTGTTATTGATTTTAACGGTGGCGTTTGAATCACCCTGGCATCAGTTGATTATATTAAGCAGCGTGCTAATCCTGGTCAAAACAAGCGGAGCGGCTAAGAACATTCGGCGCGTTTTGCCTCTGATCATCACCGTCATGGTATTCAGTATGGTTACCTGGTCTCTCTTCAAACGTGTAGGAGATCCTTTCTGGTCAATGGGGCCATTGTCGCTTTCTGTTGAATCCATTCAATTCGGTGTTGCAATGGGTTTTCGGCTGGATGCCATGCTGTTATCCGGCATGGTATTTGTCTCCTGCACCAAGGTCGAAGAATTCGCCTACGGACTTCGGGCGATCGGATTACCCTTTCCTGTAAGTTTCGCCCTATCCCTGTCTTTTCGTCTGGTGCCTCTATTTTTTACGCGGATCGGCATCATCGTGCAGGCGCAACAATCTCGCGGCCTTGATCTTCAGAGTGGTCATGTCCTGCAACGAGCCAGGAAATACGTGCCGCTGCTCGTCCCCATTTTCGTGTATGCCATCCGAGATACGGATTTACTCTCTATGGCGCTGGAATCCAAAGGGTTCGGTATGCGCGGTGAGCGAACCGAATATCTATCCTTTCGAATGGTATGGTATGATTATGCGATTCTCGCAGTACTCCTGTCCGCCAATATTATGATCTGGATTTTACTCTAATATCTCTATTGATATGATGCCTCCTTCATCAGATCAGCAGGATAGTTTAAAAGATCAACCGGTAACCTCTCGGTCTGCGTATCTTGGTCTGTTTTTGTCCGGTGTGATCGGCTTCGGAGCCCAATATCTTGCAGATCGGGGCGGTCATGATTTTATGACCTACGCCCATCTGCCATCGGCATTTTTAATTCCTTTTCTCGTTCTGATTCTCCTGCCCAACTTAATATTCAAACAAATCATACCCCACCGGGCATTGACCAGTACAGAGCTTCTCGTGGTCTTTGCAATGGGCTGGGTGGCGTCCATGGCACCGGATTGGGGCATTACCAAATATCTGGTCTCCGCCATTGCAGCGCCAGCTTACTATGCGACGCCTGAAAACCGCTGGGATGAGCTGATTCTTCCCTATCTGCCGTCCTGGGTATATGTCAGTGACTATGAATCCGCTCGCCGCTTTTATGAGGGCCTCCAGCCGGAACAGGACATTTCCTGGGGCGTATGGCTGATCCCACTTATATGGTGGCTATCGCTGTTCGCAGCCTTGCTGTTGATAGGTGCCAGCATGATGGTCGTCTTCCGAAAACAATGGGTTGAATACGAACGACTCCGCTTTCCAATGGGTGAAGTGGCGATGCATCTTATCGGAGAATCCAGCCCCCATTCTAAAAGACCTCGATCCAAATTGTATCGAAATCGGATGTTTCAGATCGGATGTATCATGACCTTTTTAGCGATGGCCTGGAATTGTCTGTCTTATTGGGGCGTATGGCCTGCCTTACCGATCTATCCGGGGGCGTTAACGACCATCGAACTCAGTCCCTCTTTTCCAGGGATTCCGATCTATTTCAACATCTATGTGCTTTGCTTCGCCTTTTTTGCAAATACGGAGATCCTATTCAGTCTCTGGTTTTTTCAATTATTCGGCATCATGGAGCAGGGGCTGCTCAGTCGAATCGGCTTATTTTCTACTACCGGCAGTGTCGTTCAGGGGGGGCTGACCGGCATGCAGTATATGGGCGGCGTGATTGTTTTTGTCGTCTGGATCACATGGATGGCGAGACGACATTTATACATGGTCTGGCGTTCGGCATGGTCACCTGGGAAGACGGAAAGTGAGAACGACGAGTTATTTTCGTATCGTAGGGCCCTCATCGGGTTGGTTGCTGGTTCCATCTATGTTATCCTGTGGCTGAATCAGGTCGGCCTGTCCATATATATTGGGCTATTCTTTTTGACGGCGATGTTTACCTTTTATCTGGCCCTGGCTCGTGCTGTAGCAGAATCCGGACTGATCATGGCGGAACTCACGGTTAAATCGAATTATTTCACCGTGGGTGTTATCGGATCGGGCTCCATGTCCATGGAGGACATCAATACCCTGGGTATGGCCAGTGGTTTTGCACGCAATGCACGGACCTTTTCCATGATCGGTTTTTCGCATGTCGCCTGGCTGAAAAGCCGGATGCGAGGACCTCGACAGGGGTTATTCTTCTGGATCTGTGTATCTTTCGGTGTGAGCACCGTGGTATCCGTCGTATCGATGATCCATTCCGGCCATGCCCTGGGCGCCAATAATCTGTGGACGACCCCCGGCGGTTTCGGGACCTTCTTCTACGGTCGTATTCCCGTGTGGGCAGCCAATGCCTCGCAAATCGGGGGATTGGAGATCCTATTTTTCATTTCGGGTATCCTGATTAATGCCCTGGTAATTGCCGGCCGTGCCTGGTTTTCCTGGTGGCCGTTTCATCCGATCGGGATGGCAATTGGTGATGTCGGCAGTGTGGTGAGGAATGCCTTTTTACCCCTGTTCCTGGCGTGGCTTATTCAAATATTACTGGTCCGCTTCGGCGGTGTGCGTCTGTATCAGGCCGCTCAGCCCTTTTTTCTCGGAATGCTGGTCGGATTCCTGATGGGCGTCGGGCTATCTCTTGTGGTGGATATGGTGTGGTTTCCAGCTACGCCGCATAGGACAGAGTGGTTTTGAAGTGAGGGTAGGCGGTAAGCGGTAGGCAGGTTTTCGATCAGACAATCAGACAATCAGACAATCAGACAATGGTAGGTTTTCAGGGATAACAACATGCATCTCATTTCAGTGGGGCTTGCAGAGATTGATATTACGCCGGATTATCCCATTCGGTTGAGCGGATATGGGGTTCGCCGGGAAGAAACGACGCAGGTGGAGACCAGGTTGCGCGCCAAGGCTATGGCGATTGGGGAAGAGAAGGCCGCCTTGCTTTTGACCATGGAAAATTGCGGCGTTACGGGAACATTCACGGAGAGAGTAGCCGCGAAGATAGGAGAAGCTTCGGGGGTAGCAAGGGAGCGTATTGTGTTGTGTTATAGCCATACCCATACGGCGCCTTGCCTGACCGGGGCGGCGCCTATGCTATTCAGCTCAGATATTCCCCCCGCACATCAGGCGCATATCGATCAATATACCTCAGAAGTGGAGGATAAGCTGGTGGAAGTCGGTCTGTCGGCTCTGTCAAAACGGAAACCGGGCCAACTGTCATTTACACAAGGGCATGTCGGCTTTGCGGTAAACAGAAGGAGTCAAATTGGCCCGGTAGACCATGTATTGCCGATGGTCCAAGTGCATGATTCCGCAGGAAAACTACGTGCCGTGTGGGTCAGCTATGCCTGTCATTGCACCACGTTGGGATCTGAAGATGATTTTATTTGTGGTGATTGGGCAGGATATGCGCAAGAGGCGATAGAAAAGGAGTTCCCCGGCGCCCTATCTTTCGTGACGATCGGCTGTGCAGCCAATGCCAATCCATACCCTCGTACGGGTCTGGCCTATGCCATGCAACATGGCGAGGATCTCGCCTATGAGGTGTCCCGATTGGTTGATGGGGGTGCTCAGCCGATTTCAGGTCCACCCGACTGCCTTCTATCCCATATAAATCTGCCCTTCGAGACCTTACCTACACGGGATGAATGGGCTACGCTGGCTCGTAACAACTCGCCCATAGGATATCATGCACGCAAATGGCTTGAAAGGATGGAAAATGGTCAATCCGTCCCGGAGTACGAACGATATCCCATCCAAACCTGGATTTTCGACGATGATCTGGTGATGGTTTTTCTGGCAAGTGAAGTGGTATCGGACTTTACCTGTCGCTTACGACGTCTCTATGATCCCAACAGACTATGGGTCGGCGCCTATGCCAACGCCTTTCCAGGCTACATCCCTTCCCGCCGTATATGGCGTGAAGGCGGGTATGAAGGCGGTGATGCCACCGTGTATTTTGGTATGCCTAACCGATACGTGGAAGATGTGGAAGACCGAATATTAAAAGAGATTCAGACGATTGTTCCGGCGGGATTTTTGAGAGAATGAGAGAAAGGAAGAAGGGGTAAGAAGGCCATTGAACAACATGAATCGGTCTGGTATGGATTGTGACCTTCCAGCGTTCATGACAGGGCACCTGCCTCCTGGCGACAGGCGCCCCATCATGATGCATCCCTCATGGATGTCACCCTTTGTGAGCCGACCAGGTGTGAACATCCCAAAACGGCCGATGTGCCCCGCCATTTGAACCATTCACTGACCGCACCTTGAAAACTCTATCACTCGTGCATGACGTGGGTCCTCTCGCCGTTCGAGTACAAAATCATCGTAATCTCCTTCAGAGCCCTTTTGTGTGTTGTCCTGATCCGTCATGACCCCGATCCCTCCATCCCTCTCAGGTGGATCTTTGCCGAAGCGCCTTCGGATTGCCCGCCGCCTCAATTATATTATCGGCCAAATCCACTTCTTCACCCGCTACAGGACCGCCTGTGCCCTCTTCAGTGTCGTCGAATAAGGCCTTTTGGATGGCGCTGAGCATTTATCCAATAAACTTTCTTCCTGTTCTTCCGCAGGCTGAATGCTGCCTTCTGCATATTGTGGATCGGATGATTCCGGACGTATACTTTCCGAGTCTGCTTCCAGACTGTTCTCTCCGGGGGTCAAACCGGCCTGTTCGGGCCGGGTGATATCGGATGTACCGGGTTCGTTTGCAAAGGGACGTGAGGGATCTGCCGGATCTGGCTGGTCTCACACATCCCACAAATCTCACAAATCTCACAAACCTCAAAAGTCTGCCAGGTTT
>CAJXCW010000042.1 GCA_913051705.1 uncultured bacterium
CGTTGGTAAGAAATATTTCCTCCATCCCAAAAATCGTTAAAAAAGTCGTCTATATGACGGCGCACCGGCGACCCGGAAGGTTACCCGCAAGCTGTACGCCGCCGACGTGCTCGCCAGCCGGGAACTACAGTTGAAATTCAATTCCTACATGAAGACCAGAGGGCATGAAGTCGACATTGACTGCGGCGACCGGGTGATCCACTGGAACAGCAAGGCCGCCGTTAACGGTGAGCAGAGAAAACAGATTGAGAAAGCCTACCGCCTGTTCCGTGGAGCCTACGAGGCAAAGGGCCTGTTGCCGGCCGGACGCGACCTGTTCCCTTCCCCGGCTGAACGCTGCGCGTACATGATCCGGAATTTCGAGTACAAATTCCCTCCGGCACTGCAGGCAAAACGAAAGTGGCCGCGTTTCCCGCTGACCGCACCCTGGCCCATGCTGACCATGCTTGCAGCCGATCGACAGCCCCTGCGGGAACGCGAGGAGCGATGGATTGCCTTTCGTGACCGGGGTGAATTCCACCAATACGGCGAATACATCGGCGCGATCGCCCAACAGCACGAAGTGTATTTTCATACGGACACGGTGCAGTCTGCGGGCAAACTACCGATTGATGTGGAGGCAATGCAGGTGGATCTGCTGTCTTTGTCAGCACACAAAATATACGGACCCAAAGGCGTCGGCGCGATTTACATCCGGAAAGGCGTAGAGATCGAACCAACGGCCCACGGCGGGCATCATGAGAACAACGTCCGGTCCGGCACGGAGAATACGACCGGCATCATCGGCCTCGGTAAAGCGGCGGAACTGGCGGCTCAGGACCGTGAAGGCGAATACCGGCATCTGATCGTACTGCGGGATACGTTGGAAAAACGCATTGTAGATGAAATCGAAGATGTACAGATCAACGGGCATCCGACGAAGCGGCTGCCAGGGACTCTGAACGTATCGTTCTACGGTGCGGAAGGTGAATCGTTACTCATGAGCCTGGACATGAAAGGCATAGCCGTATCGACCGGATCGGCCTGTACGTCCGGCTCCATAGAACCGTCCCATGTCCTCCTGGCCCTCGGCCTCGACCCGCACACGGCCCTCGGCTCAGTCCGCTTCAGCTTCGGACGGGACAATACCATAGCCGATGTGGATGAAGTGATGGCCCATCTGCCCGGCATCGTATCGCGGTTGCGTAAGATGTCTCCAGTCATGGAACACCAGGAACAGATTTTGGCGACTTCACCAATCACCAATCACTAAATCACCATTTCCCTATGTATTCTCCAACCGTCTTAGACCATTTCCAGTCGCCCCGTAACGTCGGGGACATCCCGGAGGCCGACGGCATCGGCGAGGCCGGCAATCCAATCAGCGGGAATCAGATGAAGCTGTATCTGAAGATCGACGACAAGGCCATCACCGATGCCAAATTTCGGACGTTCGGTTGTGCGGCGTCGATTGCCGCGAGCAGTATGCTGACGGAATGGCTGATGGGTAAGACGGTTGAAGAAGCGTTGACCATCGATAACAAGACGATCGCAGATGAATTAGGCGGTCTGCCGCCGACAAAGATGCATTGCTCGGCCATGGCAGCGGATGGGGTAAAGGCGGCCATGGCAGATTATGAAAAGCGGCAGGTGGGCAGGTAGGTTTTCAATCAGACAATCAACAAATCAACAAATCAACAAATCAGACAACCCCAAAGGGCTCGCATCGTGTCCGAAGGACACATGCCATCAACAAATTTCATGATAAATATATCTTTACCTCCTACGCAACCCGTAGAACTTGATCTGGATTTCGACCTGGATTTCGATCCTGCCATCAATCTGTTGCCACCGGCCGGCTCTACCGTGGTGGTGGCCATGAGCGGCGGGGTGGACAGTTCGGTGGCGGCGGCGTTGTTGAAGCACATCGGATGCGAGGTCATCGGGATTACGATGCATCTGTGGGATTATGATCAGGTGGGCGGCAATGTGCAGCATGAACACGGGTGCTGTACGGTGGAAGACCGCAACGATGCGCGGGTCGTGGCCGGGCGGCTTGGGATTCCTTATTATGTGGTGGATTTCAGGGAGGAATTCCAGAAGGGCGTCATCGAGCGGTTCGTATCGGAATACATCCACGGCCGAACGCCGAACCCGTGTGTATCCTGCAACAGCCAGGTGAAATTCGGTGTCCTGCTCGACCGGGCGCGGGCGCTCGGGGCGGATTTCGTGGCGACCGGCCACTATGCTCGTGTTATCCACGATCCGGTAGCAGACCGGTATATCCTGAAGCGCGGCATCGATAACAACAAGGATCAGTCGTATGCCCTGTGGGAGATGGCGCAGGATGAACTGTCGCAGACTGTATTTCCTATAGGCTCGTTGACAAAACCTCAGACGCGAAAGATCGCCGAGCAACTGGCGCCGCGGGTGGCGCAGAAGAAGGACAGCTACGAAATCTGTTTTATACAGGATGAGAGTTACGAGCGGTTCCTGAGAGAATGGACGGCGGACCATCCAGTGCAAGCGGACAACGGGCTGCTGAATATAGAAGATCCTATTCGTCCCGGACCGATTGTCGATACCAAGGGCAACGTGCTGGGTGAGCATCGTGGCTATCCACTGTATACTATCGGGCAGCGCAGGGGGCTGGGGCTGGCTACCGGCACGCCGGTGTATGTGGTCGAAATTCAGCCTGAGAGTAATACGGTGGTGGTCGGGAAAGATGAAGAACTCAAGCGGCACGTTCTGATCGCCGAGAAAGTCAGTTGGCAGTCGGAAAGGCCGTCTGAGGAAACGATCCGTTGTGAGGTGAAGATCCGGTATAAGCATGAAGGCACGCCTGCGACGATCAGGATGCTGGAAGCGGACTGTGCGGAAATCACATTTGACGATCCCCAACGGGCGGTGACACCCGGGCAGTCCGTCGTCTTCTATGACGGCGAGGCGGTCCTCGGCGGCGGCATCATCCGGGAATGAGGCCATCATGTCCCCATGTCCGGCGGTGGAAGATGGCCGGTGCTGGATCGGATTTCGGTGCTGGGTCAGTTTCATCGGTGTATATTTTTGTCTGTTTGGCCAGCTGGCGGCAGCAGAAGCCGCAGTCCGTCTTATCGATGGCCTGCGGATCACCTATGACCCGCAGGACGCCCGTTACGTAGATCGTACGGTGTCTATCATTCGTACCGCCCGTCCTCAACTGCATGCTAACCTGGGCCTGTCATCAGCCGATACCATCCACATCCACATCGCGGCCACGCAGGAAGAATTTCAGACGTATACGCCTGGTGCGATTCCGGATTGGGGTGCCGGGTATGCCGTGCCCAGCCGACGGCTGGTGGTGCTTAAATCACCCCGGATAACGGGCTCGTTCGATAATACCTACGAAGTTACGGTGCATGAACTGGCGCATGTGATGTTGCACAGCGCCATTCGGGGTGCCGATATTCCGCGGTGGCTGGACGAGGGATTTGCCATGTACGCGGCACGCGAGTGGGGGTTCTGGGATCGGGCCGTGCTGTTCGTCGCCATCATCACCGACAATCTGATTCCACTCAGCGCGGTTCACGCTGTGAATACCTTTCCAGAACGCAGAGCACAACTGGCCTATCAGGAAAGTGCCTTGGCGGTGCAATACATTCTCAGGCAATACGGTCGGGACGGCCTGCATACCCTGCTGGACCGGCTGCGCGTCACCGGCTCAATCAATCAGGCTTGTTACGATGCTTTTGGCATCAGCATCGTGCAGTTCGAACGGAATTGGAAAAACTATCTGACACGGGTCTACGGCTGGCGGATGCTGCCCATGGAAGGACTGTCGCTGGCGATAGGTCCGCTGTTCGCCATCCTCTGCATGCTGTCCTATATTCAGATGCGCCGCCGTCGCCGGACCGTCGTGGCCCGCTGGAAACAAGAAGAAGCTGAGAATTGGACGACCGTCGGTGATGATGAATGGCGACAAAGGAAGGAAGCGTTGACGATATTGGATGAAGAGGAAAGATGAAGCTACGAAACGATATAGTTTAACTTATACCAATTGCCATGTAATAGATCATGCATTAATTTTTATAAATATCTGATAATAATAAGGTTATCAATAAAATTTCATAGTTGCTGATCCCTGCGAGCTCCAGCGAGCGCTACGCGGTTCATAAATCAACAATTGGTATTATATTACTCAATAACGGAGTATATCATGCGTTATGTACTTTTTCTCTCCGTCGGCCTCCTGATGCTGGCCGCACCGCCTGCGTCCGCCCAGAAGATGCTGATCTACATGGATCTGGAACAACGAGATCATCTCAAAGCCTACGGCGTCGCTTTCCAGGCACTCGAACAGGGCTTTACCATTGAATGGCTACTCAACTATCGCGGCGGTTCCTTCGTATTAGACGCCACCGAGGATCGTGTTCGATCCTGCCGGCTAAAAGGTGTAAGCTACGCCGTGATCAGTGGAGCAGAACTGGCTCGGATCTTTGCTGAGATTGAAGCCAACAATATGGACAGGGTGATGCTTGAAAAAGCGCCCAAAATCGTCGTTTACACCTCGCCCGACCAGCGCCCATGGGACGATGCGGTGACCATGGCACTCAAGTATGCCGAGGTACCGTATAAAACCATTTGGGATAAGGAAGTCCTGAAGGGTGACCTGAATAAATATGACTGGCTTCATCTGCACCACGAGGATTTTACCGGCCAGTACAGTAAATTTTACAGCTATCACCGGATGCCCTGGTATCAACAGCGGCAGGCAACGGCCGAAGCCCTGGCGAGGGAACTCGGGTTTCCTACCGTCGCAGAGGAAAAAAAGGCAGTCGCTCGAACCATAAGATCCTATGTAAGTAATGGAGGTTTTCTGTTTGCCATGTGTGCGGCTACGGAAACATTGGAGGTCGCCCTGGCAGCGCAAAACACGGATATTGTAGCGCCTGAATATGATCACACGGCGCTCGATCCCAACGCCCAGGCAAAATTGGACTATAGTCAAACCTTTGCCTTTGAAAATTTTACGCTGCAACTCAACCCGCTCATCGGCTCCTTTTCCAATATCGATGTCAATCAGGTCAATGCCGGAAAAATACCCACCGGACCGTTTACCCTGTTCGACTTCTCCGCAAAATATGATCCGGTGCCCGCCATGCTGACCCAGAATCATGTGAACTACGTCGCAGGGTTCTACGGGTTGTCGACCTCTTTCAACAAAAATGTCCTCAAGCGGACAGCCATCGTCCTGGCTGAAGAAGCAGGGACCGATCGCGCCAAGTATATCCACGGTAATTTCGGTAAAGGAACCTATACCCTATACGGTGGGCATGACCCGGAGGATGAAGAACATCTGGTTGGAGATCCGCCGACCAACCTGGCGCTGCACAAAAGCTCACCCGGATATCGGCTTATTCTAAATAACATTCTCTTTCCGGCCGCCAAAAAGAAGGAAAAGAAAACCTGATTGTTATCAGAATTTTCTTGCTAATAGGGGCTTGAGATGTTATACTTGTTTTTACCCTGCACAGGTCTTCAGCAAAGATAATTTGAAGAACCTTTATGTCTATTAAAGGGAAACCTGCTCCGGATGTCTATGGCATGCCTCACCAGAACGGAGGACGTCAGAAATATTCGGGGGGACAACCACCGTTCGAATCAGGTTCTCTCAAATAAGACTTCTGCTACTTGTGCAGGGGTTTTTGCGTCCGCTCCGCACCACCCATTCCTTATTGTCTGATTGATATTCACATTTGAAATTGTTGTTTTCAATCAGATAATCAGACAATCAACAAATCTATAATATCCGCTTCCCTAACGCCGAAAGCAACAGCCCTACCGCCACCTCCGCAGTCGTATTTCCCGTATCGATGATCGGATTGATTTCGACCACTTCAAGGGAAGTCAACATACCCGAATCGGCTATATGCTCCATGAGCAGATGCGCCTCACGATAGGTTAGTCCCCCACTGACAGGCGTACCCACGCCGGGTGCCAGACTCGGGTCGAGCGCGTCTACATCGAAACTGACATGCAACCCGTTGGATTTACATGTGGCAATATCAATCGCCTCGTGGATCACCTCTGACATGCCGCGCTCATCGATATCCCGCATTGTAAATACGGTGATCCCGTTTTCATGTATCAGGTCTTTCTCAGATTCATCAATACTTCGGATGCCGATGAGTACCGTATCCTCAGGATGAATCTTGGGGGTGAAACCGCCGATGCCGGTCAACGCAGAGACGCCGCAACCGAGAGAGACAGCCAGAGGCATCCCATGAATATTTCCGCTGGGCGTGGTATCCGGCGTATTCATATCCGAATGGGCATCAACCCAGATGACCCCCAGACGCTCACCACGATGATGATAATACCGGGAAGCGCCGGCAATGGTCCCGATGGCTACGCTATGATCTCCGCCGAGTACCAGTGGAAAAAATCCTTCATTCATGGTCAGGCTTACTTGATCACTGAGTGCCTGACATACTGCTACAATCTGATTAAGATATCGCGCATTATGATCACCCGCATCATGCGTCTCTTGAATCGTAACGGGCACATCACCGACATCCGACAGATCAAAATCCAGATCACGAATCCGCGTATTTAATCGTGCAATTCGTAACGCACTCGGCCCCATATCCACGCCGCGACGCCCAGCGCCAAGATCCAAAGGCACACCCATAACACGAACCTGATACGTCATCATGACCTCCTGTTTTCCCCACGGATTTATTCCCGGATCGTACCTTGACAATACCCGGAATTACCGGTATATTTTTTTGATAAATTAGTTAATCGTTTTAGTTATTAAAGGATAAAATGCTACTTATGCCTACTTCACTTTCCCCCTTTAGGGACCAACCGGACAGGGTCTGGTCGAGGGCCTTATGGCTATCTTACAAGACCTGACACTCGGTCAGTTTATACCAGCCGATTCACCTATACATCAATTGGATCCACGAACCAAATTATGCAGTGCCCTCATACTTATGATCGGCCTGATGTGGGTGAAAGACTTATCGGTATTCCCTCTGATACTGATCTCATTGTCGGGCATCATCCGGCTCTCATGTTTGCCTCCGCATATGATATTGAACAATCTGCGTGCCTTCCGGTGGTTGCTTCTGATTACATTCATCGCCCATGCCTGCTTTACACCGGGACAGTCGCTTGCCATCGCGGGATACACGCTCCCGGGGCTGACTCAGGAGGGATTGGTCCAGGGTATGATATTCACTTTACGTCTAATTACCATTATGACGATAGCCGCAATCTTGATGCTGACTACAGCGCCGCTGGATGTCTCAGATGGCCTCGAGAGCCTGCTTAAGCCCCTTCAACGATTTGGATTGCCCGCCCATGAACTGGCCATGATGATGGTCATCGCCCTCCGCTTTATCCCGACCCTGGTTGAAGAAGCGGAGCGGCTTCAGAAAGCGCAAATGGCTCGCGGGGCGGACTTTACTGGAAATCCTATCCGGCGAGCCCGCAGAATGACATCGCTGCTTATTCCACTGATGCTGTCAGCCTTCAAGCGAGCGGAAGACCTTGCCGTCGCCATGGAAGCTCGATGTTATCGGGGTGGTCTCGGGCGTACCCATTATCGCAACATGGCCATGACCCGTAATGATTACATAGCCATGAGCAGTGTCATAGGTCTGCTCATCTGCTGCTGGCTTATAAGCTTTGTCACTATATAAGGTATGTAATCAACCATGAGAACCCTGGCCCTGATTATCGAATATGATGGCACCGATTTCCTGGGCTGGCAAATTCAGCCGTCAGGCCGTACCGTCCAAGGTGAACTGGAAGCGGCGCTTAAAACGATTCTTCAGACAGACATCCGTGTAATCGCTGCCGGTCGTACCGATACAGGGGTACATGCCAGAGGCCAGGTTGTGCACTTTAAAACCATTTCCTCTATGGCGTGTGGTCGTTTGTTAAAAAGCTTGAACGGCGTTTTGTCGTCAGATATACGCGTGCATGCAGTCAAAAAGGTATCCGATCAATTTCACGCCCGATATAGCGCGACCGGTCGGCGCTACCTATATCGTATTATCCGCCGACCCAGTGCCATAAAACGGCTTTATACCTGGTATGTATCCTATCCACTGGATGTGGAAACGATTCAGCAGGCCTGCCATCCGTTAATCGGTCATCACGACTTCACTTCGTTCTGTCAGGCAACATCCAGCGCGGAGGGCACCATGTGCGAAATAAGAGAACTTGTTTGGCGTGAATACCATGAAGAGCTGCACCTTCATATAGAAGCCAATCGTTTTCTACACCATATGGTACGGACCATCGTAGGAACCGCGATCGACATTGGTAGAGGCCGTTGGGAGCCGACCGTCCTGGCTGATATGCTGGACGCACAGGACCGTCGCGCCGCAGGCGCCAACGCACCGCCCCACGGCCTGCGTCTGGAGAAAGTAACCTATCCGCCTGAATTCGGCATCGAATAGATATTCCGAAACTACCCGCCACGACGCTCCACATAAGCGTCGATTTCGTCGCACAGCTTATGTAAAGTGGCCACATCGCGGTGTTCCAGTTGGAGACTCCGTCGGAAGACACGGCGGATAGCACGGAGAAACGTCTCTTCATTCGGGTGAGGGGTAAAACCGACACGACGCATCGTGTCATGGATCCGATAACTGATGCGTTCAATGTCTTGATTTTTTGCAAGCCGTAAACGTACAGGCTTAGGCGGATCCAGACACGCCTGAAAAATCTCGTAGACGATGACCATAACAGCCTGAGATAAATTCAAGGAAGGGTACTTCATAGCAACCGGAATACGCACGATCAGATTACATCGCTGTAATTCGTGGTTTAACAGACCCCGGTCTTCGCGACCGAAAAGGACGGCGACTGTCTGCTTTTGAACCACACCGGCGATAAGAGCCGCAGCGCGATCGATATTGTAAATTGGATTGAGCCAGATACCACGAGTACGATTGGTCGTGCCGACAACAAATGCAATATCCGCCAGGACTTCATCAACCGATGAGACCACGGCAGCATTGTCAATCAGGTCCTCGGCGCCATGCGCCATCCAGCGTGTTTCCGGTACCGTCCGGAAATCAACCGGTTTGACAAGAACCAGACGCGACAGGCCCATCGTTCGCATCGCACGAGCAGTAGCGCCGATATTACCGGGGACTTTAGGTTCAACGAGCACAACCCGGAGATTGGAAAGAAACGCCGGCGCTATATTTTCAGAACGATCAGCCATGGGACTGGGATCCAGTAGGCAGCCAAGCGGTAAAAACGGACAGAACTGCCTACCGCCCAATTTGTTGATTTGTTGGTCTGTTGATTGAAATGCCTACTGCTTACTGTTTTTCAATCACTAAACCCCGGAGGGCTCGCATCGTGTCCAAAGGACACATGCTATCACCAAAAAGCACAGCGAGCGAAGCGGAGCGCCTTTCAATAATGCCTCGAAGAGGCTCTCCTCACTTTCGATGACGCGCAGCGCCATCAATCACTAATTTTTTCTGACCGCCTACTTACCCTCCATCTCCTTCAGCATCGTCTTAAGCTCATCAATCTCCTCGCCCAGCTTCTTCTCCCGTCCTGCAAGGGAAAAAATATAGACGAACAACCCCATCCAGATCAATGTATACGCCGCAAATAAATACCAGAAATTATTATCCATAATCCCTCCGGAGAACAGCGAGTACGCACGTAAGTATGTGAATCGCCTTGCTCACTCACACACCGACACGCTCACCTGCCGTTTCTATACGCTCTCTTAGCTCTTCCACATCATCGCGCATACGTTCCAACGCCATACGCCGTCCCATCAGGTAGAAGAAAAGCAGCGTGAAAGTCACCACAGCCACCCCCATTGCCGTAAGCATTTCCCGCTCCATACCGGCGCCAAACCCTTCCGGTGTCATCGTCAGGGATTCGGGATGAAGACCACGCCACCACATGGTCGCAAAATGTATAAAGGGAACATCCAGCGTCCCCAGAATCCCCAGGACGGCAAGAAACTGTTTCATCTGAGGCATATCGTCCCCATAGGCTCTGAGCATCAGATACGCCACATAAATCAACCATAATATCATGGCGAAGGTTAACCGGGGATCCCATGTCCACCACGTACCCCAGACCGGTTTGCCCCATATAGGACCAGTGATCATGACAAAACAACAAAAAACGAAACCGACTTCTGCGGCGCTATGGGCCACAATGTCCCATCGACGTTCCCGAAGCCACAGGTAAACAACACTGGATAGCCCAACCAGTACAAAAGCAAGTTCCGCTATCCAGGCGGTGGCGACATGAAAATACATAATCCGCTGAATATCGCCCATGACCCGTTCGCGAGGCGCCCACACCAGTGCCAGGTACAATGAGACAATAAGTCCGATAAGACAGATGACGCCCAACGGCGTGACCCGATAGCGTGATGATGGACCGGCCATCTGTTATTCCTCCACGATATAGTCAAACAACAGGACGGAAGCAACCAGGAATACGACGGTAAATGCCGATAGCAACCTGAGCCAATTGGACATCTCCTCCCAATCGCCACCTTGAAACGTGGTGGTCGTCATCTCTACCCCTGCAATTAGAATAGGCGAAGCAATCGGCAGGAGCAAAATGGGAAGCATCACATCCCGCATACGCGTGTTTACCGCAACAGCGGCAAACAGGGTAGCAATAGAAGCAAACCCGACGGTACCCAGGAAGAGAATAACCAACAGTTTAGATAGATAAGGCAGGATCGGTATATTGAGAAAAAGCGCAAATAACGGGAGCATGGCCAGTTCGATAATGCCGATTAGCGTAATATTACCTATCAACTTCCCCAGATAAATAGCGCCACGGTCAATCGGCGCCAGTAACAACCCTTCAAATGTGCCCAGATCCTTCTCCGGTGCAAATGCTCTGTTGGCGCCGAGCATACCCGCAAAGGCAAACGCCACCCAGATCATACCCGGCGCAATACTCTGGATGGCCGTTGCCCCTGTATTAAACGCAAAATTAAATATGACCAGGACGACCAGTGAAAAGATAAACATAGTTGTGAGCCGCTCTCGAGTGCGGTACTCCACCAACATATCTTTTCGGTAAATAAGCCAGGCCTTGGTAAATAGAGACATGAATGTGGCGCCTTGTAAATGCACGACACGCCCGCCGTGCATTTACTTTACATCATAACTGCAAATTTTCGATACACCTGATCGAATGCATCAAAAGACAAGTCGGTACTGGTCGCTTCATAGACCATTCTGCCGCGAGACATGATGGCGATACGGTCCGAGACCTCCAGCCCACGGGGCAGATCGTGCGTAACCAGCAGCACGGTCCGTGGTTGATCGGTCAGAAACATCTGGAGCATGTCCATCCCCCCCTGATCAAGCCCTACATAGGGCTCGTCGAGCAGCAGCACCGGCGGATCATGGACCATGGCACGAGCCAGGGCAACCCGTTGCCGCATACCACGCGACAAGGTCTTTACCATACTTTTCGATCTACTGATCATACCGACGCGTTCCAGCAAGGACTCTATTTTATCATTCAGTGAGCGGACATCATATAACCTGCCGTAGAATTGGAGATTTTCATATACCGTCAGTTCTTCGTAGAGATAGGCGTGGTCGGCCAGGACACCTATCTTATACCCGACCATCTCATCTCGATCCTGCATCATATCCTGGCCGTCCAGAAGCACCTGACCTCGGCTTGGCCGGATTAGCCCCGCAATAATGCCTAACAAAGTCGATTTACCGGCGCCATTGGCCCCAACAATGGTTAGAAAATCATTCGTCTGGATATCCAGATTGATCTGATGAAGCGCCCTGATCCGACCATAGGTTTTGGTCAACCGGCGAATCCGAATGCCTGATGTAGCCCCTTCACTCATCCCGAGCCTCTGAGATACGCAAGTGTATGGCCTTGTTCTGTAATTTTTTTCTCTGCCGTCGATAGGTCTTTTCGTCCAGATCCCCCGCTTCGTACTGATCGTCCAGATCTGCTATCGAATGGATGATCGAATCAAACTGCTGTGCATCCTTACTACTAAGCGCCCGCAGCGGCTTTTCTTGTTCCTCTTCTTCCGGATGCGTTCGGATACCGATGATCACGCCGACGATGATCATCAGCACAACCACCCCAAGTATACCCCACTTCATCACATCCTGCCAGGCCAGAATCGACGGAAATTCAACGCTGATCGACATCCCTTGTTGCAGCCCGACCGAATTCGACAGGAGCAGATAGGACTTATCCCCAATCTGCTGAACGCCCTCATTGGTTAAATTGCTGGCCATCACGGTTTCACTGCTGGGAGAAATCAGGACCTGAATACGGCTCGCATTATAATCCATCTTTCTGGAAAGGAGATTATCAACAGAAGCTCGTTCTACATTATAACGATAGACAATCTGTGAATCACCAGGAGGAATCGGATTTGAGTAAAGCACACCCTGGGCCGTCCGCTGCACCCCTTCTACCAGTGGTTGTAACTGAAACGCGCCGGCGGGCAGAGAAAGGATCATGCCTTCACCTACGCCGGGTGTCGGGAAATACGACCTGGTACCACTATTTCGAACGACGAGAATTTCAGTGACATCCAGAACATTGGGCGACACCTCGATCACCAGATGTACGGCGCTGAGCATTAAATTGGTGTCTTCTGCGGTAATGTCATAGACGTTAAGCTGTACATCCTGCTGCGCCGTGCCTGGTTCGATATTAATATGGCCTGTCGTATAAGGCACTTCGATATATCTTGTCTCCACCACATAGTGCGCACCGTCGGCAGGTAAATTTGAAAACACATAGCGACCGGCCCGATTGGTCAGGGCCTGTTCGACGACCTGCGCCTCCTCCGATTCATTTCTATGCCGCAGAAGAGAGACCGGTTGCCCGGTGAGCGTTTCACCGGTGGTGCCGTTGGCAATGGTGACCGTTATACGCCCATTGTTCTGTGCCTGGACAGGGAAACAGACGAATAAAAAACTAAGGATATAAAAAACAAAAAGCCCCGAGGGGCTGATGAATAAATGTCTTGTCATGATCTCAAAATATTAATTTTTAGGATCGGTCTAAAAATGACTTCGTCGGTAAAAACCGCCGTGAAAAGCCGCCTGAAACCCGTCATCATACCAGCTTCTCACCGCAATGAGCACAAAATTTTGCATGAGGCTTATTATCTTCGCCGCAAGCCTCGCAAAACGTCTGTTGAAGGGAGGCACCACAATCAATACAGAAATTAGCATCCGCCTCATTATCGGTCCCACAGACGTCGCAAGGAATCTGTTCCGTATCCGTGACCGGCTGGGGTTCTACTGTGGTGGAAGGTTTTGAAACCGGATGGGTTTTAGCCCGTTGCTGGCGGATATCCAGTACGGCCTGTTCGATCAAGACGGTAATATGCTGTTTGCCATTGCCGGTGTGTTCCAGTTGATCCAACACGCCCGATGCTTCCACCATATACTCCGACTGGAACTGTTTGTGGTCCTCAGCAGACAGCTTACCCATGTTATAATCAATATTCAACTCACGGATCGCTGTGTAAAGATAGTCTTTCCTCTTCAGCAAGTCGTCCGTATGCTGTCTTTGGCCCTGCAAACGCTGCTGGGAGTCATCCAGCAAAGGGCTGATCAGAAAAGCCACCACCCCCAGAGCCAGCAGACCGCAGACTATCGCCACCATAGGCTAATCCAACTCCTCTAACTCGTTCAGAATTCGACTTTGATGTTTGACGTCCGTTTCGTCCGAAACGTCGGAACCAGGTTGATCCCGGCTCCGTTTCTGAGCACGCCAGCGCACGACCGTCGTCTGAATGACAAAACCACCGATCAATATAGCAAAAATCGGCATGAGCCAGGCTGTAAGATTAAAACCGGAAGCAATCGGTGTGGCCAGACCCTTCTCACCATGTATGGCCAAATACGCAGCGACAATCTCTTCTTTGGTCTGACCGCTCTCCAGTTGAGCGGCGATATCCTCTTCGATTTTATCGGCCGTGGCACAGCCGCACATAGCGACCACCTTGCTGGCACAGCCGCAATAACAGATCAGACCGCCCGAAACGTCTTTAACCTGGGCCTGCGTTACCGCAGCCGACACAGGCACTGCAGCGGTCAAAACTGCAACCGCTACAAACATCGATAAAATCGTCAGCCTATGAACGCGTCGTTGCCTCTGTTTTAGCCGGCTTTGCTTGCTCGTACTGTTCATACTGGTCTACTCCTTCACTCTCATATTTCGATGGACATTTGGCATACAATGTGTGCGCTGTAAAGGTACCGCTTTGGCTGTATTTTCCTTCGACGACCACTTCGGAATCGTCTTTAAATGTATCAGGAATCACACCGATATAGACGACCGGAGTCTCCATACCCCCTTCACGCGCTAGAAATTGTACGCGCATCGAGCCGACCTCACCCCGCTTGATCGAACCGACAACCACCGTGCCGTGCATACGCATATTTTTTTCATACACCGGATCCGTCTGCAACTCACTCACCGTTTTATAGTACATCGTGGCCTCTGTCGCACCGGTATATATCAGATAACCGATAGCAACGATCACCAGGCCAAAACCGACCAGAAACTTCTTCTGCTTTCTCTTCATTATGTCTATCCTCCTCTACGACCTCATGGTCAATGTAATGACCGGCCTATAAGGAAGAATATAGGTATTATTCCATATACCGGCAAGCATTATTTGAGAGGGCGGTTCCCCTGTAACATAGGCTGTCCGGATAAATGCCTTCTAAAGGATGTATTCGGCGGTTACATGGCATAAAATTTCTTTACCAAGATGTCCGTAACCTGTTGGTAATTTGTAGATTAGCCTATGATATCCCTCACCTTACGACATACGTGTTTATGCTTGACACCTTATATAATGTCCGGTACCTTGCCAGTAAAACAAGAGTTCAAGATCTATTTTCCAACCCCAGGAGGATCATGCCCGCGTTCAATTCGGTTCAAGATGTGATTCAAAAGTTTGATACACAAAGCTATATCTGCGGTGCAGACATTGCTACCTCCATCTATCTGATGGAACACCTTAAAAAGCCTTTGCTGGTTGAAGGCCCTCCAGGTGTCGGGAAAACAGAAATTGCCAAATCGCTTTCCGGTGCGCTTGACCGGCGTCTAATTCGTCTGCAATGCTATGAAGGGTTGGACGAATCTAAAGCGTTATACGAATGGGAATATACCAAACAATTACTCTATACCCAGATGCTCAAAGACCGAATCGGTGATCTTCTGGGCAATGCATCAACCCTTGATGAATCCGTCGAAGCGCTCAACCGGGTAGACAGCGCCTTCTTTTCACAACATTTCCTGCTGCCCCGACCGCTTCTTGAAGCTATTCTATCGCCGGAACCGGTCGTCCTGCTGATTGATGAAGTCGACCGATCAGATGACGAATTCGAAAGCTTTCTTTTAGAGATATTGAGCGACTTCCAGGTCAGTATTCCGGAACTCGGTACCTTGAGCGCGGTCCAGCGGCCGCTGGTTGTTCTGACCAGCAATGCCAACCGGAATCTGTCCGAGGCGCTCAGAAGACGTTGTCTATATCTATATATCGATTATCCCTCTTTGGAGCAGGAAATCCGGATTGTCTTGCGAAGAACACCGGATATTAACGAAGATCTGGCGCAGCAGATTGTCCGGTTCGTTCAAAAAATAAGAACGCTCAACGTACGAAAGCCGCCCAGTATCAGCGAAACCATCGATTGGGCGTTGGCACTGGTCGTACTGAACGCCCAGAACCTGTCGCGTGATGTACTGGGTACGACGCTTAATGTGCTGATGAAGGATAAAGAAGATATCGACCGCATTATGCGAGAAGGTGTGCGATGATCGAACGGCTGGTCGAGTTTGTACATACCCTGCGTCATTCAGGGGTGCGTGTTTCTATGGCCGAAGCCATGGATGCGGCTGAGGCGCTGAGACATACGCCGATTACCGAGCGGCAGATATTCAAAACAGCCCTTCAGTCCGTCCTGGTGAAGGAGCATCAGGATATACCGGCGTTCGACGCCGCCTTTGAGCGTTTTTTTCTGGTACAGCTCACCGACCAGGATGATCTGAACGGCTCTGAATCAGACGAAAACAAAGAGTCACCTGAGACCCAACCCAATTTGTGCAACGAACAGGACGACGGTGAGCAGGAAGGTGAAGTGACTCAAGAGGATGGTGAACAGGAAGCCTCGATGCCCGGAGAGGAAGAGGGCGATTCTTCCGATGAAGACGAAGAGAGCGTCTACGATGTAGAAGAAATGCTGGCCCGTATTCAGGTGGGGGAACAGACCTCTGAGGCCATGACAGAGCCCGGGAAGCAACCGCATCGTAACGGTACAGTGGACATTGACCTGTACCAGGAACTACCGCCGGGACAGGTCGAGAACCTGTATGATGCGGTAGAAGAGATGGCCGCTAATCTCGTAACGCGACGATCATTACGCTACCGAAAAGCGCGTTACGGTCAGGTGGATATCAAACGGACACTTCAGAGGAGTTTTCGCACCGGCAACATACCGTTTCATATTGTTCGCAAACGGCGTAAGATAAATAAGCACGAATTGGTCGTCCTGTGTGATATATCCGGCTCCGTGTGGGAAGTCGCCCGGTTTTTTATCAAACTGGTGCAGGAAATGCAAAATCAATTCAGTCGCGCCCGCAGTTTCCTGTTCGTAGACCGTATTAACGAGGTTACGGACGCTTTCGATGGTAGACCGTTTGACGAGATTATTGAACAGTTTAAGGATGATCACTCGCTGAATTTTTTCGGTCTTAGCGATTTCGGGCGGGCGTTTTACCAGTTTTACAGCGAACACCTCATGTCCCTGTCCCGAACTACGGTGCTCGTCATTCTTGGCGACGCCCGCGCCAACTGGTTCGATCCGCAGGAGTGGACACTGGACGAAATGAAACGCCGCGTTCATCAGGTGATCTGGTTGAATCCTGAACCCGGGCAGTACTGGGATACAGACGACTCGGTCATGGCCAAATACGGTCCGTACTGTGATCATGTCCTCGAATGCAGAAACCTGGAACAGCTGATGCACGTTGGTGAATTGATACTAGAGAGCTGAAAGGGAAACGATGAATCCCCCTTTATCCTCCAATGGAAAAGAAAATGATACCGGACAGACGTCCCGCCGAGAATCCTCCCCCATTTACAATAGGGGACCAGGGCGGGTTATCTTCGCCCTGATCATTGTAAGCATCGGCCTGTTGGTGACGACCATAACAGGATTTGCCAATGATGGTAGAGGACAAGATAATGACTTTACCTTTGGCCGCGTGGTCTATCAAAGCCGAAGTAGTTTTTTCCGCGGATTCGGGTATCGTTGGGCGGTGGATTACCCTTCCGCCGATGCCAATGTAATCCGGGCCCTGCGGTCAGCCACCACGCTGAAAATCAACGAACCTAAGGCGATCGAACTGACCGACCCCGATCTCTTTGAAATTCCGTTTCTGTACATTCTCGAGGTAGGCGCCCTTCAGTTCAGTCAGGAAGAAGCGGACGTCCTGCGGGAGTATCTGCTGCGGGGCGGGTTCATGATGGTCGATGATTTTCATGGGTCCAGACAATGGGCGGTCTGGGAATCTCAAATTAAAAAGGTGTTTCCGGATCGGGCCATAATAGAGGTCCCCGATGATCATCCGGTATTTCACTGCTATTACGATTTTGAAAAATATCCGCTCGTTCCCGGTATAGTCACGATCTGGAATATGACGGATTATGAACGCGATGGCGCCCTGTATGGCCACCATTGCCGGGGTATTTTTGATGACCAGGGCCGCTTGATGGTCCTCATCAACTGGAATGTCGACCTTGGCGATGGCTGGGAACATGCGGCTGATCCGATCTATCCTCGGAAATTTTCCGTGATCGCCTATCGCCTAGCCGTTAATTATGCCATTTATGCCATGACCCACTAAGACCCTTTGGCTCAATTAAGGAAAACTCTCTTGAAAAGATCCTGGCGCCTTGTGGCCCTATTTCTTGTCGGTATCGGTCTTCTAGTATCCGTATCCGTGGGTCTTGCACGTGAAGGCCCTGGTCGATATAACGATTTTACGTTTGCACGGGTAGCCTATAATGGGGCAGGAGGAGGCTTTTTTCGCGGTTTTGGAAGAGGTCGCAGTCAATGGAATATGGATTTTCCTTCCGCAGATCTAAACATTATTCGCGTCCTCCGAGACCTGACTACCCTCAAAATAAATGATCCCCAATACATCGAACTGACCGACCCCGAGCTCTTTGAGATTCCATTCTTGTATATTCTCGAAGTGGGTTCGCTTCAGTTCGACCAGGAAGAAGCGGACGGCCTGCGGGAATATCTGCTGCGCGGTGGATTCATGATGGTCGATGACTTTCACGGCACGAGTGAATGGAATAGATGGGAATCTCAAATCAAAAAAGTGTTTCCGGATCGGTCTATGGAAGAGATTCCCATGGATCATCCGGTCTTCCATTGCTATTACGATTTCGATAAATATCCCCAGATCCCCGGCACACGCGCCATCTTCAGCGGACGGATGTATGAACGCGACGGAAAAGTGCCCCACTGCCGGGGCATTTTCGACGATCAACGCCGGCTGATGGTCCTTATTAACTGGAATACAGATATTGGAGATGGCTGGGAAGAAGCCGCCAGCTATTATTACCAGCGGGAATGGGCGGAAACAGCCTACAGACTCGGTGTCAATTACGCTGTGTATTCGATGACGCACTAAAAACATCGCCGTAGGAACCATGAGCGGTTTGATAAATAAGGAAGCCCTTCCAATAGCCTGGAAGGGCTTCTCTCATTATATCAACTTTCCGCAACCTGCCACATGCCCTCATGCGGACATCTTATGCGTTACAACATATTTTTATATAACTCAGTCAGTTGAAGTACTGACGGCACATATGCCTGGGTTTCCTGGTAGAGGATACCGTCTTTCTTCCCCTCTGCCAGCCATATACGGGCACGAACCTCACCACCGTTGTAGGCCGCCAGGCCGCCTTCAAGACCGTACATATCGATCAGGGCCGACATAAAACGTGTACCGATCCGGATATTATAAATCGGATTCAACAACACATCTTCAGCACTGGTCCAGGTTATGCCCCCATAGCTGGCCATAAACATGCCTGTTACAGGCATAATCTGCATCAATCCCATAGCGCCGGCCGGGGAGACACGATCCGTTTTCCAGGCCGGACCACTCTCCTGAGTAATCATAGCGCCGATCAGTTCTACACTTAAATTGGTATATTTTTGACTTGCAATATATACCTCGTTGGCAATTTCGTATTTTTCCTTTGGCGTCAACGTCTTATTACGCTCATCGAAAATCCGGGTAATTTTTTGAATGTTGTATTGCCGGATGCTGTCCACATTCATCGCAGATTTGATGTTCAACATCTGCTGTTCCAGATCCGACACGCCACTCTCCAGCGTATTTACACGGCTCATCGCGATATCATATAACGCATGCAATCGTGATGAGAATCCGAATGAAACGAAGCTGATCAACAGCAAAGCGCCGAAAACACCTGCTGCCCGACTCCATTTCCTCCATAGCCAGGGAAGAGACATAATAACCTACCTCCAGTAAAATAAGCCCCATAAGGGATTTTGTATGCCGGCGGCATACGTCCAGGGCGGAAGTGGCTCTCCTTTCTATCCTTTTATAAGGAAGGTTCGCCCTTATATGACTTGAACCGGTTTCATAGCCTGCGCGTTGACCGCCCATACCCCAGTGAAATCTTTATTTTTCTGGAACAGCCATAAAATCGGCCCTGAAACAACCATACAAATGTTTAGTGAAACTAACCCCTTTTCGATTTTTGTCAAGTATATTTTTATCGTCCCTTTAAATATCTCTTATACACTATATGTTGTACCCTATACAGGTATAAAATACACTATCTTCTATTTTTTGATGTGATCTCCGTCACATTTTCCTTACTCACTCTACGATCCGTCCTTCCCTTTAACGATAAAACAAGGCAATGGTTCCCATCTGTGATGTGTCCTTCGCCCATTTTCAATGCACTCGTCAGATAAGTTGTTTTAATGCAAACGTCAAGACGTCGATCGCTCGAATATATTCATCCAACACCATGTGTTCATCAGGGGTATGATCCAGCTTGGAATCTCCCGGACCATAGGCCACAATCGGACACATCCAGGCTGGCCCTACCACACACATATCGGATGTTCCTGTTTTTTTCTTGAACGTTGGTTTTCCTCCCGCTTGCCGAATTCCCTTGAGTAACGACCGAATAATCGGAGTATTCTTCTCCGTAACGATCCCTTCCAATCTTTGATTACAGGCTATGTCAGCCCCATCGGCATGATCCTGGACGAAGTTAATTAAGGCGTCTATATCATACGCTGGAGGGATGCGCACGGCATAATACGCCGTTGTACCATCTATTATTCCGTCGTCGGAGGTATTGAAACGCCGTAACTCGAGACGGGGAGAGTCAAATTCCCGCTCTGCACCCTGCCTTGCCACATAGTCGCTTATATCATTATATAACCGTATCGCTCTTTCGGAGGCACGGATATTATTTCCGGCAAAGTGGGCGTTCGGTTGTTCCAGATGGTAGTCGAAACACACAATGCCCTTATATCCGATCGTAATGCTGTCCCATCCACTCGGCTCACCGATAAATACACAATCCGGTCGCATCTGACCTATCAGATGCCGGGCGCCGCGCGATGTGGGGCATTCCTCCTCGACGGCCCCGATGACCGTAATTCTTGTTCCTTGTACCCCGGTCAACCGGGAAACCGCGCTGACAAAAGTCGCAAAGGAGCCTTTCGCATCGACCGTACCGCGTCCATACAGTATTCCATTTTTTTCACGTACAGGTACAATCCCGGCCACCGTATCAATATGACCGATCAACACAATATGCCGGTCCCCCTCACCCACCTCACCCACCGCATTGCCCACCGCATCACGATACGCCTTAAAGCCCCGTTGCTTCATTGCCTCTATCAAAAAAGAGGACACCTCAGATTCTTCCGTTGAAGGACTGTATCGCTCAATCATACCCCTTAAGAGATCAATGTCTTCTTGACTCATGCAATACTCCATTGCAAACATCGAAGCTACGAAACCACGAACCACGATTTTATTACTTTATTGATTCGTAGCTTCGGAAACTAACCTTTAACCTCGTTCAAAATCGCTTCCACATGCCCCACGACGAT
This sequence comes from uncultured bacterium, assembly GCA_913051705.1. Lineage (GTDB taxonomy): Bacteria > JAAXHH01 > JAAXHH01 > JAAXHH01 > JAAXHH01 > CAJXCW01. The sequence continues at coordinate 21,177 of CAJXCW010000042.1, forward strand.
ATCGATTTCTTCCTTTGAGATAACCAGCGGTGGTAGAAACCGCAACACCGTGTTGCCCGCAGGCAACGCCATCACGCCGCGAGCCATCAATCCGCGTAGGAACGGCGTGACCTTTCCTTTTAATTCGACACCGATTAAAAAACCCATACCCCTGATTTCCCGCACGCCTGGCGTGCGGATCGATTCCAGACGCTCACGGAAATAGGCGCCCATCTCCATGGCGCGTTCGGCCAGCATTTCCTCTTGGATGACGCGTATTGTGGCCAGTGATGCTGCACACAATACGGGATTACCTCCGAATGTGCTGCCATGAGACATCACCGGTACAGCAGCGGCAGCAGTGGTACACAGTGTTGCTCCCATCGGTAGACCGCCCGCCATGGCTTTGGCCACACACAAGATATCAGGCTGCAAATCATAATGGTCACATGCGAACATTTTGCCCGTTCTACCGAACCCGGTCTGCACTTCGTCGATGATCAATAATGCGCCGCGCTCCCGACATGAATTTTGTACCTGCTGAAAATAATCGCCGTTGCCTGGCCTGACGCCACCCTCGCCCTGCACAATTTCCAGGATAACCGCAGCGGTCTGTTCAGAGATGGCCCCTTCCATCGCCTCTATATCATTATACTTCACATGCGAGAATCCGGAAAGAAGCGGTTCAAACGGTTTTCTGTATTTAGGATTCCAGGTTGCACTCAAGGCTCCAAAGGTACGCCCGTGAAACCCGCGCATTGTTGCGATGATTTCCTGACGACCAGTGGCCGCCCGTGCGAACTTCAACGCCGCTTCGATGGACTCCGTCCCGGAATTGCATAGGAAAATTTGATTCAGTCCTTCAGGCGATATATCCGCCAGTATTTTCAACAACTCGGCCCGCACATTGTTGTGAAACACTTCGGGGCAGATGGTCAACTGCTGCGCCTGCTTTGTAATGGCATCGATAATCGCCGGATGACAATGGCCGACATTGGCCGTACCATGTCCACCGACGCAATCGATATATTCCCGACCGTCGTCATCCCAAACCCGTGCCCCGTGCCCCCGCACGATGACGACCTCCCGCTTGGGTATGATCCCCATCGAATATTGATCTTCCACCTCCATATAATTCATCTTGTTCCCCGCATCCTGTAAGAGGCCGTCTCTATCTTTTAATGACTGTTCCTTTACCCGACAAGCCTGCCGTGATCGAACCCGGTATCCGACCGTCGGCCAGAATGACCTCGCGTACGCCGCCGTCCAGTGCCTCACGGGCACCCAGCAGCTTTTTCTTCATACGGTCCTGTGCATAGATGTCTATCGATTCCGCAATACCCTCTCTATCCAATTTGGGAATTAGAGAGGCCTCATCATCTACGTCTTTCAAAAAACCGGGGGTGTTAGACAGGATAAGCATTCGATCCGCCCCAAGAGCATTGGCGATTACCGCCGCCGCTCGATCACCATCCACATTGATCGCTTCCCCTTCGTAACTGATAGCCGGTGGGCTGATAACCGGCAGGTAACCGTTATTCAGAAGGATATTCAAGAGATTAACATTTGCTCTCTCTATTTTCCCTGTGAAGTCGTCCCGCAATATCATCTTACGGCCATTTTCTATGATCCGGACCGAAGATTTGCGTTTACCCTCGAGCAAACGGCCATCAACCCCACTTAATCCTACCGCATTAACGCCAAGCTGTTGCAACTTCTCCACAATACGCATATTGAGCTTGCCGCAATAGACCATTGCAAAAATATCAAGGGTCTCCCTGTCCGTATACCGGCTGGTATAGCCCGATGGAGAAGTGACCATCCGCGGAGGTTTGCCAAGCTGCGTCGAAATCTGATTCAACTCATCCGACGCACCATGCACCAGCACCAGCGGTTCCGTCTGATGCGCCAGATCCTCAAGCACATAGTCGAGATTAATCCCTTTACTGCCACCGATTTTTACAACAAACATAAAATTCCTTTTAAGAGAGAAGGAAGGGCTTATCCTTCCACCCTTCCATCCTGATACTATCCTTCCAACGCATTCCTACCCTGAATAACATCAACGATATCCGAAATCGGCACCACGCCCTGCGTACTATCGGTCATACGACGCACCGTGACGGTCCCATTGTTGATCTCGTCTTCTCCCAGAATCAACGTGTATTCGGCGTTAATGCGATCCGCATGCTTCATCTGCGCCTTCAGGCTTCGATTTTCCCACAGAACAGCCGTACCAATTCCCTGCGTACGGAGATCATGGACCAACGCAACGGCTGAAGGCTTAGCTCCTGTGCCAAGATAAGCGACACACACGCTGGGTTTCGGAATCTCCGGCGGCGTAATACCTTCGTGCTTCATCGCCAGGATAATCCGTTCGACCCCGGAAGCGAACCCGATGGCCGGCGTCGATGGACCGCCAATCATCTCTATCAAACCATCGTACCTGCCACCACCGCAAATCGCACTCTGTGCGCCGATGCCTTCCGCCCAGACTTCGAATACGGTCTTGGTATAGTAGTCGAGTCCCCGTACCAGACGGTGATTGACGCTGTAAGGCCGCCCTAATGCATCCAGATAAACCCGCAGCTCGCTGAAGTGCGTCGCACAGGCCTCACAGAGCGAATCGACAATCTGCGGCGCCTGTTCGATGAACGGCTGACAGGGGTCGTTCTTACAGTCTAAAAGCCTGAGCGGATTCTGTCCTAACCGCCGCTGACAATCTCCGCAGATCTCGTCTGTGTGTCCGCTATAATAGGCTTTTAACGTCTCAAGATACCCGGGCCGGCAGACGGGGCAACCCGTGCTGTTGACCTGAAACGATAGCCCCTTTATACCGACGTCCTCATATATCTGCCAGGCAACCTGCATGACTTCCAGGTCAATCGCCGGATCCTGACTGCCGATCACTTCCACATCAATTTGAAAAAACTGACGAAATCGACCGGCCTGAGGACGCTCGTAACGAAACGCCGGACCGAAGGTGTAAAACCTGAGCGGTTGTGGCCGGCCATGTAGCTTTTTTTCAGCATAAGCCCGGCATATGCCCGCTGTGAATTCAGGTCTTAACGTCATACTGTCGCCGCTGCGGTCCGAAAAAGTATACATCTCTTTCTCGACAATATCGGTCGTCTCGCCGACCCCTCGTTCGAACAATGCGGTGTTCTCGAATATCGGTACGTCGATCTGCTCATAGCCATACAATTGACAAACACGTCGAGTGGTTTCGATCACATAACGCCAGTACGCTTGATCTTCAGGTAAAATGTCGTACGTACCTCTTGGAGCCTGATATTTCATAATATTTCTCCTACTTCAATATCCTTAAAATATGCTATTTGCCCTCTTGCCCTCCTGCTTGCATCTCGCCTCTCTAAACCGGATGTAATCCCGGAAACTCGAGGCCGGTTTTCTCATCCCAGCCATACATAATATTCATCGACTGTACGGCCTGACCGGCAGCGCCTTTTACCAGATTATCGAGTGCGCCCATCACCACAAGCCGGTCGCTGTGCGTGTCGCGTTCAAAGCCGATATCACAGTAATTCGTGCCGGCCAGAAATTTCGGTTCCGGATATCGGAAGATGCCCTGGCGTTCTTTTATAATCCGTATAAACGGCTCCTGGCCGTACATTTCCCGGTAAATGCCCCAGATATCCTTTTCTGTCAGATCATCCTTTACAAACGTATGCGTGGTCATCAGAATGCCGCGTACCAGTTCAATAGCTGTCGCAGAAAAATGAATCTGCGGCTCGGTGCCAAAGTTCAATTCCTGGATCATCTCGGCTGTATGCCGATGACCAGTCGGTTTGAATGACCGGACGGCGCCGCTGCGTTCTGGATGATGGGACGACTGATCCGCCTTATTTCCGCTCGCAGATGAGCCGATTTTTCCTTCCATAAATATACGTGACGGGTCAATAGCATCTGCTTTTGCCAGCGGCCAGAGAGACAGAATTGCCGTCGCAGCCAGACAGCCGGTGCAGGCCACGTGCTTCGTCTCTCTAATCTCATCACGGTGCAATTCCGGCAGGCCATAGACAAACTGCGACAGCATCTCCGGATGCTTGTGCTCATGGCCGTACCAGAGGGGATAATCCTCCAAATCTTTCAACCGGAAATCTGCGCTCAGATCGATAATTCGTTCGCCCAGATCGAACAGCGACTCACAGCGCTTCATCGACTCCCCGTGCGGCAAGGCGAGGCATAACACATCACACGGTTCCAGATCGGCCATCCGGCTAAATTTTATATTGGTTATCTTGCGTAAATTCGGATGCGCACGACCGACCGGTTTACCAGCGAGACTTTCTGAGGTCACCTGTTTAATCTCGACTTCCGGGTGGAACATCAGCAGGCGCAACAACTCACCGCCACCGTAACCGGAGGCGCCAACGATTGAAACTGTAATCACGATGCAGCCACCTTAATTAAATAATCAACAATTCTTCCCGGTATATCTACACCCGTCGGGGCACTGCTGTTACGAAATTCCATGGTATAGTTGACTTCGTTAACCGTAATGCCATCCGGAGTTTCCATCAGGTCAACAGCTAAGATACCGCCCCCGACGGCCTCGGCCGCACGCTCTGACAATTCACCGATCTCCCCATCCACCGGGCAGTTGGTCGCCTCACCGCCGAGCGCGGTATTGGTTTTCCAATGCTCAGAATAACGGTAGATCGCGCATATGGTCTCACCATCTATCACAAACGAACGGATATCACGATTCGGTTTTTCCACATATTCCTGAATATAGAAAATAGAATGATAGAACGAACCCAAAATCTCCTTATGCTCTAAGATCGCCTCGGCCGCCTCCCTGTCATTTACCTTGGTAATCAAACGGCCCCAGGAACCGATGTTCGGTTTGAGCACGACCGGGTACCCCAGATCTTCTATGGCCTGCAAAGCCGATTCGACGGTAAATGCGATGCGGGCTTTGGGCGTGGGTACGTTGTGGTTGATCAGCGCCATCGTCGTTAGAAACTTATTCCCGCAGATGCGGGCTACATCATAGGTATTCACGGTATTCACGCCATGGGCGTTTAAAACCTTCAGCGCGTAAAGTGAACGGGAATGATTAACACAACGCTCCAGGATGACATCATAATCATACATGCCGTTCCCAAGATCGAATATGATCCGACGATCATCCAGACGCTCGAAAGTTATACCACGTTGTTTCGCCGCTTCAAACAAGTGTTTCTGTTCCTTAGATACGGTAGAAAGCAGCATGCCGATTTTCATATTCATTCCCCTCCCTCATGGACGGTCTTGACAACATAATCCATGATGTGACCCGAAATATTCACGCCGGTCAGCTCAGAAGCCTCTGTCAATCCGGTCGCCGGTCCTATTTCCACGACATACCACGCATCTTTTGTCTTGATCATATCTACAACCATAATACCGCCACCTACCGCCTGCGCCGCAAGGACCGCCAGCTCATTTAATTCTTCCGATACCGGATAGTCGGCCATCAAACCACCAGCGGAAATAGGACTGATCCAGTGGTCGGTCAGGACAGACACGGCAGCGACCGTTTGATCTCCGACCACATAGGCCCTAATATCATAGCCAGGCATTTCAATATATTTCTGCATAAAGAATATGGAATGGTGGTACGCACCCAGAATTCTTTTATGCTCCAGAACCGTCCTGGCCGTATACTTATCCTGTATCCGAGATATCAACTGCCCTTCTGGTCCTTCTACCGGCTTCAACACCACCGGATACCCGATATCTTCCATCGCTTCAAGCGCCGAATCAGGGGTGAAAGCCATACGTAATTCCGGCGTCGGTACCCCCTTTTCCTTCAAGACCAGAGCAGTTAACAGGCGATTGCCATACGTCTCGACAACCGCCTGGCTGTTTACAGTCGGAATCTCCCAGCTTTCCAGTATGGTCAACGCATAGACGGCGCGGTGATGATCCACACAACGTTCCAACACGACGTCCATATCCAGATGACAATGTTCCAATTCGAACACCAGTGCCTTATTGTCGAGCGGCACCACCTCCACATCACGAAGGTTCGCCTCTGCGATTAGACGCTTTTCATCCATCCGTATACGCGATAATATGATCCCCATTCGCATGTCGGTACTGTTTCTCCTGATTTAGACCCAACAAAAAAGGGGAGCTGCTCTCTCCCGGCCAACGTGAAGTCGGAAGAGCAACAGAGCTCCCCATAATAGGTTTACTCGTGTTACGTCTGACGGATGACTACAAATGGACAGTACGAACAGACGAATGGGTATTATCCCATATATGTTTATGTTTAAATTTAGTTCGTCTATTCATTAAAGGTGGTCCACCTGCAAAACGAGCAACTTTAAATTATACAGAAGTGGGCTTATTCTCCCCAATCTTCTTCTTCTTCAGGCGCCTTCTCAAATTTCAGCGGATTTGAGCTGATCACCTCAAGGTCCGCTCCACACTCCTCACATTCGATGAGTTCACCATCAAGGACATCGTAGTCCAGAGCGATTTCAGCACCACATTCCGGGCAGGTTGCCATAGGCCTCCCCCTTGCAGAATATCATTGAACCCCCTATAGCAAGGCTACAGGACCGAATTCTTTAGCAAAACACGTTCTGAAACGCCGAAATATACATTACATTACCCGCATGTCAAGCGCTTTTTTAAACAACGATAAAAAAATAAATGATTGAATTCTCCCCTTTTCAATCTTCATCGTTCATCTTGTCCATCAACGCTCGAATCGTTCCGGTGCAGGCACCCGCCATAATCCGGCAGGAATACTACGGGTGAATAGATTCACTTCATCAAAATGTTCTGATCCCGGTTCACCGATAGATCCTGGATCTACCCCTGCCGGTCCAAGCTGACGAGTCAATATCAATACGGTCCATGCTTCCAGCCCCAACTCACGTTCCAGACGAATCAGGAGGACATCGGGCGATCCGATCGCCCATTGAATGGACGAAACAGCGATTGGTCCGAGAAAGCGGCGAAGATCTATGATCTCATCGGGCGAGGCGCTCGCTGTGGTGGATATGGTAAAGAGACGACCTCTATCGTCTACATAAGCGGCCCTACTGCCATCAGAGGACAGAGCGGCTGCCCGCACGCGCGTGTCTGCCAAAAACAGAACCGATTGATCCAATACGTTCACCGTATCCGGAACCTCTACGGAGAAAGGTCCATATAACGGCCCATTTTCCACAAAGACGATGGCCTGGTCCGAAATATTTCGGATTAACGGCGTCCCATCTACAATCACCTCTGAAGGTGCTGAAATCGCCAGATGAACCCGGGGGGAGTCAGTCCACCGTTCTGTAAACCGGAGAGACGTGTGAGGCGGACGACATCCGGCATGCCGGGCGGCCAATGTGTCCGCCAGAAACATAAAGTAGCCTTGTGAGTCTATTCTATAGAATACGAAAACCGGCCGAGTTTCCCCGACCGGTTGTAGAATATATTACA
>CAJXCW010000043.1 GCA_913051705.1 uncultured bacterium
ACCTTTATCCAACAAGGAGGTATTATAGCATTGAAGGAAGGTGAAACATTTATTCGCGAAAATAACAAGCGCTATTTGATGCATTATCCTAAAAACGGCAGTTAAGCAACAGATGTGCGCAGTCTTATTGAATATTCGCTCCTATACCGTCGTTCGCTCCCACTGATAAGCTGATTATTCAACAAGCTGTTCTTGCGATATCTCAACCGAAGAGAAAACCCCCGTTTCTGTGGGAATAAGAAGATATCCTGTCTGAATATGAGATTACCGAATACGGTCGTATTATCCTGCTGAAATTGAGACAGCCTGAGCAGATACAAATCCGCTTTATTGCCGGATTTCGATTGCTCTTCCACCGCAAAATAGGTGTCTGTGGATATATGTTTCAGTATAGAGAAAACATCCCCGTCTGATCCTGAGATCATCCGATAAGGTTGCGTCTGAAATCGAAAGCTGGTTTTAACGCCAGTAATCGGAGTAAACCCCCCAATCCGGTCAAACCGTTCAATGTATTCACCATCTGTATCCTGAATATATTCCCCCGAAAACGGATCCAACCGATAATCCCCTCTTCCTCTGCCGACCAGCACATATCTTCGTGCCCGCTGGGACGTTCTTTCATTTGAAATTTCATACCGACTTTCAATGGAAACCGCCTTGTTCAGTGGAGAAAAAAGGATACGGCTGTCAACCATCTGGTCTTGGTTGTTTTCTCCCGGCGCCTCTTCAAATATCCGGGATCGGTGGGTCATTTGAATAAAAGCGGAAAACGATTTCCAGCCTTTCATGGCAATTTTTTGCTGAATGGTATGTGCAACAGATTCCGTTAACCAGGTCTGTTCTGATGTGTTCCCCTTGCCTACAATGTCTGCCAATCGATAGGTGAAATGAGTAGAGGAGGTGAACCGCGGGGAAGGGCTGTATTCGAATCCGGATTTAATTTCTGAATAATTCCGGCCATTATCCAGTGCGGATTCAAGCCGCTGATGGCGTTTTTCCTGTTCAAATCCTATGTAAGGCGTAAAGGAACCCAATTTAATGCGACCATGGATATATTGTCGTATCCATTGACGGTTCAGTTCGGCTGAAGCGAGCGGTGTCCCGATAGGCGAATCGGGTGGCAATCTCAGTTCATTTATTTGAATGTGCTCATAACGATAAGACAGGTTGGCCGATGGACGGGGCCTTAGCGAGAAACCAAATTCCTGTCTGTTGGAAGAAAAACTTTGATCTCTTGTCAACCGTCCCATGCCACCATTAATAGTCAAGAATTTATTCAATGTATGAGAACCGTTCAGTTCGATGAGTTGTCCCTGCCAGGCAGCCTCGGTTCCCTGACCATAGCGACGATGATGCTCAATCTCGTTGATCCTGCCGGATGGAATAAAATGCTTATCCACCTGACGAATATTGCTTTGGAAGGTAAACTGACCGATAGATCGATTGTGAAAGGTCATTGGGGCGGATTCATAATTTGTAGAGAGATTAAACGCATGGCCTCGCTGTATCTGACGATTTGTGCCTTGCGAAAATGTGTTTGAGTTTACCGTGCTCACGGCGAATTCACTGAATACCTGCATGCCGTTTACAGGTTCGGATTTGAGGTCGAACCCGACCAGTGAGTGGCTGGTAGGAAGGTAGAGATCGATCTCAGGAACGTAGTCGCCCTGCAATGGACCAACAAACTGATATAGGCGATTCTCACGAAATAGATACGTACCTTCGCCTTGATTGACGTGTGTGAAAGAGACCTGGTACGCCCCCTGATTGTCTCCTACAAATTCATAATAATCCATGTCGTAGGTGAGATCACGCCGCTTAGCATAGGCGCCTTTTCCGATACCTACAAACTGAACACCTGACACTCTATTTAGATCGGATGGGATCGCCGGTTTTTGAAGGGACTGAAGATCGTTGATGAAAAGAGATTGGGGCTGGGGACTATTGCGATCATCGCCCTCCCTGATAAATGTGGTGCCAAGGGTGGTGTTGCGACCCACGGAGAAGGTCCCCCGACCGGCATACACCTGCCGTTGAAATGGCTGTTCAGATGCTTCAAAATCCACCACAATACGGGATTCACCTGTGATAAGACGGTTTCGGGTAAAGGTCACCTGACCACTGGTGTACTCTATGGTGTAATCGTTGTCCCTGCCCCTGGTCATGCGGATGCCGTCCACCCAGACCTTTTCAGTACCGGCAATAACGAAAAGATCCAGGGTCTCCTGACTGCCAGACAGCTGATACGGTCCCTGTACCCCTTCGATGCCCTGAATGACATTCGACTTATATTCGCCTTCAGATACGGCTGCGGCCATTTGGAACGTGCCATTGGGTAATTGGACCACACCGTGAACCCCTTTTATTTTTCTTTGGTACCTTGCAAAGGTTGTCTCATCCAACTGGATCGTGTGGTCCCCCATGGTGGACGTGGTGGACGGCGTTTTGATTTGTATAAACACCTGATCCAATTCCGTCAGTTGGCGTGTAGTCCCTTCGGGTTGGATAGGATTCGTTTTATCCGAAAGGACTGCAATGACCTCCACATCTTTTGTGGCTTTTCCTGTAATCTGGATACGTAAGGATTGCGTTATGGTAGCATCTCGGTTAGATCCAGTCGTCACACTGAAGGTCTTACTGCCGCCAGCTCGGAGTGTCGATTCATCACGGAATGAAGCGGCGGTCACAGATGTTCTTCGGTTTGACAATCGTCGGAGTTGAGTCCTTGGCAGGGTATCGGATAATGCGTACTCAATCACCATATTACGGTGCGTGTAGCTCGTCCGAATCGCAACGGGTAGCCGGCGGTATGCAACTGTGACCCGAGTGGTGTCTGCAAAAATCTTAATTAACACGATCTGGCCTTTCACATAATCTATGTGATAATGTAGGTCTCGTTCTAAGGGGCCGGAAGGTGTGATTAGGGTCTCGGAATGTTCGAGGATGAACGGGTCCGGTAAATCAAGAATGACCTTATGAGGATAGATGACCTGTTGAGTCTTTTGGAATAACAAAGAATAGGTAGAATCAATCGGCCCGGCTTCAACAGGTGTTTGTCGGCAGAAAAATAAAAAGAGGAACAAACTGAGGTGAAAAGAGCAGGAGATAAAGCGAAGATCGCCTGCACGTCGGATGCATCGCATCGTTGATTCTCGATAAGAAAATGGGTGAAACGCAAAGCTATAAACGGTACCTTTTCGTGGCTTTGTATCTTCGTAGCTTCTTTGTTTGATTCTAAATATCGATTATCATCGTCTAAAATGATTGCCAACGTGCTATGTAAGCCTCCGCGATAGGGAATTACAGATAGGATAATGTGAAAGTACGCTCTTATAATACGAACTATGGAGCACATGAACAATCTATTTATACTTTGCGGTCATGCCATGAAGGCAAATCAAAGGTTCGGCCAGGTTGTCTTTTCCGATTATTTTTAGTGGGTTTCTGCTCATTATTTTGAAGAATTCAACTCTTTTTACTTGTATAATGAGACGGCCTTCATCATATTAAATCCTTCTGTTGAAAATACCTTCAATATTGATTTATCCACCTGTGTCATGCTAAAAGCCGCCTAATAAGTTTCAGATTGATATTATTTTCCTTCGTTGGATGTAAGCAACCTATAGAGGACCTGTTGTGAAAGCGATCCGTTGGTTTGTCAATTTTGTAGATAGGCTCAACGAAAAGGTAGGCGTTGCGGTTTCCTGGCTTACTTCGCTGCTTGTACTGACGGTTTGCATTGATGTATTTACCAGATATGTGCTTAAAACCAGTAGTGTAGCTGTTCAAGAACTCGAATGGCATATCTTCGCCACGATTTTCCTACTTGGCGCAGCGTATACCTTGAAGCACAATAAACATGTCCGTGTAGATGTGTTTTACATGAATTTTTCACCGAGAGGTCAGGCGTTGGCTAACTGTATCGGCAGTTTGTTATTTTTGCTTCCCTTTGCGGTCATGGCCATCTGGGCTTCTCAGAATTTTGTGATTAATTCTTTCAATCTCAGTGAAATTTCACCTGATCCTGGCGGTCTGCCCGCAAGATTTATCCTCAAGTCGATGATTCCTATTGGTTTTTCCCTGATTTGTCTACAGGGTCTGTCCATGGCCTGCCGATCATTCGTTCAATTTTTAAATGGCGGAATAGATGTGTTGAAGGAGAATGCTGAATGACAGAAGTGATGCCCCTGATATTATTCATTATGTTATTTATCCTGCTTCTGATGGGATATCCGGTGGCCTTTACACTGGGTGGCGTTTCTATTCTATTGGGCATGATGACCTTCGGGACGAACTTTTTTAATTTACTCCCACTTCGTATCTGGGGAGTGATGACCAATTATGTCCTTATGGCCGTTCCCCTGTTTGTTTATATGGGGGTAATGCTTGAAAAATCAGGCCTTGCTGAGGAAATGCTGGAAACGATGGCCTTGCTGTTCGGCCGGCTGCGAGGCGGCTTAGCCGTCTCTGTGATCCTCGTCGGTGCGCTACTCGGCGCATCCACAGGTATTGTAGGAGCTACCGTCGTCACGATGGGCTTATTGAGCCTGCCTACCATGTTGCGCAGGGGATACAGCCCCGAGGTTGCCACCGGCACAATCGCTGCAGCCGGTACTTTGGGACAGATTATACCCCCCAGTGTGGTTCTTGTCCTGTTGGGAAGTATCCTGAATGTGTCTATAGGGGATATGTTTATCGGTGCGGTGATACCGAGCGCGATACTGGTAGGGTTATACATGTTATGGATTTTTGTGGTCTCGATTATCAAGCCCGACGAATCACCAGCGATGCCGGCTGAAGATCTGGCCGAATTCAAGAAATCAGGCATGTTGAACAAAGTTGTCCAGGCCTTTGTACTTCCCTTTGGTCTGGTTATTGTTGTATTGGGTTCTATTTTCGCAGGTATTGCATCCCCCACCGAAGCAGCGGCTGTTGGCGCTTTGGGTGCCACCTTCCTGACTATATTTCAACGTAAATTCTCATTCAAAACCCTGAAAGCGGTCATGACGGAAACAACACATATTACGTGTATGGTGTTTTTCGTTCTGGTAGGCGCAGAAGCATTCGGATTGGTATTTCGTGGGATGAGGGGGGATGCCTATATGGCCAATATGATCACGAATGCTGAACTGGGCCCTTATGCTTTTCTGGCTCTGGTCATGGTTATGATTTTTATCGCTGGGTTTTTTATCGATTTCATTCAGATCACTTATATTATTGTTCCGGTGGTTGCGCCTATTTTCATTGCCTTCGACATGAATCTCCTCTGGCTGGGGATCTTGATTGCAATGAATTTACAAACCTCTTTCCTCACCCCGCCATTCGGATTCTCTCTGTTCTATCTAAAAGGGGTCGCTCCGCCTGAAATACAGACCAAACATATTTATAAAGGGATCATTCCGTTTATTGTGATCCAGCTGATCTGCCTTGGCTTATTGGTCACCTATCCCGAAATGGCAACCTGGCTCCCCGCCTATCTGGTTGAATAGGGCTATTTCTCACCTGAGTTATTCCTTGCCCGGAAAGATCTCTGGATAAAGTTCTCTTTCTCTTAACCGGTCTTTGTTTTTCATTAGATGACTTCATATTACATATTCATGGAGCAAAAACAACCATGTGCGACGTTTTTATTAAACAGATAGGTCTCTGATTATGGAGGGAATGTTGTATTCTAATATCCGATGGCGCAGCCATCTTTACGAGGTTCTGATGCTCCGTGAAGCATACCTGATACAGGATCAATCATGATGGCCTGATAGCCTCCGTATCCGTGGATGGATTGGACGACTTTATGGCCCATCTCCACCAGGGTGTGAGCCACTTCATCTCGAATCCCCGGTTCAAGCGCAACGGTACCACCGTCAGAGGCCATTGGAAGGCCTGTTGGCGTCGCCGATCCGGAATGATTGAATCGGGGCGCATCACCCGCTTCCTGTACATCCATGCCAAAATCAATCATATTGCAAAGGACCTGTGCGTGTCCCTGTGGTTGAATGTCCCCCCCCATCAAACCGAAGGATAACCACGGGGTGCCATCCTTTGTGACCATAGCAGGAATAATGGTTTGAAAAGGTCTTTTGTGGGGGTGCAGCGCATTTCGATGGGTGGCATCTAATGCAAAAAGCTGACCTCTGTTCTGGATGGGAAATCCCGTGCCGGGGGGTACAATACCGGATCCAAATCCTCTGTATATACTTTGAATCAAAGAAACAGCATTACGGTCTTTATCTACGACGGTCAGGTAAACAGTATCCCCTCGTTTCAACCGGGGATCCCCTGAAGGGACATCCATCAACGCCTTCTTGGGATCTATCCGCTGTCGCTGTCGATCGGCATAATCCCTGGATATTAATTCTGCAACGGGAACATCGGCAAAGGCCATGTCTGCATAATATGTAGCGCGATCTGCATAGGCTAATTTTTTGGCTTCAATCTGTAGATGAATGGTCTCAGATGTTTGATAGCCTAATGCCGGGAGGTCATATCCATCGAGGATATTCAGCATCTGCAACGCCGCGATACCCTGGCCGTTTGGTGGTAATTCCCAAACGGTATACCCTCTGTAATCAATAGAAACCGGATCATCCCAGGTTGAGGTATGGTCTCTAAAATCTTCAATGGCAAATAAGCCGTCCACCTCTTTGGAATAAGACAGAATTAAATCCGCGATTTCCCCCTCATAAAAGGCATCGCGTCCGCCTTCAGCGATGGATCGATAGGAATGGGCTAAATCAGGGTTTTTAAAAACTTCGCCTGGAATCGGCGCGTGGCCGTTCGGCAGGTAAACCCGGACCGATTCAGACCACGGAGATAAGAGCGTTGTGGACCCGGCCCAATCGTGGCCGATGATATCCGTTACAGGAAAACCATGCTCAGCATAATTGATGGCAGTAGATAAAATCTCCTCGTATGATTTGGTGCCGAAGCGATTCAGCAGGCATTCCCATCCATCCACACATCCGGGCACAGACCAATTCAATGGGCCGGTATCAGGGATGTAGTCATATCCTTTCCTGGTAAAGTAATCGATTGAAGCAGCATATGGCGCCCTGCCGCTCGCATTCAGGCCGGATAAGGACGCATTCTTTTCATCCCAGATAATCGCAAAGAGATCACCTCCGATACCACACGACATGGGTTCTACGACCCCCAGCGTGGCATTCACTGCAATGGCCGCATCAATCGCATTACCACCCGCCTTCAGGATATCTATACCGGCTTGAGCAGCTAAAGGCTGACTGGTCGCGACCATGCCGTATGGGGCCATAACTACAGATCGGCGTGACGCACTATATCCATAGGGGGTATGCAACATGATTTTAAATTCCAGTTTATTAATAGATTATGGGTATCACTTAAACGCGATTAATCGCACCTGCAATATTCCAACTCATTATCGAGGAGAATACGGGTAGCGGGACTTGTAGTCCCTCTTCTTCTATTTCAAAAAGTCCCGTTGTTCCTTCCTGATATAACGACCAGATGTTCAGAGGTGGTATGATAAACCGCATTATCCACATTAATTAATTCGAGGGTAACCCCTGCTGTGACCTGGAATTTACTCCTGTTAACGATCACGCCGCCCCATTCAAACGTACCGGGAGGTTTGGTCGATTCACTGGACAGTTGGACAAATTCGTTTGTGATATCAAGATCTGAATCAGTCACACTTGGGCCTACCGCTGAATTACAGGCGGAAACAACCAGTCAGCCAAGGAGGACATTCATACATAGTTTTATGTGACGAAATCGCATGATTTACTCCTTTAATATAGGACAGGTCATACAGTGGGGGCCGGCATTACCCAGGCGAAGTTGAGTGCCCGGGATACCAATCACTTTGCCACCCTTACGGTGAATTTCGTTTTCTGTTCGGGTTGCCCAATCATACCCGACAGCTGTGAGAGGCTCTACGGTGACATAATTAACACAGGCAGAATTTTTTTCTGCTTCGGTAACTTCGAATAAATCAAAGCCGTTCTGCGATAAGTATTCAGGTAACCAGACGTATTGGGGTCGTTGGCCCTTTCTGAATATAGTGGATGGATATAACTCAAGGTAGGGTTTATATCCTATCGCCAGGTCCGGCCCTAAAAACATTAACAAGCCATCAATATGTACCTCTCCCTCGGCGATCGGAACCATGATGATTTCATCGACATGGTCGCCCAATAGCAGATCGCACATCTGAAATATGGCCGGTTCTGTGGTCCGGTCACAGAGAGAAACGATCAATTGCCTTTCCGATAAAAACATGATTCCGCCGCCCTCTACAAATCCGGGTGGTTGTATTTCGCCGAGGATGGGAATCCCCAATCTTTCGGCTGCCCGTCGTATAACCCAGGTATCCCCCTTTCGCCCTTTGTGGAACATACTCATCATCAGCATGCCCTTATCCAGTACAACGGCGAGATCTCGTGTATACGTAATATTGGGTCTTCGGCTGATGTAAGCCAGCGCTTCTTTATCCTCTTTTAATACCTCGTCAAGCAGGATGACTTCAGTCCCAAGCGATGACAGCGCAGCGGTAAGGGCATCGAACTCCTGTAAAAAAGTGGGGATGTCAACAGGACTAGAAAAGCCAAAGTAGGCCTGTGTGGACGGAGTGACCAGAGATAGTTCTTCACCCGGGCGGTGCATCAAGACGCGTTTAAGGACGCCATGCTCATTTTGTGCACCAAAGAATTTCGCCATAATTCAGCTTTCATTATTTAATGAAGGGGTTTCTTAAATTATTTACACCACTCCATAATGGTATTTGCAAGGACTTTAGTTAATAATTTCACTTCATCCAGGGGGATAGATTCCTTTACCGTATGCGCTAAACGTACATTACCAGCGCCATATAAGATGCCGGCTATTTGGGCATAGTTCGTAAAAAAACGCAAATCAGAACCCCACGGCACCCCCGCTACTTTCGGTGTTCGACCGGTCACCTGATGATGTATCAAGGATAGCGTGTCTACGATAGGCGCCTCCCCCAATGTCTCTCCTGGTTCAAATTGGCCCTCAAACCAGGTGACGGTAGGCAGGTTTTTTGATAGCCAGGGATGATCCTTTGCAGCGTGTAAGATAACCTCTTCAAATTGTTTTCGAGCGGTATCTATCGTTTCACCTGGAAAAACGCCATACCTTCCTTCAGCAATAAGTTCTTCAGGGACAGTGGACACCCAATCTCCGGACTTAACAACCCCTATGCTCAATGGGGCAGCCAGCCGATCGTCCAAAAATAATGGGTGTTGAAAGGACTGATCTCGATCTTTTTCTAATTGTTTCAGTGCGTTATATAGGGGAATAAAACACGTGACCGCAGATACCCCCTCTTCCCTGAGGCCGCCATGAGCAGCCAGACCCGGCACGGTCAGTCGGAAAGATAAAGCCCCTGAGCAGACAGGTGATAGCGTTAACTCTGTGGGTTCCATGATGATTACAGCATCTGCTCGATAGCCTCGTTGTATGGTGGCCAGCGTACCCACCCCACCTGTTTCTTCACCGATCACACTCTGTAAAAGGATATCCCCACCAGGCTTAAATCCAACTTTCATCAGGGCGCGGATGGCAAACAAAGCCGCGACAACATTGGACTTCATATCACAGGAACCTCGCCCATGAAGCCGACCCTCAGCAATGACCGCATCCCATGGCGGATATGACCAGATAGAGAGATCTCCGACAGGAACGACATCCATATGTCCATTCAGAATAATCGATTTTCCTTCGCCGTTCCCAGGCCATCGACCTACAACGACCGGACGATCACCAAGAGGTAAACCATCGTCTGAAAAGGCAGGATGCCCTGACAATTCATCGAAAGTAGGACACCAGGCATCTACATCCAAATGTTGGGCAGCCATGGCAGATGCCATATATTGCTGGACCCTCTCCTCCGATCCGGTGATGCTGGGAATACGTACAATGTCCTGCATCATGGCAACCTGATCGTCCCAGGCATCTTCAATCGTATGATGTAACATATCCTTCATAGATTTTTCTCGTTTTCTGATCAGCTCATATCGACAGACTTTTTAATAGGCTTCCAAATATAGTTTTTTAATGTCCCCTAAAGTGGGAACTCGGGGATTATTTTGCGGACTGCCTGATGCCAGAGCGTCTTCAGCCATTTTATCCAGGGCGGACATGAAATTTCCTTCAGATATGTCGCAATCACGAAGCCTCGGGATTTCAACAGATGCATTTAATGCTTCCAATCCACTTATCAGTTTATCACAGGCCATTTGCTCTGTCTCCGTCACCTCAGCCCATCCGAGAGTTTTTGCCACAGTACTATACCGCTCTTGCGCAGAAGATACACTATACCTGGTGACGGCCGGTAATAAGATCGCATTGCTCAGGCCATGGGGCAGATGGAACATCGCGCCCAGGGGCCGGCTCATGCCATGCACGAGACAAACAGAACTGTTTGCAAACGCCATCCCGCCGTGCGAAGCAGCCAGCATCATCCCCTCGCGGGCGACTGCATCATCGGGATGATGCCATGCCCGTTGCAAATGTTGACCTACCTGGTGGATACACGATATCGCAAACACATCAGTCATTGCATTAGCTTTTCGTGATACAAATGCTTCCAAGCCATGGGTCAATGTATCGACTCCGACATGAGCGGTTAACGGTTTCGGCATAGTAAAAGTGAGGGTATAGTCAACGAACGCTGCTGCGGGGACCAGGTGCGGATCAAGGATCATCATCTTTACATGACGAGAGGTATCTGTTATTACCGTCACACGGGTCATCTCGCTTCCGGTACCGGCCGTTGTGGGGATGGCGAAAAGGGGGATCCCTTTTTTTGGAATGAGATTATACCCCATATAATCCGATAAATGGCCGCTATTGGTGGCCATGACGGCGATGCCCTTGCCCGCATCGATGCTGCTGCCTCCGCCAAATGCCAGGACACCATCGCATCGGTGTTCTTTTAATAAGGCCAATCCTTCTAAAACATTACCATCGGTAGGATCCGGGGTGACGTCACCATAGGTTATGGATTCGATCCCTCCAGCCTGAAGCGCCTGCAAAATATGCTCTAGGTGTTCCGTTTTTGCCATGAATGGATCGGATACAATCAATAGGCGATTTACACCAAAACGTTTTACTTCAGGCCCGACCTGATCAATGGCTCCGGCGCCGATAAAGATGGATGAAGGGATATTGATGTGTGCAGGAGAAGTCATTCTGATAGATGTATCGCTTGCTATGATCAGGTCACACCTGTGATTTTGGTACTGTATTTTTCATATGATTTAGACTGCGTTATCTCTTCTAACGCTCGGACCGCCGTATATAATTCTTCATAGGTCGTGTATAAAGGCGTTATACCAAATCGCAAATTATCCGGCATTCTGAAATCCGATATGACGGCCTTTTCATCACGAACCGCCTGTTCGATACGATAACCATCTGGATGACCAAATGAAACATGGGACCCTCGATGGCGCACCTCCCTCGGAGAGTTTAAGGTATACCCCAATGGTTCAAGGATTTCTTCCCATAATTCGATCATATATTCAGACTGGCTCTCCGCTTTTCGTCTTATTTTATCCATCCCTGCTTCTAATATGAGGTCGACACCTGGTTCTATGAGTGCAAGAGATATAATTGAGGGAGTGCCCGTGAGAAAGCGATTGATATTAGTGGCTGGTACATAATCCAGATCAAATAAAAATTGTTCTTTATGACTGAACCACCCCGATAGCGGGTTTACAAGCTGCGATTGAAGATTCTCCCGAATATATAAAAACGCCGGGGAGCCCGGACCACCATTCAAATATTTATAAGTGGACCCCACAGCCAGGTCTACGCCATCGGCTTGACAATTTAGAGGAACCGCACCGACGGAATGACTAAAATCCCATAACATAAGGGCACCATATCGATGGGCAAGCTCCGTTATAGATGCGATATCATACATATAACTTGATTTATACATGATATGCGACAGGCTCACCAACGCGGTGTCTTCATCAATGACCTCTTCAAATGTATCCAGAGTAACAGAAAACTCATCTGTAGGAGGCAAAGAAATGATTTCGAAATCTGTCCCTGTTATTTCGGCAGCGGCTTTTAGAATATATAAATCTGAAGGGAAATTTACATTGTCTGTGATTATTTTCCGGCGTGGCGCATTGTACTTTAATGCGCCGACGAACAGCTTGAAAAGGTTTACGGATGTGGAGTCCGCAATAACAACTTCATCCGGATCGGCGCCTATTAAACGGGAGATTTTACTACCGATTCGCCGGGAAAGGTCCATCCAGTTTTCATTCCAGGACCGAATCAGACGATCTCCCCACTGATTTCGCACCAGATCGTTGACAAGATGAAGGCTTGATACAGGCAATCGGCCCAGGGAGCTCCCATCCAGATAGATTAAATTGGGGTCCTCAATTACAAACCGATTTCGATAATCGGATAGTTCATCATTCTGATCTCGTTCCCGTGCATAGATTACCGATGGGTCCACCTTCAAGATTTACCCTTTCACTTTCAATCTGAACTGACTATGAAAACATTCACAACAAATGTAACGTTGGTTTTATATGGATTAAAATCGGAAACAAGGTATGAATGTATGAATGTTATCTTGGCCAGACAAGAGAAATATGTTTTTCGTGACATTGTATTTCGAACGTGTTATCTTATGCACACTTGGAACACATCCAAATGTTTATGATACTTAGAAATGTAGATCCCAGAATAGGAGTCAATCATGTCGAGGGTGATAGGCAGGAACGAATGGTGCCCATGCGGCAGTGGCAAAAAAGTAAAAAATTGTTGTCGTGATAATGCCCGGAGGAAAACAGTTACATCAATGTGGCCGAATGGGTGGACCATGGCGGCAATCGTTGCCGTTGCCGTGGTGTTTATGGGCTGGATATGGTTTGCAGACCATGAACCCGACCCCAGGACCATGATGCCCGAAATAACCCAGGCCGGTAGCTCAATGGCCCCTTCAATTGCCTCCGGACAGGGATCTCAAAACATATTATCGGTCACCGCCTACACCGAAATACCCGAAATAGACCTGGATGTGCTTACCGACGCGGAGCGAAAAAAAGTGCTGGGTAGAGTAAATGTTGAAAAATGTCCATGTGGGTGTGGTCTTACCATTGCAGGATGCCGCCACCTGGATCAATCTTGTGGTACCAGTTTACCCATTGCCAGAAAGATCGTCGCGGAGGTAACTTCCGGTACATAGACTTATTGGCTGATGTTTACCTGTTCTCTCTTACCCAGGAATTTGGGTTGCCTGCCGACAATATGAATGTCTATAAATGCTATAGCGCGTGCGAGTACCTCCCGACTTCTGATTTTTATTGACCTGGCAAAAGGCACATCTTCTGCACAAAATCCAACCGCCTCAATCCCTACGGCGTCTGAGATATACAGCGCCCGTTCACAATGAAACCGTTGTGAGATGATCATTATTTCTTTTAAACCGAATACCTTTTGAGCTCGGATAATAGAATCCAGGGTTCTGAAACCCGCATAATCCTTGGTTATAAATTCAGCAGGAACACCGATTTGATTAAGTCCTTTTTCATCGTGGTCGGTTCGTCATATTCTCTGGTCGCATTGTCGCCGCTGACGAGGATGCCCTGGATTTTTCCGGCTTGAAACAAATCAACGGCGGCTTTGATCCGAGCTCGATAATACAAATTGACTGTGCCCTGTGCATATTTTGATGTGCCCAAAACAATGGCGACCGGTATTCGGGGGGTCTTGTCTACATCATAATACAACAAGGAAGCCGCATGACGGGCTATAAGGAAGTCGTTTACAATTAATGCCAGAATAATGCCCTTAGATAAAAAAAAGACAATTTTCCCAATTCGTCGGTTACGTTTGGACACTAGGGTATATCTCCAAGTTGAAATAATTCAATGAAAAGATATCGATGTGCCTATCTGTAATCATGAATGGTTCTGCTCAATGATCCCATATATCATATATATCGTCAAGATGTATACGGAACGGGATTGCAGTTGATGCGTATGGGGATATAAGTGAACACACCATTATTTATCCGCTGATCCGTAAGAGAGTAGCAAGGAGTGAAGATGATACACATTCTTCTTATTTTACATCTCATCATATCTTCATCGGGTATGCAAAATCCCAGTGATGGGCGATTAAAGACCATCTTATTCTTCGGGGATAGTATAACGGCTGGACTTGGCATCGATCCCGATCAAGCATTCCCTGCTTTAATTCAAAAGAAAGTTGAGGGAGAAAAGTGGATGTTTCGGGTGATTAACGGTGGCGTGAGCGGAGAAACATCGGCCGGCGGACTTCGGCGTATTGATTGGGTTCTTCAACGAAAGATTGATGTACTCATTCTTGAATTAGGCGGTAATGATGCTTTGAGAGGCGTAGACCTTGAAAATACGAAAAGTAATCTTCAAGGTATTATAGAGCGGGTAAGAAAAAAAGATCCGGAGGTCCGGATTATTGTAGCAGGCATGCAGGCGCCGCCAAACCTTGGACTGGCATATACTACGAAATTCCAGAAAATGTATCCAGACCTTGTAAAAAAGAACAAAACAGATTTTATTCCCTTTATACTTCAAGATGTTGGGGGAATCCGTGATTTGAATCTTCCTGATGGTATCCATCCCACCGTTGAAGGGCACAAGATTGTGGCAGAAACCGTCTGGAAGGTTTTAAAGCCTGTTCTGGTTTCGATTATGAGATAAGAAGGCCAATATAATAAACCCTGTTATCATGCATTGATCGCAGATCATCGAAGTTATGAAACCCATGCATCATAAGGAGATTATGGTTATGCATAATCAACAACAGGTTGCGTCACGACGAAATTTTATAAAAGGGTTTTTAGCTGGTGGCTTGGGAGCCATGACGATAAGTCCTCGCGATATTGCCGCAGCCCTATTATCTGGAAAAACACCGTCTGATGTACACGGCTGGGGTGTGGAACCGGGGCAAGTAAAGGTAGGTGGGAATGAAAATCCGTTAGGCCCCTCTCCACGCGCCGTGGAGGCCGTTGCCAGGCATCTTTTTTCTGTAAACCGTTACGGCGGTGGCACCTCCGACCTTATCCGGGCTATTGGTCAATACCACGCCATCACCTTGCCGGATAATGACGGTTCGGACCGACGAAGTCGCGTCCAGGATGAAATGCCGATTATGGTCACCGCAGGCTCCAGTCCGATTCTACATACTATGGCAACGGAATCTATGAAAGATGGGGCTGAGATGATTATTGCACGACCTGGGTATACGGAACCAGCTCTATCGTGGACGAGATACAGGGATGCAAAGGGCCTCGACTTGAAGATTCGGGGAATCCGTTTAGATAAGAACTACACGCATGACCTGGATTTGATATATAAGGCGATCAATAACAACACATCCATGGTGGCGATAACCAATCCCCACAACCCGACCAGCACCATTGTATCACATGGACAGCTAAAGGATTTTGTTGACTCAGTACCTCCGCATGTTCTGATTTTGCTTGACGAAGCCTATATTCACTTCGTTCGCGATCCCAAATACAAAGATGCTGTCCATATAGGGCTGGAAAAAGAAAACGTTGCTGTTGCCCGAACATTCTCCAAGGGGTATGGTATGGCCGGCATGCGGGTCGGTTATGGTATCATGAGTCCCAAGCTGATCAGTCGCTTGAAGGTTCATATGCCCCGTTTTAATCCCATGGGCTACCTTGGCGTCGTGGCTGCCGAAGCGGCTATCGGTGATACTCATCATATCGAGCATAGCCGTCAGATGGTTCAGGATGGCGAGGACTTTCTTGCCAAAGAGTTTGAAGCCATGGGATTCGAACCGATTCCCAGTCATTCTAATTTTATGTGGGTTGACATCAAGCGTGATGCCACTGTGTTCTCTCAGGCATTGCGGGAACTCGATGTGTCCATCTCAGATGGAAAGCGGCGTTGGAGTATGGATCAGCATGTACGGATAACTATTGGTACAAGGGATGAGAACGAAGCGCTTATTTGGGCTATGCAGCGTGTTCTATCATAATATGGCGTAACGCGGGGATATACAGGATATACCTGAGCATCTGAAATGAGACATAGATGCATCCATCAAAACCTTTAATCCTCGTGAAACGATATCATCTCGAACCACAAACCGGAACCGCGTTTACAGTCTCTAAAGAACACATCATCCGTATTATCGATGTCGAAGGCGAACAAGTCGCGGATCTCGTCTGTTTTGCTCACGCAAATCCAGCGGAGTATCTCTCATCCAGCCGCAGTATTGACTACAATGAGAAGATTTATATTTCTACGGAAGATGTGCTATACTCTAATTTGAGCAGACCAATGCTCTCAATAATTGCCGATCAGGTCGGCAAACACGATTTTCTCTTTGCACCATGCAGTCAGGAGATGTTCGAGATCTCCTATGGAATCATCGAATCGCATCCGAATTGCCTCGACAATCTGGCGGCCGGCTTGAAAGCCTTCGGAATAAAGAAACCTCAGATTCCTACGGCCTTCAATATTTTCATGAATGCCAACATCTCTGAGCAAGGCGATATAAAAATTGAACCACCCAAATCTAAAGCGGGCGATTATATTGATTTACGGGCAGAGATGGCCCTGATTGTGGGGGTGACCGCTTGTTCATCAAAGAAGTGCAACAATTATAAATGCACACCCATTGATGTGGAGGTGTATTCAGGGAAACCCTCTGAATAATAGTGACGCGTGACCGGGTTTAGCGGATCATCGTTGTACATTATTGGCAATGTATATATCTATTAAATTGCGATAGGGATATTCACCGACTTTATTCCGTTTAAACCCCTTTAACCATGGTTTTCGCAAAGAGGCCTCTTTGTTGAAAAACAGAAAGGCCCCCCCGACGTCTTCAACAAGAATGCGCTGGGCGTCCGCATACATGATCGACCTTTTTTCCTGGTTCATTTCTCTGGCTGCGTCATCTACAAGTTTGTCAAAGGCCTCATTTTTCCAAGGTTGCCGCCCAAATGGTTTTGGCTGAGAACGCCATACGGTCGCCAGCATATTGTTGGGATCGGGGTAATCCTGAGAAAAGCTGCCGATGCTAATGGGCAATTTCCACTGGTATAAGGCGGTGCTATAGGTGCGGGCTTCCAGAATATTGATTGACAGATTGACGTTGAGCTGATCCTTGATCATTTGCTGGATGGCTTCAGCAGCGTGTTTCATATCGGCGCCGCGTAAAATCAAGTCTTTACGTGGAAATCCGCGGCCATTGGGATAACCCGCTTCCGCCAGAAGTTTTCGACCGGCATCCGGGTCGTAGCGTTGGATATTATCCAGCGTATGCCCCGCATCACCGGGATAACCGGGAGGCAACATTGAATAGGCCGGCGTGGCGGTCCCTTGCAATACCACGTTGGATAACACCTCGCGATCGATGACATGGCTGATGGCCTGCCTGACCCGGAGGTCGTCAAACGGTTTTTCTTCCGTATTGAAGATCAAAAAGTAAGTGTCGAAGGCGCTGTAAAAAGCCAGTTCCTTACCCAGGACGGGATGATTCCGCAAAGCCGGAATTTCCCTGGCCATGACCCGTTGAAAATCCACCTCGTTATTTTCATAGGGTAAGGTGCTGACAGCCGTTTCCGCACCGATAAATGTGCCGATGAGTCGTTCCAGATATGCTTTTTGCGGACCGTTGTAATACGGATTGAGCACAAACTCGAAAGACTGGCCTGCATCCCACCTTTCGAGTTTAAAGGTCGAATTGGTCACACAATATTCCGGTTCGGTCCATTTCTCCTCATACTTTTCGACCTGCCAGCGCGGTACGGCCCCCGAGCCGGTAAAGGCGGTTATCTGCGGAAGATACGGACAGGGCCCATCTGTTTCGATAACCAGGGTATAATCATCAACAGCTCTTACACCAATCGTTGACCGGTCCTTCGTTTTACCCTGACTAAAGGCCTTTGCGCCCTTGATGGGATAATAGAAAAAAGCGTATACATTAGCACTGGCAGGGTCTACCGCCCGAATAAATGTGTATACAAAATCATGGGCGGTGACCGGTCGACCATCGCTCCATTTTGCGTCTTTGCGCAAATAGAAGGTCCAGATTGTCCCATCTTCTGAAGATTCCCAGCGGTCGGCTGCGCCAGGAACCAGTTCAGAATCATGATTCAACCAGGTCAGGCCTTCAAAGGCAAACACCCCGCTCTGGGCTTGATATATAGCCACATTGGCATCTAATGAGGTGGGTTCGATCAGCAGCCATCGATAGATCTGTTGATCTAAGGGGGCGGCATCCGGCGGCATAACTTTACCCACGGTATTCGGACCTGGAGGTACAGCCGATATTGGAGGCGACGCCGGTTGTTTGTTATCGACTTCTCCCTGACAACCAGCCAGAATAAAGATACCTGCACAGACGAGCGTGTAAAAAATACGATATGACATTTGGGTTCCCTTTTTTATTCAATTGTGATGTCAACATGGACTGAAATGGCCCTGTTTTTCCTATATCTTATGTCTCCGTCCTCAAGATTTCCAGGGGAGGTCGGTTGTGAATGCCCCGGCTGGACAACAGGCCGACAATGATCGTCATGAGAACAATAGCGCCAATGACAGCCAGTGAGGCAGTGACCTCCGGTATGAAGGTGATTTCAAAGACAAAAAATGTTAATACCCATGCTGCGATCATCGCCAGTAAAACTCCCGTTAAAGCACCGATTACCCCCAATAATGAATATTCAATGATCATTATACGCAGGATTTGCCGGCGTGTACCGCCCAGGGTTTTCAATAAAACACTCTCCTGTATTCGTTGAAATCGACTGTTCGTAATCACGCCGATTAGTACGATGAGGCCGGTAAATACACTGAATAAGGCCATGAATTTAATAATTATGGTGACTTTATCTAAAATGCTATTCAAGGTACTTAATATTAAACTGAGGTCGATCATGGATACATTCGGAAAGGTATGCACAATTTCTCGTTGAAAATCTGCGGATAACGTCACATCATCAATGCGAGTCACCAGCACATGAAATTGTGGCGCCATCTCAAGAACACCTGCAGGAAATACCACAAAAAAATTGGGTTGCACCCTCTGCCAATCAACAGATCGTATACTGCCGACGATTGTTTTAACAGGAATGCCCTGGACGTCGAACTCAATCTCATCGCCCATCGTGACCCGTAAGGTCTTTGCAACCCCCGCCTCCATGGAAACATATATAAACGGGGTATCCCCTTTGATACGATCCTGGAGATCACCTTGCAGTAAGACCTCCGTGTCAATCAGATGAGACCGATACGTGGATCGGTATTCCCGTCTTAATGACCATCTGGAAATCCTTTGTGTACTATCGCTATAAATGGCTGATAGAGGGCGGCCTTTAAGCCCGGATATCCGCATACTGACCACAGGCACTTCTTGTATTAAGGGAAGATTATACTTATTTAACACCTCTTTAACCGCTTCTTTTTGATCCGATTGGATATCAAAAAGAACCATATTGGATTGTTGGCCGCTTCCGGATAATGTGATATGTCCGATGATGGAATTCTGTAGGAAATATAACGTGGTTACTAAAAAGGTCCCCAAACCCAATGCCACAACGAGCACCACCGTTTGATTGTTCGGACGGAATAAATTGGCGATACCTTGGCGCCAGATATAACTCCACGTAGACGAAAACAGCCGCCTGACTATATGTATCAGACCTTTGGCGACAATCGTCAGTAGGATAAAGGCGCCGAGTAATCCTCCGGAAAATCCTAGCCCTTGCTGCCACGTTCTGGTCTGACTTAAACCGAACAGGGCAATACCGGAAATGAGTAGGAAGATAACACCGATTTTCAGTGGGTCTCTGAAATTCGATGAAGGTGGCTCTATATAGGCTCTGAGGGTTAATAAAGGTGAAATGTTACGTATGGATAACAAGGGAAGTAAAGAAAAAAGAAAAGACATCAATACGCCGATCCCCATACCCTGGACTACCGGGATCCATGATAATGAAACCGACAGTTCAAATGGCACGAAATCTTGTATGAGAGGGGGAATTATAAATAAAATCAGAAAACTGAGGACCACGCCTATGGCAGCGCCCAATATACCGAGGGAAATAGCCTGAATAATATAAATCAAGAACGTTTGTAATGCACTGGCGCCGAGGCAGCGTAAAACGGCAATGATATTCATTTTTTGTTTTATATACGTATGAATCGCACTCGCTACACCTATGCTGCCTAATATCAAGGCAATGAACCCGCTGAGATTCAGGAATCGATAAAGATTACCAAGCGAACGCTCCAGGCCACGCTTGCGGTCTTCTACCGTATCCCAATCGAGGTTATATTTAGCTTCGCTATCTCGATTGGCCTCTCTCATGACTTTCACGTCGATATCCTGCTTGAATTTAAAGAACGCTCTGTGGGTCACTCGACTGCCTGATTGAAGTAAACCCGTACTCACCAGATGACGCATGGGAATATACACCCTCGGGCCGATGGCGCTCATGGTGGCCGTTTCACCGGGAATCTTCAGAATCCGACCTCCGATTTCGAATAGTGTTTCCCCTATTCGAACCGAATCGCCGACATCCACATCATATTGGATCATCAAATTATGATCTACCAGGGCCTGTTGACGCGTTCTGAACTTTTTTTCCGCTTCAGGAGGGATGGTCTCCAACACACCATAATAGGGAAAGTCACCTTCAAGGGCTCTAACCTGTATGAGGCGAGAAGATTGATTCTTTGGGAAAAAGATCATCGATGCGAAACTGATCTGTCGAGATTGGTCTCCGCCCAGGGAAAGAAGATAGGCCTCAACTTGATCATTGAAAATCCCCCGGGTGTTAATATCCAAATCGGCGCCAAGAAGGGCTTTGGCCTCATCATCAATAGCCCGTTGCATATTATCCCCTAATGTGCGCATCGCTACGAGAGAGGTCGTACCGAGTATAATGGAGGACATGTACAAAAGTAACCTGCGCCGATGCGATCGACTATCACGCCAGGCCATTTTAAACAGCCAGCGTAATCGGACAGGATGTTTATATTTGGGAGTGGAAGTATCAGACATTACTGTGGCGGGAGGTCAGCAGAAATTGATAATCAGGATGATGGGATGATGGATGTCTATGCATCGGCATTATCGATATCCTCTACTATTCTACCACCCTTTAAACGAAGAATACGATGTGTTTTTCTTGCTAGATCCATATCATGAGTGACTAAAATGAGGGTCGTTCCGGCCTCTTCATTTAATTGAAACAGAAGATGTTCAACCATTTCACTTGTTTCCGTGTCCAGGTTCCCGGTGGGTTCATCAACAAATAAAATGATGGGTTGATTGATAAATGCTCTGGCCAGGGAAACCCGTTGTTGTTCTCCACCGGAGAGCTGAACCGGATAGTGGTCGAGCCGGTCTTTTAATCCAACCCGGTCCAATAAGTCGACCCCTCGATCATGAACACCGGTATCTCCACGCAACTCTGCAGGCACCATCACATTTTCAACGGCGCTTAAAGTCGGTATGAGCTGGAAATTCTGAAATACAAAGCCCACATGTTGATTTCGTAACAGCGCGCGACCATCTTCATCTAACTGATCCAGTTGGATGCCGTTGAGCCTTACACTGCCACTACTTGCCCGGTCTAATCCGGCACACAGACCAAGCAGGGTCGTTTTACCGCTTCCTGAAGGGCCGATTACCGACATGGACGCACCGGCCAGAACCGAAAAATTGATATCTTGAAGGACGGTTAAAGTACGATCACCACTATTGTATGTTTTTGATAAATCTTCAACGGCTATTATTGGCGTATCACTCATGTAATTTATGGGGTATTGGAAGTAGAATCAGGTGGCATTCCCTGGCTTAATTTCCTGCCCAGGAGGGATAATAATCGGTCCGGATAGTCCGTCATAATACCGTCTACCCCTGTATCAATCAGTCGCTGCATTTCCTGTTTATCGTTGATCGTCCAGACATGTACATCCACATTATGGCCATGGGCCCCATCAACAAAATGTTGGGTGACGACGGGAAGGTCGAATATGGAGGACGGTACCTGAAAAGCATGCGCCTGTGGATTATAAGAAAACCCAAGATATACCGCATTTAAGACCCAGAATAAAAAAGCATCTCCGACGGTGGCTGCAGTGGCTATTTCTGGATTGTTTTCTCTAATGTAGGCGTGGGATTCAGACCGGAAGGAAGCATAAATCGTTAAACCCGAAGGGTGAAGGGCTTCGATCATGGATAGTAATTGTTCTATATCATCTACTTTGGACGATTTTAATTCAATATTCATCCTCGTTTCTGGAAAGGCCCTTAATACTTCCTCAAAAGACGGAATTTTTAAACCTTTATCTCGATAAGGATAGGATGTGGTTTCTTCATCCGACCATTGATACCCCGCATCCAGACGTTGTAATTGAGCCCAAGTAAGGTCTTCTATACGGCCTGTCCCATCTGTGGTCCTATCGACGGTCGCATCATGCATCACGACCATGATCCCATCGGAGGTGGAATGAACATCGAATTCCAGGACATCAACACCTATATGGATCGATTGCTCAAAAGCATACAGGGTGTTTTCAGGCCATAATCCTCGTCCACCACGGTGAGCGATGACCAGAATATTCTCGGTATCTGTGAAGGGATGGGGCGACATCGGGGTTGATCGAAGCGCTCCAACGGCCAATGTAATTATGATTAATATAACGATGACACTCAGAACCCGTTTAAACCATTTCCAGACAAAAGCCATACATACCTTTTCATTTTAGGGGGTAGAAAAGCCGCCCTAAAGCCTCTTTATTCAGGCCAATCCCGTAACATCCGCTCTACTTCTTCTGCATGATTGCTTTCATCACGAATCATATCTTCAATCTGTACCATTAATCCATAATCACCGAATGCCTCTGCCTCACTTCGCCGCTCCACGTATCTTTTGACGATGTTTTTTTCGTCTGAGAGCATGGTCTCTAAATTTTTCTGATTGGAGTCGGACACGATAACCAGCCGAGGAATGGTCGTGGGCTCTCCACCCAGGGCCACTATTTTATTGGCCAGATACTGAGCGTGTAGCTGTTCATCAGATACTTCTGCCAGAAAAAAATTAGCCAGTTCCGGTCTGTATGGTCCTGTAGCCTTAGCTGCATATATCGTAAATTGAATAATCGCGCCTAATTCCGCTGCAAGGTCCCCATTTAAATGGTCAATCAGAGTTTGCTTATCCATAAAACCCTCCTATAATTAGGGCATCAAGATCAAGATATAAAGACGGAAAATAAATGTATAAACAGCCCTACAAGTCCGCCGATTATCGTACCGTTAATACGTATATACTGCAAATCTTTACCAACTTGCAACTCAATTCTTTGCGCCGTTGACTCCCCATCCCATCCTTTAACCGTATGGGCGATTAATTTACCGATCTCGTCTCCATATTGGTTTATCAGGTGACGAATCCCTGTTTCAATACCATTATTTAATCGGTCTTGCATGGCCAGATCATGCGACAGAGCCTCTCCTATTTCCATCAGGCCACGAGCAATCGGTTCATGTGTGGCAGACGAACTTTCACCCTCGTGTAAAATTAACCTTGATTTAATGGTATGCCATACCTTAATCGGCAAATCACCCGACAATGTATCATCTAATAATTCAGTTTTGATCATCTCACCCCGTTCTATAAAAGCTTCAGAGTGTTTTAAATCATGAATTAACTGATCAATCAGATTGTCGAATTGTTCATATAGAGGATTGGAATCATTGACTTCTAAATTGTCTTTTAGCTGCGAAATAATGGTCACTATGCGGTCGTAAATCTTATCGTCGATAGGCGCCGGAAACCACCAGGGCGTCTCTTCTGCTATTTTAATGCGTATGGGGATTTCATAATCCTTTAATAAACGGCCACTCATTTTCATGATGCCGAGAATCAGGTGCTTACGTTTGTTGTCAGTAAGGATATTCTCGAGAAATTTTCCGAGGACCGGTGTAACCGGCACCTTGCCTAACCGGTTTTCAAGCGCGTTCCTGATTACTCTGTGGACCGATTCATCATCAATCGCCCGGACAATTCCGGCAAGCCCTTTTGACACGATGTTCGCCAACTGATCTTTATTGGATGGCGTCTTGAGCCAGGCGGCCACTCTTCCTGCAATATTCATGGATTGCAGCTTATTGGTAATGGCATCTCCAGTCAAAAAATTATGTTGAAAGAATTGCCCCAGACGTTCTCCAATCTGGTCTTTGCTTGTAGGGATGATGGCTGTATGAGGGATTTTTAATCCCATCGGGTGACGAAAAAGGGCAGTTACGGCAAACCAGTCCGCCATCGCTCCAACCATGGCGGCTTCCGCCGTTGCCTGGACAAGCTCCGTCCAAAAATTATGAACAGGCAACAAAACCATCACAAGAAAAATGAGCGTAACCCCTGCGAGCAAACCCGTCGCACTGAGTTTCATACGATTGAGTTCTTTTAGTTTCTCTTCGTCAGTCAACTTGGTTGGTTCTTGTTTTTCTGCTTGAGACATGATGATTTCCAATGATTATTCAAGTCATTTCCAGAATAGCTTTTATAACCCCGTATTCGGGATCAAGCCATCGAGGAAATTCAGTGGTCATTTCCGTTGCATTTGTCCTGTGGGTAATCCAGGGTGTCGTATCTATTGCGCCCGTTTCAATATGATCCATAACCCTTTGGAGATCTGCTTTCCTGGCATTGCGGCTGCTTATAAGAGTCATTTCGCGTCGATGGAATTCAGCGCTCTTGAACGTGATGGCCTCCTGGGTAAAACCGACATAAATCAGCCTCCCGCCATTCGAAACTAATTGATGCGCCTTGTTCATAGATTGGACATTACCCGTAGCGTCAAAAACCGCTGTCGGCAGGTCGCCATGTAAAGCATTAAGGAGTTCCCGGTCTATTTGTTCTATGTTATTAATAATACCAAATAGGTTGTAATGCTCTTCACAAAATGCGATGCGTTTTTTGCTTCGCTCAAGAAGTATCACGTCAACATCTGATATTTGTGCAAATTCGAGGACGGACAAGCCGATAGGGCCTGCACCGATCAATAATATTTTCTCACCTGGTTTTAAATCCGCTCTCTGCACAGCGTGGGCGCCGATACCCAATGTTTCTACAAGGGCGAGTTGTTCGAAGGTCAAAGAGGTGGAAGGAAGTAATTTATCCGCAGGTAAGATCATTTTTGTTCGCATGCCACCATCTGTATGCACACCCAGAACAGAAAGCTCGGTGCAACAGTTTGTTTTGCCCATTCTGCAGGGAAGGCAGGCGCCGCAATGCAGGTAAGGGATGACGGCACATCGGTCTCCCGGTTGAATATGTTGGACATCCTCTCCCGTTTTAAGAATCTCTACGCCTAACTCATGGCCAAGTATCCGCGGATAGGAAAAAAAAGGCTGACGACCTTGATAAGCATGTAAATCCGTACCGCATATGCCGACACGGTGAATTCTAACCAACACCTCGTTATGACCGGGAGAATCTGGTTCAGAAAGGGACTCAATCGTAAAACGCGTTGGTTTATTTAAAATTATAGATTTCATATGATCTATATGATCTATCTGATCTATCAGGATGAAAAGGCCTGAAATGGTCAATTTCCAGATTCTGTGGCGCAGTCTCCCATGATTTCATACAATAAAGGGGGCGCGTGTCCAAATTTTTCTATGTACGCATTATAGGTTGGTACCAGACGCACCTTTACTTTGGTATCATGCTCAAAGGCGATGGCCTGTAAATGATGATTTAGATAAGGGTTTAAAAATCTTTCAATACAATTTTCAGCAAATATAACAGGGGATTCTACTTCATCGGGTAATGCAGGAATGATTTCGGTAAATAACACATCACGAATCCAACGTCCGACATCTGGATGTTCCATCGCTTCTTTAACCGTCTGAATACCCATCGGCATCGCGCGACAAACCAGGGCCGTGTGGGCCCCATTCAGGATACGTACCTTACGTAGAGCATATGGTTTCACATCATCTGTCTGAATCATGGCATGGTGGTTTAAAAACACATTGCCTTGTGGATGCCGCTCAAGCGCCCAGAATGCAAACGGTTCCGTTATGGTTAACAACGGGTCGGTTGCTAATTGAGGATGGTCTTCGGGAGGATCAATGGTGATACGGTCTACGAGGGTTCTGAGCCAGATGACCTCTGTATGCATCCAATCAAAAAAGTGTGGGCTCAGCCGCCATCGACGGGCGAGATCAACTACGATTTGTCTCAGCTGATGGGCATTTTCGTCGATGAGTTCACATGGTATAACCGTAATTGCGGCCTGAGATCCTTCATACCGGGTGTGTAATACCTGTAATAATTTTGCTGGGAAAGAATCAGGTGGCGCATCTGATAATCCATCCGAATCTGACAGATTATAGCCCACCTCTGAGGTGTTCGATATAATATATCTGATCGTATCACACGCCATCGTATCCAATACGGCATCCCAATCCGTACCGGAATAAATCGCCCGGCTTATACTTTCAATCATCACACTCTCATCAACAGGTTCACCGCGTTGAAGGCCACGGATAAATACCTGATATCGTCCTTTCTGCCGGTTGATCGCGTCAGATCGCTCTCTGCCCGTTGATTGGACGACAACAATCCGACCAACTTCCTGGCCCTCTATATTTGCTTCATGAACAAAAAAATCGACAAACGCCCTTAAAAATTTTCCACTGCCGAATTGAAGGATGGTTTCCGGTAATGTCGAGGTTCGATATAAATAATCAATGGCCATAGGTATAATATCTAATAGAATCTAGGAATTAGCAAGACCGGTCTGTTATAATGAACCAAAATAGTCTTATCAGCGGCATATAAAAAGGTGGACCACAAAGGTCGTTCTATAAATCATTAGAGGGTGTTTAGAAAACAGGGCCGTTTTGCGAAAATCGAGCGAAAAAGTTGATATCAATCCGTTTTCTCGCAGGAGATATTTTTAAACACCTTCTTAAAAACGGTTTCATAAGGGAGTCCCTCATGACATCGATGCCATCCGGATATAGCAGAAGATCTTTTTTACCGGTCGGCCTCACCGGTTTTATCGGCTTGGCAGGAATACACCTGTTTGACCCTTTTCCTGGATCAGCACAAACAAGAAGAAATGTCAAGAATTGCATTTTATTGTATATGAACGGCGGGCCCAGACATCGATACATTCGACCCAAAGCCTGGGTCAAGGTCAGGTGGGGGGGTTAAAGATATCAAAACCACCGTAAATGCACTCAGTATATGTGAGCATTTACCGCTGATAGCAGAGCAAGCGCAACTCCTCGCGGTTATTCGGTCAATGACTTCGAAAGAGGGCAATCATAATCGTGCGCGCTATTTAGTCCATACCGGCTATGCACCGCAGGGTTCCATGAAACATCCGGGTCTGGGTGCCCTTGTCGCCAGTCATTCTGAAGACGTCGACTTCGATTTACCACATTTTATTACCATAGGTTTTCCCTCTTTGGCGGAGGGCCCCTGGGGGGAAAGTATGACCCTTTTTTTATTCGTGATCAGACCAGGCCTATTGAAAACCTATACCCCCCACGACCAATCAATCGCCAGCGGATAAATAGAAGAATGTTGTTGTTGGAGTGGACAGAAAACAACTTTATGAAAAAATCCGGTAAATCAGGAT
>CAJXCW010000044.1 GCA_913051705.1 uncultured bacterium
CGATATAAACCGACGCCGAATGTGACCCACCGGGCGAATATATCGGATCTTATAGTCATTGAGTTTAAAGCGGAACCTTCGGCCAGAGATCAGGTGAATCGTGCTGTGCAGACCTTGCCGATCCGGGTAAATCGGCATTCCAAATATACCACCGGGGTTGAGGCGATTTATAGCTATTGACGAGATCTCGTTACTCCTACCTTGACCTATCCCACGGATCTCCCGTTTTGACCAGCCACCGATGCGTCTCGTCCTTCAACTCCCGCACCACATCCGGTTGTTCCCCAGCCACATTGCGTAGTTGATACGGATCTTCCTGATTATCATGCAGAATATACCGGTCCGGGTGGCCTGATTCGCGTTCGATAACAAACGTATAGCGATGGGTGCGCACGCCGCGCTTTCCTTCGGCAGGGTGGGCCGGGTGTACGTCCAGATAGAGGGCGGAGGCAGGTCGATTGATGTCATGACCCAGAAACGCACCGGACAGGTCGGTGCCCTGCACATCGTCCGGAATCTGGTTACCGAGGCCCATGAGCGCAAGTAGCGTCGGCATCAGATCAGGCGTACTGAGCAGCAGGTCGTCTCTGCCCGGTTGTATATGGTCCGGCCATCGAATCAGGAAAGGCACCAGCAGGGATTCGTCATACCAGACGGACTTACCGTACCGGCCATGGCTGCCCATCATTTCACCATGGTCTGAAGTAAAAACAACGATCGTATTCTCATCCAGACCTTCTTCCCGGAGACACTGGAGGATACGGCCGAATTGCTCATCCACACCGGTTACGGCTGCGAAATAGTTTTTGCCGTGTATTTTCGCTACCCCACCGCCTTCCCCCTCAAAACGTACGTTCGGTCGGTTGAGCAGTTCTTCATTCGTGGCATCACCATACCTATCCACATACTGTTTCGGTACCTGATCGAACGGCATGTGGGGCGGATTATGCGAGATCACCAGCGCAAACGGTTTGTCGGGATCGCGATGCCTGCCGTCGGCATTCTGGATGTAATTGATGGCCACGTCCGTCTCGTGTTTGACCGACCACTCTTCGATATCGATCCGCTCATTAATGGCCGCATCGGTCGGCCAGTAGTGGGGATTGAAGTGCCGGTCACAACAACCGTAGCTGTACCAGAAGTCAAAGCCATGCCGTCGGTCCGGCGTCGTATAGGAATCCCAGACGATGCCGTCTGAACGTGGTCCCTCGGTGTATTCATGCTGGTCGGAGGGTGGGTCCAGATGCCATTTGCCTATGTATCCCTGGCTGTAACCGGCATGGTGTAAAATATCCGGCAGGCAGGTTAAGGACGCGTCCAGATAGTTGTTGTAGACCATGTTGTTCGAATTACAATTGGTTAATACGCCGTTGGCATGCGGATATTTACCGGTAAGCAACATAGCCCGGTACGGACTGCAAACAGGCCGATTACTGACGCAGTGGGTAAGAACCAGACTCTCCGTAGAAAAACGGTCGAGATGCGGTGTGATGACCGGGTCCTGGTTCATAAAACCGAGCGCATGCTGGCGCAGTTCATCCGGAAAGACAAAGAGTAAGTTAGGCTGTGCCGACATGGGCGTCTCCTGTGTTGTAAACTACGAATCGGGGAAGCTACGAAACTACGAATCCTGTAGTCCCCTGAAAGTCCTGCGGGATTCTTAGATTCGTAGTCTGGCTCCAAAATATTACCTGAAACATTATAGCATGTCAAGCGTCTGATGATAGAGAAATAGATTGACGTAACCATGAGGTTTCGTTTTGCCACCCGCTTACCCGCTGCCTGCCCTCAAAACATCTTGCTATAATATGGCATTTTGAATATTATGGGATAACAGGTCTTATGGAAAATTGATCCCTCTTAAGCTCCCTTAAGGAGAATGCCATGAAATGCCGTGTACTATTGGGTATCGTATTGCTTCTGGCTTTCGCCGGTTGCGGTGCGTATAAAGAACTGAAACCCAAACCGCCGATCTCATCTCTGGAAGGGTCATATATTGAACTGACCAAATCGAAAAGCGAAGAGAAGACCGAATTACTCGAGCTGAAGCAGGATAAGAAATATTACGTCCGTTTTCCGGCTCCGCCGGCTGCCGATTTTTATCTGGTATTGCGTACGGATCAGAAATCGTTAATCGGCACCTATTTCACTACGCTTTTCAGTAAAGGAAAAGATAGAGACCCCCGGACAGATGATGAGAGTACGCAGATCGGGGTCAGCGTCTATCGTCTGGATCCCTCTGTGGTGGAGTCGTATTGGGTCGTTGAAACAGTGGGGCAGGATCTGACCCTGTCGCTTGAATACCGGTATGTTCCGATCTGGCGATACACGTTTGAGAACAGCCATGCGGATCTGTCGGACCGGCTTGACCAGAATCGCGTCGATCGCACCATCTATAGCACACTGGGGAAGACGTATCACTTCACGAATTTCGACTTTGTCAGTGCCTTAAATACTCTGGCAGGTACATCGGACCAATTGCAGACGATTAAGCAGGCGTTGCAGGATACAGAGCAACTGTTCCCTGCCGACCTGATCAATTCCGATGATCAGACCTATCGCGATTATGCAACTTTACTCGATCATATCTATGATGAAATACAATTTCAGACCGACTATCGTGATATGCTCGCTGTATTTCAAGTCGATTCAGATACGCGTAACAACCTGGGCGGATTACTGGAATCCTCGTCGATGCTGGTTAACTTTCTCAATCAAACCAATCGGTTTTCACAGCCCATCATGGACGAAGCCCGGAGCGTACTGGGAGGGCGTCTGCCCGGTGTGGTGCCGTATCTGGAACGTACTATTGCCGGCAAGAGTGAAGTAAGCCAGATCCAGTTCCCTTTTGATCTATCCGATGTAGAAGCCCTGTATCGCGGTAGCAACCGGGCGGTGCCGCGGGGATTAAGTGACCTGATCATCTTTATCAATGCCTATAATACAGAAGCGCAACGGCTGGTAGCGGCCCAGGCCAGGCTGGCCGAAGCAGAACGGTACACCAATCCCGAATTTACCTGGCCCTCCAACAACCACTACCGCGAGGCGCTGGATCATATCGATGAACTGAATCGGATTATGCCGGAACAGCGCAGTGCGTCGTTTGATCAGTATAATCAATTCCAGTGTGTGATCCTGCTGAATGATGAGGTGAACCGGA
Organism: uncultured bacterium; assembly: GCA_913051705.1. Classification (GTDB taxonomy): domain Bacteria; phylum JAAXHH01; class JAAXHH01; order JAAXHH01; family JAAXHH01; genus CAJXCW01. The sequence continues at coordinate 3,161 of CAJXCW010000044.1, forward strand.
TTCGGAGTGAAGCCACGCGGTTCGGACGTGACTTCGCGGCGGCCCAGGGCGTGGTCCAGCAGGTGAATACCCTATCCTCGCAGCGGGAATATCGGGCCATCATTCAATTGCTGTCTGCGTATCGCCGTCTCGATTTCCTCCTGCAACAATATAGCGATGTAGACCAGCGTTCTCTGGATCAGCAGCAGGCGGTCATTGCCGTGTCGCTCGAAGGCCGGATGTGGGCTCAGGGGGAACAGCAGTTGCGGGCGTTGCATGAAGACGAGGTGTTTCTACGGCTGGGGCGTTTCGCCGCCACCAAGCTGGCTACGGTGCGGCGTCTGGAAAGCCGCATGGTGACGGCGGTTGAAGGAGGCTCCAAAGTGCGGGTCGATGCCTTTGTCGAAGCGAATAAAATGACGATCGACAATGTAGATGGGCTCTATAGTAATGAAGCGTTCACTCCGATATATACCCTGTCATTTACTTCAGGGTCATCCGCAGATCTGGCCAGGCGGAATACCGAAGTTCAGACCTATATAGAGAATCTGAAACATAATGTGTTTCCTGCTTCTGCCATTCCGGAAATATACCGGGCGTTCACCCGAAACATTCGGGACCGCGGCGTTGAAAAAGCCCGCGCGATCGTCACCCACGGCAAATATTACCAGGGAAGCGATCGGCGAATTAAAAATGTGATTGCCGAATGCGATCCTAAAACACCGAAATGGATTACCAAAGCAGCCCAATATAGGAAGATATATGTATTGCCCACCACCATTAATGCGGGTGGTGAAAACACCTACCTGTTCCGATTAAATGTCGTGATCCCCTCACAGGCCAAGTTCCCGGTTTTCGATGTGAATATCAAATTACCGAAAGAGTTAGCGCAGCATGCCACGACAAAACAATGGTATAATTACATCAAACTGAATAAGGAAGAACTCAAGCCTCAGGGAAGATTTACGATTACAGCGCCGACAGAACAAAACGATTATGAAGCTCAATTGACCCCCGTCCAGATGCGTGCCGATGAAAACAATATTATGGAGATAGAATTTACGCATTCATCGTTCCAGGTCTTCGAAATCAGTACCATGTCTCAACGACCCATTATGAGAAAAGACTAATTTGTGCTTCGTGCTTTGTACTCTGCACTCTATACTGTTTTTCAAGCCATTGGGATTAACAGATTTTCCAATCGTAATTTAAAATTGGCATAACTTTGAGGCACCTATGACATCTAAACGCTTGCTGTATATCATTCCCGTATTGATCCTGATTCCGGCCTTGATCTTTTTCCTGTGGCCGGAAGATATATCGGATACCATCGGGTTTCCGTATATATCCCATCAAAAGCCTTTGATGGACCCCCATCTACCGAGTTCGGACGATCTCTCCGACAAATTAGATGAGTTGATGTTCGACGGTCTGTTTAATCTGGTCGCAACACCGAGTGGCATCGCGTATGAAAGTGGGCTGGGGACGTTTGTCGGCATGGATGCCAATAATGTAGTGACCATAAAACTGAATTCGACGCAGAAGTGGCACAGCAGCTATAAGGTGACGGTTGATGATGAGACGGTTAATGTGGTGGACGCGGATCAGGCCGTCACATTCGTCGCGCAGGATATCAATTTTACTTTACGCCGTATTGAACGGTTGCGCAGTCTCTCTCGCGACTACATTCTTATCGCGCAAGCGTTACAGAATTTTGATTTTGAAGGCCCGAATGCGGATGACGAAATACAGTTTAAGTTTAAAGGGGATCGTATCTGGCTGGAAGATGAGATTAAAGAAGTTCTGTCCTTTAAAATATTGCCGAATACCGCTGAACTTACCGCCGTTTCATATTCGGTAGGTACAGGCCCCTATATGCCGGTCCCGTCCTTTGAAGAGAAGAAGGATACCATTCAGTTTTATAAGAATCCGAGCGGCACGGCCCACATCAACAATGTGATACTTCAGCCTTTCATCGATAACAGTACCTTTACTACAGAGCTTAACAATGCCCGATTCAACGTGCTGTTAGGTACGCCCTTCGGTAGCATTTCGCCTATTTTAGGCGATGAAGAGCGTTTTTTTAAAAAATCGAATATCAGCACCACGTTCTTTGCCATATTGCTTAACACGCAACGACTATCGCGGGATCAACGCAAAGCGGTACGACAGTTTATAGATCCTAAGGCCCTCATGGATCGGCTCTACAAGGTCGGCACCGAACAGCAGAGACATATTGTCGACTACAAGGGCAATGAGGATAATTACAGCGATTACCTGAATTACAGCGTCTTCCCGTCTTCATCCTACTACGTTGAAGAGCAAATCGTGTCCCCCAGGCGGGATACCGTCGAGCCGGATTTATCCGCCCTGCCGGATACGCTGCGGATTGTGGCCGTTGCCAATTACGGGTATCGGGAAGAGTACAACGAACTGGTCGAAGCCTTGAATGATGAAAATCTATTTTTTAACAAAATCAAGGCGACAGTCATACAGAATGAAGACATTGCCCGGGGGGATTATGATGGCATTCTGATCGCCTTCATCGGATACAAGAGCAACTTTCTCTTTGATTTGTATGACATTTTTCTTCGTACGCCCGACCTGGCTACCTACAGGATCAATTTAAAACTTACTCGCAATAAGAAAAATGAAGAAGTCCTAGATCCTACCGGCATTACCGCTGCCAGCAATTTCAGTCGACTGGATGCCACGGCTGGATCGCCTGAGCAAAAGGATGTCCTTAAGTATCTGGAATATCTGCACGGTTTTATGGCGACACGGGAGATCGGTGACAAGCAGGCTTACGCCGGGTTCATCGACGAGCTGGAACACGAAATGGCCCTCGGCGTCTGGCTGTTTTCTCTTCCTTCTCTGGCTTATTTCAATACACAATTCGATCAAAACACGATTCATCTATATGGTGTAGCTTCTCAGTTATCGACCATTGAAAAGTGGAAAGAACGTATTGAAGAGTAAAATCAGTATGTGAGCATGTAAGCGTGTCAGGGAGACTTACATACGTACACGTTCACACGTTTACATGATGTCCGACTATGACCACATGACTACCTGCCTACCTGCCCAAATGCTATTCTATATTGCCGTACTGGTAATCGCCAACCTGTATACCAATACGGCTCCAGCCCTCGGTCAAACCACCGATACGGTTGATCTATTCCTGGTGGAACACCCGAGAGCGTTGACCATATACAACAAATACCAACAGGATATCTCTTTTAAAGAGAGCCGGTTATTTCGTCCATATATTCCGATGGAAATCGTACAATATGATGCGTTGATGAGCGATAACTTTACGCATTGTATGATCGTACGCCTACATAATAATATGTTTTATCTTATCAAAGAGGATGAAAAGACCCTGGCCCAGATCGACAAAGCCGGATTTAACGTCTATCTGGCTCGTTGTAGTGTGGTGATGGATACGGTTCGTATCATGCAGGATAAGGCGGTCGTTTTATCAAAACGCCTATCGATTGCTCACCTGCCGCATTCGTTGGTGTCCGGTACCCTCGTGCGGCGCCAGTTTCTCAAAAACGGCCGATATTATACGGAAGGGTTGGGACGGTCGGATGTATATGGATGGGCCCGTTTTTTATCCCGGACGCGGGGCGAGACGTGGGAGGTTCCCGAACGGTCTAAAGCGTTGTTATCCGAGTTATTATCTCCCGATCTTCGTTCACGTATCGAGGCCCATTTACAGAGTGTAAATACGGTAATAGGCGATTTATTCAAGACATTGAATCAGGAAACAGGCCAGGCGCTTGCTGCGCCCCAATGGCAGATGGTGGTTGAAAAAGACCGGATTATATGTCGTTTAAACGAATCTACTTATGCCGATCAGTTTGTAGAAAGCGCACAGTATATTGTCAATGACCTGGACGCCTTTGTACGTCGTGAAGGGCTCTCCGTCGAATATGTAAACCGCCACATTGTTATTTCCCGAAAATCTTGATATGATGGTGAAAATCGGATCTCAATTATCTGACATCAAACGACATCTTATCAAGTTTGCAACACGGTTTAAAAAGTTAGTCGGAACCCTACCTCAAAAATATGTGGCGCATCTATGCAGTATCCTCTTTATAGGGCTTCTCTTCGTTGTTTTTTTCCTGTGGGTACGATCCGGTAGCCAGGCTGCCAGGCAGCAGGAGTATGAGGCCGCATCGCCTTATGTGAATCTCTCATCTCTCGATCTGAACCAGCCTCTCCATAAGACACTGCTCAAAGAATCCCTCCGGATCTTTCATCCTGACGCATCTGTCCAGAACGACTCGCTGGTTGCCCGGGCGCAGCGATACGCCGCAGCGGATATGGCCGAACTCCAGGCCTTGCTCCGTAGCGGGGCGGGTATGACCTGGCCTGATTTTTTTAACATACTCGGTATGTATGTCAGCTTCATTCTGACGTACCTGCCGGTTATGGTCCTGACCTATTACGGCGTGCAGACCCTGGCCATTTTCCGTTTTGTGCAGGAGAAGCAGCAACGGGGTTCTTATATGGCGCAATTTGCACAGTTTATCCGGAATATGCCGCCTTATACCGATGCCTCTGCGTTATGGCCTCAGGTTCGTGCGGGAGGGCTATTGCTCCTGAAGGCCGCAGCAAAAGGGGTTTTGCTTCTCGTGCTGTTTTCTCCTGCATACGTCCTCTCCTATTCTTTGCGGTCCAGATTCGATACGGATACGTTCTTTTTCATGATCTTGCTGGGCGTGATCTCCAACGGCCTCCTCATTACCTACGCCCAGAAATTTTACACCTTTCTGGTGGCGGAAAGCCATAAAGGATACGTTCAAACGGCCGTGGTCAAGAATCTGAATGCATCGTACGAATCATTTCCTGTTCCAGCGATCTTTCGTATCAGAAAACAATTTCCCAATCACGTCTTCCAGCATATATACCTCAATGCCCGCTATCAGTATATCCTGACTCTTAAAGAACAGGCGTCCTTTTTGATTACCGGCCTGATCATTATTGAAATGGCTCTGAATATTCACGGTCATCTGGCCTATGAGCTGCTTCAAAATATGCTGTATGAGCAGTATGATATCATTCTGTTCATCCTTATGTGCCTCTTCCTGATCGTCAAATTTACGGAAATAAGCGTGGACTGGTGGAAGGATTACGAGACCAGAAGGTATGAGAATGGGTAAGCCTGGGGAAAGGAAGGATGGAAGGATGGGGGGATGGAAGGATGGGGGAGTTTAGTCCCTCTACCCTTCCATCCCCCCATCCCGATTCTCATGATAGGCCGACAACAGATACTGACCTTCGGCGCGCGATTATACCGGCAGAAAGACAAGCTCTGGTTGAGCATCTGGACGGCGGGTATTGTGACGCTCTGGATATGGAACCGGATATTTCTGAATAATCCGGCGTTCGAGCAAATCCAGTCGGCCTTTATACACACCTGCCTGATCGCCGTACTGGTCATTGCGTTCTGTTGCATTCTGGGCTGGGGAGCGGCTGTTGGTCTGTATGCCCTGGAACGGTCTCAAAAACAGGGGCTGGCCCTGGCCCTGTCTTTTCTGCTGAATGTGATTCGATCAATACCTCAGATTATCGGTGTGCTTGTGGGGTATGTGTTCATTACCATGATGCTGCGTCAGGAGGTGTTACAGAGCGAACTGCTCGTGATGATCCTGATGGCGATAGTGACCAGCCTGTTTGTATTTCCGGAATTGGCGGATCTCATTCGAGAACGGATCGATCATTACCATACGCTTGATTTTGTCAATGCGATGTTGTGCTGCGGTATATCGGAACATCGCATCATACATGTTGAGATCTTATGGAAAAATAGCCTGGTGCATATCATTAACAAACTGATCGCCATTTTCGGTATTGCCATTTTTCTCCAGTGCAGCGTGGATTTTATCATCTCTGTTGGCCTGTCTACAAATGTCAGCCCGGTGAATCTGCCGATCACGCTGGGCAGTATGCTGGCCAGGATAGACAGCAAACAGGATATTCTGGCGATTGGGTATACCCTGACGCACCTGACCTACCTCCCGAATCTTTTTTTCCAGCATCTCCAGGGTCTGACTACGGCCTTCCTGATTGTGTTTACCCTGTTGTCCATCTATCATATCGCCAATGGCTTTGCTAAACGGTACGGAGTATTGAAGGGATGAGCAACCGCACATTTCCATACCAAATTCATATTTCTTCTCAGGGCAAGCTGTTGGTCGAGGCAGATCGTTTTGATATCCCTCGTCACCAGATCACCTTCCTTTTCGGCGAATCGGGTATCGGTAAATCTATTATTTCAAAAGCCATATACGGTCTTCTCGATCCGCAGGAACTCGATGTGGTCGTCAACGGGATACCCTACGAGGCCTATCTCAAGACCAGGCATGTCGTCGACATGCAGGCAGACGGGTTCTTCGTGTTCCAGGAGCCCTCATCGCATCTTAATCCGCTCATGAAGTTACAGGATCAGCTTCGGGAAGGGACCCTGGCGCAAGCGCGGACGGAGCCGGATATCTTAAGTCAACTCTGGGAGACGACCCGGGGAACAGGGATAAAGGAGTTACTCCGCGTGTATCCCCAGCCGCATCGACCCAGCGGCGGTGAAAAGCAGCGTTTTCTGCTGGCTATGGCCTTTAAAAAAATCGAGCTCTATATAATACACGCATCCCCTTCGGAACAGACTATGTTCGTGTTCGACGAGCCGACCGGCAGCCTGGACAACGAGACCCGAAATCTTTTTCTGGCCTTCTTATTTAACCAGTTTAGACGGCGCCCGTTTACCACCCTGCTGATCACCCATGATTATTCCATGATATCCGAGGTGTTCAAATTTCATACCGACCTGGTCGATTCGATCGTCTTTAAAGAATTGACCCTGAAAAAGAATCGGTTGCAGCTTAATGAATTCTCGCCTGAATCCTATTTAAAATGGATAAAAACAAACCAGGACACGCCGTCGTCTCACAAGGCAAGGAAGTCAAGGCGGTCTCCAAAAGATATTTTACTGCGGCTGGAGAGCGGCATTTCCGTATTTGGGAGACGTCTGATCCTGTCCCGGTATGCGCGATCCAAGAATGCTTCTCCGCTGATCATCCGTCGCCATCAGATCGTATATCTCAATGCGCCCAGCGGTGTAGGTAAAACCACCCTGGCCAAACTGATTATGGGGTTGATGCGTGGGCAAAATTTCGATATGCATCTTGGAGAGATCCATCTGACAGATGCGACCCCGACACAGTTCTGGCAGCAACTATGGGGCAGAAAAATGGGTATGGTTTTTCAACATGCGGATGAGGCTCTGAATTTGAACGCCAGGGTCAAAGATATCTTCGCCGGGTTGCCCTATCCCGAACATATTACGTCTGATTATGTCCACCGTAAGCTGGAGGAACATTTTCCGTTGGAAGTGGATTATTCCTTCCTTAACAGGCCGATCAAATACTTAAGCGGTGGACAGAAACAAAGACTGAATCTGCTTCGGACCCTCTCATTGGATACAGAACTGTTGATTCTGGATGAGCCGTTGAACGGGCTGGATTTTGTGAGCATCAAAAAAATGATCGACCTGCTGCTCACCAAGCAGGAGGAGGGTAAGGGCATTCTACTTATTTCCCATAACGAGGAGATATTCGACAGTCTGGGAACGGCGGATCGGGTGTATTTGAGAGCGGAAGGGGAATGATGAATGATGATTTATGAAGCAGGATTTATGAATCAGGAAATTCGGTGCTTATATGAACATAGAGACCAATCATGCATTATGACCTGACCGTGGTGATACCTGTATATAATGAGGAAGCCTGCATAGAGAACGTGGTACGCTCGTGGCTGGAGATGCTGGACAGACTGAGCATTCAATATCAAATGTTGGTCTTGAACGACGGCTCCACCGATGATACGCTCACCCACCTGATATCGTTCGATCATCCTTGTCTACAAGTGATTGATAAGCCGAACAGCGGTCATGGACCGACCATATTGCAAGGCTATCACCGGGCAGTCGGGATAGCCGATTGGGGGTTTCAATGCGATAGCGATGACGAAATGAAACCGGAGGCGTTTCCCATACTCCGGGAACACAGACAGACCTTTGATGCGATGTTCGGCATACGTACCCATCGCACCCAGAACGTCAGCCGAAAATTCATCAGCGCCTTTTCCCGCTGGACGATTAGACGGTTCTTCGGACCCGGGATGCAGGACGTGAACACGCCGTACCGCATGATACGCGCATCGGTACTACGAAAAATCATCGAGCATATCCCGGACGATACCATTGCCCCGAACATTTTAATCTCCGGCACCTTGATAAAAAATATAACACAAAATCTTTTATTACCCCGTCCGGCATGAAGGCCGTAGAACCGGAACCGTCTCTATCGTCACATGGAAATTGTGGAAAGTCGTCATGAAATCTTTCTGGCAGACGATTACATATCGGATATGAAGACACGTGAAACGTCATGGGCGAAGTGGGAGGCGCTGAAGCATAACATCCGTGACGATCATCGATTGATGGGCTGTCGATTCCACCTATTTAGATTTATGTTCTACTTCCACAGAATGACCAGCCATCGAAGATTCCTGAATAGCCAGCACAATCTCCAGAGCGGCCCGGCCGTCATATCCGGTCACCTTGGGTGTTCTTTTCTGAGTAGCGCAACGCACGAAATGTCTTTGTATCGTTTCCCCTTTGCATGGACGAATGACCGTTTCCTCCTCCTCTCCGATCTTTTGACGGATCGTACCGTCGTGATCTACGATCATACTGCCTTTGGTACCCAGAATGCCGATAGAGCTATCACTCAATCCCGGCGCCCAACTGGCATCCACTGACCCTATACCTTTATCGAATAACATCACCGCGTGTACGTGCTCGTCTGCCTGTATGCCGGGCCGCACGCGTTCCACCCGACCGCACACCTGACGCACCTCACCGCCAACCCAGCGCAACCAGTCGATGTCGTGACTGGCGAAATCAAGCTCGACCCCACCGCTCTTGGACTGGTCACCATACCACCGACCTGACGTATCGTAAGGCATATATCGACGTGTCCAGCAGTTGACCAGGCGGCCTAATTTGCCTTTGGCAAAGGTTTCATGCAGAATCTGAAACGGATGGGTGAATCGCAGGACATATCCGATCATCATAATGACATCGGCCTTTTCCGCCGCCTCAAGCATCCTATCTGCCGATTCCAGGTCCAGAGCAATTGGTTTCTCCACAAAGATATGTACACCAGCCTGGGCGCAATCGATCACAATCTGAGTGCGTTCAAAGGGAGGCGTACATATCATAACGGCATCTACATAAGAAATCAGATCCCGATAATCTTCAAAGGCCGTGGTGAATAATTCTCCGGCCACCTGATCAGCTTTTTCTTTAATCGAATCTGCTACGCCTACGAGCGCTAAATCGTCCATCTCACTGATGACTTTGGCATGATGCGTACCCATCCCACCGCAGCCGATAATGCCGATGTGCAGCATATATACTCCTTTTACTGAATGATATACACCGGACTGGTCCACGCCATATGACCATCTTCCTGCGTAACTTTTATATATATAGGATTATCGCCTTTATGTAAATCTGTCAATGGCATATCGTATTCGAATTCGTAGGACGACGGCTGGTCAGGTAAACGATAGACTGCCAACTGTTTTCTTAAACCACCACATGACCAGATCAGGGGTTGCAGGCCAATTTCATCGATACGACAGGATACGACTTTTTGCACCGTGTCGATTTCCATCAGGCCGTCTTGTAGTTTGCCTAATGTCACAATCACACCAGCCACGCCACCGGTGGTAACAGACTTCCAGGTCACACGATTCACATCAGACTGCTGAAGCGGCTGATCGGCATTCCAGAAATTAACAGGTTGGACCTGGGTAATCATATTGTCCTGAATATGTAATGTGCCATCCCAGGATACCATACGGTCACGACCCCGCACTTCGGCCCCGCTCCAGACCACCTTGATCCGCCGTCCAAGATCGTCGACGCCATATGGTCTCTCGGTGGTCATGGTCTCCAGGCCATTTCGAATCTCAATACGTTCAATGGGGCCTGTCCCCACAACTCGGACATGCAGTTCAGGGATGCCGGCGCCATCCTCAACAAGATCGCCCATCTTAGCCTCACGGCCATCCGGCCAGGTTAGCCGGATTTCTATGATCGGTCTGTTGCCCGTGGTGCCGTAACAATGCCTGGCCCGAAGCGCAGATAGAACAGCCTTACGGTCCAGCGCATCTGACAGAACACAGGTGAGGCCGCCGTAGGAACCGAACTTGCCGGCGCCGGGATAGGATGCGCCCGGGCGGCCTTTATGGCCATCTGAATTGGCACAGATACCAACGCGGTAGTTCATCCGGAAGGCATCTTCAACAAGCCATTCGAAGGTCCCCCAGGCCGAGTGCACTTCCACATTCCACTCGAGTGCCGGGTCATGCATCCGAATATCGGCATAACGGCCGCCCACATGGGGCACCACAAACATCGTTCGATCCGTTTGTTGCTTCAAAAAAGTGAACAGCTCTTCTGCCGTCGATGAATGGGTATCATTTACCTCCGGCGCCAGATCCCCGCAGCTACGACTGATCAATCCACCTTCATCCTGGTAGAATACATTCCGGTCACCGCCCAGAGGGGTGTTGCCGCTCCATTCGTAACCGGGAAACGTCACAAAACGGCCCGGTTCATAGAAGGTACGCGTGGTGTCGTTTATGGTCGCCCAGAAGTCGTCGGTGATCTGAAAATCATTGCCCTGATGGCCACCGATATCAAGCAGGCCGTAGTCCCGCGCAAAGGTGAAATAGTCGTGAATCGTATTCGTGCCGACCGTTTCTTCGGACTGCCCATGTATGTCCGCCCAATAACGACATAGCGGTGATGGTTCATAAAGGACCACGATCGGATTACTGACGAAAGATAGATCTGTCTTTTTATCTACGGCCGTAAGTGTCAGAACACCGGGTGTCGACAGGCCGGCATGTCTCTTTTTTTCGGGGATGCCGGTCGGATTACCCCATCGATCTTCTCGTTTGAGAAAGTAGGTGAACGGCTCACCTGCCTGTACCTGCGAAGGCGCGATGCAAACGGTCCTGACGGAATCGCCCGGAATAATCTGTAAGACCGGAGAAAGAGGCAATTCTTTGAACTGGTATGTAGCAATCGGATCAACCAGTGTTTTGAATTCAAAGGTCTCTTCACAAAACGTCTGCATCTGCCAGCCCGGCGATCCGCTCGACCTATCCCCGAAGACCACCTCAATCTGTTCACCCGTATTCACAAAACCGCCCATGACTTTGAGGAATAGAGCTCGTCCCCACGGACGGATATGCCCTTTTACATCCCAACGAGGCTCGATACGGCAATCGGCGCTTGTCCTCACAATGCAAAAATTGGGGGCGGACGCATCAGAAAATTGAGGCGCTCCAAAATCGCCGGCAAACCGGAATACGATTTTCAGATAGCCGGTATCATCGATAGGATGCCCGGCGGTGTAGGTAAACGTGATGGTTTTATACGAACCGGCGATTACGGGCGTTTTCGGTTCGATCACGGATGTGCCAAGTTTGAATGAGGGCATGATTTATGGGTTCGTTATGATATGGCCTCTGGCGGTCCGGACGGCGAAATATTTGTGAACGAACGGTGGTTTGGTCCGGGAGGCATACCAGATACGCCAGGAACCGTCTGTAAGCCGTAATATGGACTGGCTGGTCGTATAATGCGATTCCCATTCACGCGTCGGGTCAGGTTCAAACACCGGGTTCTCCGGATATTTTCGCCAGGCTAATCCATCTTCACTCAAGGCAAAACCAAGTGCCGTTTTCTGCTTTTCCGGACCGTGATAACTGCCGTACCACATCAGATACAGGCCGTTCAGTTTGAGCACGGTCGGATAGAAAAGCCGGCCGGCCTCCCACGGCTGATCCATTTGTAAAACAGGCGTGTCTTGTACTGCCCAACGGATGCCATCCGTACTTTCTCCATAGCGTATACACCAGGGGTCGATAGACACATCCACATACCACATTTTGTATCTATTGTTTTCTTTTATTATGGTGGGCGCGTACACGTGCTCCAGTTGCACATTGGATGGTGGTTCCCAGGTCAGACCATCAAGGCTGGTGGTTTCATGTAACGTATGCAGGCCATCCCCGGTTACAAAATCGGTAGAAGCAAACCACATGCGAAGTTGTCCGTTTTCCCTGAGGACCGGGCCGGCAGGATCTCTAAGCAAGGTCGGTGTCAAGACGGAATGTTTGCCGTCCCCAAAATCATACACCGGCGCCTCGGGATGTTTCGTGAAATGAATGCCGTCGGTACCGGTTGCCAGGCCAAGTCGAAACACCCGCTCTTTTACCGCTCCTCTGGCCCCGCAATACCACATTGAAAAAATCCCGTTTTCATAGGCCACACAGGGTGCAAACATATGCATATCGTCGAATGACCCCGAAGGACCTAAAGAGAGGCAAGGCACCTCGTTGTCACGCGACCAGGATTGTGAGATGGGCATGCCAATATCCAGATAAAGAGATGTGCTCTCTACGCTGTGCTCCATCACCATTTCATAGAAATGGCTACTTCGCACGCCTTGATAGCGCCTATTTCGCTCGTTCTTTGGTCTACGGAACAACTTTCCAAACAGCCTCTAAGATTTTACAACGCGGGAAGGCCGGCGTCAATGATTTTAGGCGGGTATTTCATCTGTTGTTCATGTTTTGAAATAAGTTCTCCACGACCGTTACCGTCGTCTCCGTCGTATACATTCCATCTCGTACGAGCACAATCCGCTGACCGTCTGAGGTGACGTCATAGGCCGGCTCCAGCGGGTTATCGGAAACGCCATCGATGCTGAATAGTCCCCGGGAAATTGCCAGCGTGTAAAAACGGGCGCTCGTACGAATCGGCACGGCCATCAGGTCATTTTCCCGGATATAGAACAGTTCTTCACTCCAATAGCTCCATTGAGGTTGTACACCGCCGTTGTAGGACGCGGACCAGGTTCGGTTTCCTGTTCTCGGGTTCCATCTGTCGCCAGACTGATAACAAAAGTGGAGTCGTTCTACGCGATAGAAAACACAATGCGATCTCCCTCACCGGACCAGCTGGGATGACTTTCCTGGTACCCATCGAAGGTCAGTCGTGAGCGACTTCCCTGCCCTATATCATACATCCAGATATCCCAGCGGTCTTCGTCCCGTCCTACGACAGCAATCAGATCATCCTCCGGAGATACCGCCGGTGAAAATAGACCAGATAGAGAAGGGCCAATAGGTCCTATTGTGCCACCCTCGCGGTCGACCCTGACGAGTTGCTGTTCCTGTTTACCAACTGTGGTAGCGTAAACGAGGGTATGATCGAGAGAGACACTCGGCCAATCTCCTTTTTCGGTAACAAGAAACGGTTCACTCCCGACCCCCGGGGAGTCCGTTGAAAAAGGGGCAGCCCATATGCCCTGCTTACCGCCTTGCGTCCGGTTGTACAGGAGATGGCCGGACGAGGCGTAGACGGGGCTGGTCATCAGTTCACCGGCAGGCACGGTCAAGCATACGTTTGCATAGACCGGGCCACGTCAAAATATCGAGCGCCCACATTCCGACTGCGCCGAGTATAAACGCCGCCACGACGGCAGCCGTCATCCGCCAATCAGGTTTTTCAGGCGGCGTAGGGGGATAGGGAGGAGGCACGTCCTGCGCGGAAAGATCAGGAGCAGACGCCGGCGGCGTATCGGAAGCCGACCGGCGTGATGAAAACCATTACCTGCGCGATTTACGCTTAGCCATCGAGTAACGCTTTCGCTCTGGCGGCCGCGTTCTCTGCCGTAAAGCCCAGCTGTTCGAAAATGATCTTAGCCGGTGCGGAGGCGCCAAAGCGATCAATGCCTATTACATCGCCCTGTGTACCGACATATCGCTCCCAACCAAGGGTCACCCCTGCTTCTATAGCCAGCCGGGCAGTAACAGAGGTGGGCAGGACTGATTCTTTGTAATCTGCCGGCTGCGCCTCGAACAGCTCCCAACTCGGCATGCTGACAACGCGTGCGCCGATACTGTCTGCGGCCAGCATCTCTCTGGCGGCCAGCGCCACATGAACTTCGGAACCGGTTGCAATGAGGATGACATCCGGTGTTGGACCTTCCGCATCCGCCAGAATATAGGCGCCCTGTTGTAGTCCTTCGGCAGAAGCCAGCGTCGTCCGATCCAGAACAGGCATCTTCTGTCGGGTGAGCAGGAGGGCGACCGGTGCGTTTCGGTGCAGAAGAGCGGCGCGCCACGCCTCTGCCGTTTCGGTGGCGTCGGAAGGCCGGATGACGATCAGATGCGGGATCACCCGCAGGGCCATATAATGCTCGATGGGCTGATGCGTTGGACCATCTTCACCCAGGCCGACGCTCTCATGGGTAAAGACGTAGATGGGAGCGACCTCCATCAATGCCGCCAGACGAATGGCCGGGCGCATATAATCGGAAAACACCAGAAACGTCCCACCGTAAGCGATTACGCCGCCATGTACCATCATGCCGTTCAGCGCCGCGCCCATGGCATGTTCCCGTACGCCGAAACGCAGGTTACGCCCGATATAATGACCGGCGGCGTAATCCGTCTCGGCCTCGATCATCGTATTGGTGGACCCGGCCAGATCGGCTGAACCGCCCATCAGCTCAGGAATACGAGCGGCCAGGGCGTTGATGACCGTGCCAGATGCCTGCCGGGTCGCCATATCGTCCAGATCGGGCGTAAAGATCGGCAGGTCATTTTCCCAGCCTTCAGGCAGATCGCCGTTGAGACAACGTTGCATCTCCCGGGATAGATCCGGATGATCAGCAGTATAGGCATCAACCGTCTGTTTCCAGGCGGACTCCAGTTCGTTACCACGGGACGCCATCTGCCGGAAATGAGTGAGTACGTCCTCCGGTATATAGAACGCCGGTTCGGCGGGCCATCCCAGATTCTTCTTGGTCAGTGCCAGTTCTTCTTCTCCGAGCGCTTCGCCATGGGCTTTGGAGGTGCCTGCCCTGTTGGGACTGCCGTAACCGATAATTGTTCGACAGACGATTATAGAAGGTTTATCCGTTACGCCCTGAGCAGCGTGGATCGCGGATTCTAACGAGGCCAGGTCATTGCCGTCCATCACCCGCTGCACATGCCAACCGTATGCGTCGAAACGCAAGCCTACATTCTCGGAGAAAGCCAGATCCGTAGAACCCTCTATGGTGATGTGGTTGTCCAGATACACCACGATCATCTTGCCTAATCCGAGATGCCCGGCCATCGAGCACGCTTCCGAAGAGACCCCCTCCATCAAATCACCATCACTGGCGATCACGTAGGTAAAATGGTCAATCACATCATGGCCGGGGCGGTTGAATCGGGCGACAAGATGGGCCTCTGCCATAGCCATCCCGACGGCGGTGCTGATCCCCTGACCGAGCGGTCCGGTGGTTGTGTCCACGCCGGGTGTCAGACCGTATTCCGGATGGCCGGGCGTCAGGCTGTTCCACTGGCGAAAATTCTTGATCTCTTCAAGCGACAGATCATAGCCCGTGAGGTGCAGCATGGCGTAAAGCAGCATCGATCCGTGGCCGGCGGACAGGACAAAGCGGTCTCGATTAGCCCACGCGGGGTTCTCAGGATTATACCGCATAAATCTGGTCCACAACAGATAGGCGAGGGGGGCGGCTTCCATCGGCAGGCCGGGATGCCCGGAATTAGCCTTCTGAACGGCTTCGGCGGCTAATATGCGAATGGTGTTGATATGTTCAAGATCGGTCGTAGCCACGGGCGTCTCCTTAGGGTAAAAAAGTTCCGAGTTCTTAGTGTTCTCATTTGCACCCTGAATTTTCTACTCGGAACTCGAAACTAACAATTCATACAATTCCTGCTGGCGAGACATGGCCTCGCGATAACGGGTATGGTTCGTCATATCCGGATCATAGGTTTTATCCAGCGGTACAGGCGCCTCTATCGGATCGGACAGAATACCGGCTGATTCCAGGGCAAGCAATGCCGCACCGCGGCTGGAGGCCTCCGTAACAGCCGAAGCGACGACCGGTCGTCCCAGCACATCCGCCATCATCTGCAACCAGGCAGGGGACTGAAGCAGTCCGGCGCCCGAGGCAATCATTTCTTTTACTTCCACATGAATGGTCTGCAAACGTGCATAAATCGAGGCAAAACAGTAGGCGGTTGCCTCCAGGCTCGCACGCATGATATCAGTCGGCGTGGTATGCAGAGTCATGCCGGTGATCGTGGCACGGGCCGACGCGTGCCAGCCCGGACTGCGCTCTCCCGCCCAGAATGGCAGGACCGTCAAACCGTGCGCATCGGGCGACATGGCCGCGATGGCCTGCTCAACTTCCGCATCATCACCAAATTGCAGGGAGGATCGCATCCATCCGTACACGTTGCCACCATTGCTCAGGGCTCCGCCCATCAGGATGCGTCTGCGATCCGACCGGTAGCACCAGAGGCCCTCAGGGATTGTAAACATTTCGGTGGACGACATCACCCGCATCGCGCCGGAGGTACCGACCATTATGGCTATACGATCCGTGGTCACGCACCCGCTGCCGATGTTGCTGCACGCGCCGTCGCCCACGGCCGGATACCAGGGGAGGTTCTTCAAAGCCGGCCAGCACGCCCTATACTTATCTTTCAACCCTGTAAATGGCTCGTCGAGGTCCGTTAAACGAGATAGTTGGGCGGGTTCTACCGGCAGTGCCGATAGCGTATCCGCATCCCATATGCAGGTATGCAGATTGAGCAGTCCGGTCCCGGATGCCATGGATATGCTGCACGCCGTTTCACCGAACAACTGTAAAAATAAATACTCACCGATCGACATCCAGCGTTCAGCCTGATCAAATTCATCTGCATGATACTGAGCGAGCCAGAATAGTTTGGCCGGTAAATAGGATGAATGCAGCACACAGCCGGTATTAGCGTGTGTCGTTTTTTCATCCAGGCGTTCTCGCAAAGCCGGCATGATCGTCCCCGGTCGCGTGTCCGCCCAACTGATCAACGGGGTGACCGCCTGTCCATCCGCTCCGACACCCAGCACATTATGCCAGAATGTCGTCACCGCAACACCGCTTATCCGCGGCCGTTCGGCTTCAGTAAAAAACCGGTCGAGCGTTGTACATACCACGTCGACCAGCCTGTCCCCGTCAATGTAGACGCCCCCATCCTGCGAGGTGTCCATGTCATACGTCACCTGAGCAATATGGTCCGTCATAGATCCCCGGCCATCATAGAGGATCGCCCGCACGGATGATGTACCGATATCGAGCGCCAGCATGAAGGGCGGATGAAACGCGTGATCGGCCATAAAGATGAGCAGGATGGATGGTGAACCGTATCGTAAAACATGTCTGAAATACACGTTCGATGTATCTCTGTGCGGCCTGTTGTGATTATACCTTGTTACCGTGGATTATTCAACCGAAAAAACGATTCCAGGATTTTTTGTAATAAGTCGTCAACTTATTGATAAATATAACTTTCCTAACTTACTGAAAAGAAAGAGCTTGACAGAATTCTTTTATTGATGTATATGATGGCCGAATTCTTATACATCCTATGACCTAAACGATGACTGTTGAGGAGACATAATGAGTACGATGACGACACTACTGGAAACAGCTCAGGCCATGGTCGCGCCGGGCAAGGGCATTCTGGCAGCGGATGAAAGCGCTGGAACGATCAAAAAGAAGTTCGACAGCGTTAATATAGAGTCGAACGAAGCGAACCGACGCGCCTATCGCAACATGTTGTTGACCACCAAAGGACTTGAACAATTTGTCAGCGGGGTCATTCTCTTTGATGAGACGCTTCGCCAGTGTGCCCTCGACGATCAGGAAACGCCGTTTCCTAAGTGCCTGGCGGATAAAGGCATTTTGCCGGGCATCAAGGTGGACGCCGGGGCGCGTGATCTGGCGGGTTTTCCGGGGGAGACCGTCACGGAGGGATTGGACGGTTTGCGGGATCGGCTTGCTGAGTATCATGATCTGGGCGCCCGGTTCGCCAAGTGGCGCGCGGTGATCACCATCGGAGAGGACATTCCATCCGCCGTCTGTATCGACGCCAATGCCCATGCGCTGGCCCGATATGCGGCGTTATGCCAGGAAGCCGGGATCGTGCCGATTGTCGAGCCTGAAGTGCTGATGGACGGCGAGCACTCAATCGACCAATGTGATGTGATCACAGAAGTCACGCTCAATAGTGTTTTTACCGCTCTGCGTGAACACGAAGTGCTGCTGGAAGGGATTATTCTGAAACCGAATATGGTCATATCGGGATCGAATTGCCCTGAACAGGCGAGCGTGGAAGAGGTGGCGGGCGCTACGGTACACAATTTTCTGCGTAACGTTCCGGCCGCCGTCCCCGGCATCGCTTTTCTCTCCGGCGGCCAGAGTTCCGAGATCGCCACGGCTCATCTGAATGCGATGAATGCCCTGTTCGATCCCCTTCCCTGGGAGCTCAGCTTCTCCTACGGCCGCGCTTTGCAGGACGCGCCACTCCACGCCTGGCGGGGTGACGCAAACAACGACCTGTCAGCCCAGAAAGCGCTTTACCATCGCGCCAGATGTAACAGTGCCGCCCGAACGGGCACGTACACCGCAGAAATGGAAACCGCGGCGTAGTCAAAGTAGAAATAGAGACCTGTATTAGAGGGGCGTGGATGCCACGCCCCTTTTTTATTGCGCTGAATTTTGAAGGCGCCTTCAAAATTTACTACAGATTTTCCGGACTCTATACGTACGATCTGGCGGATTATGTGGCGAGTGTATTATGCGACTGCATTAAAACGGTGAACCTGTACCGGACGGCCATGAACGGTGAGCGGCTGGTGTATCTGGTCGATATGGTCGAGGAACTCAACGAGACGGCCAGCAAGCAAGACCAATTCGATCACCATGCCCACATCGGCAACTACACCCTGTTCCTCTCCGGCCTCTTTCCCGACTATTTCGAATATCTGTCCACCTGCAAACGCCGCCTGATCACCAGCCGGTACTACGAGAAAATGGGCCAGACCCACTACAGTCAGGCTTCGGTGCATCAGATCGCCCGCAAAGAGCAGTTAGACGGTGTCCTCAGCGACCTTGCCCACCAGTTTCCTACCGTCCGGCGCGCCCTGACCAAACTGTCGGTAGAATATCTCGACTTCAACCGCTCCAACGCCCAGCGGACGTATCTGTCGATCATGATTGAGATGGATGAAGGATGAAGGGGCAGGTGGGCAATTCAGATATTGAGCCCCTATCCTTTCATCTTTTCATCCTTCCTATCCCTTCCCCTCAGTCCCGACAATCGAAATAGAGCGCCGATGATCCCCACTGATGCCACCCCCGCGCTTAAGAACAGGGCAAGAGGCGCGCTGAACGCGGTAGCCAGAGCGCCTATCGTCAGACGACCGGGCGGACCGCCGCCGATGGCCAGAACCAGCGTGCCCACGACCCGGGCACGCATGGCATCGCTGGCCGACTGCAATATGATCGACGATTGCATGACGCTGAATCCGGCCTGGCCGACGCCGGCCAGAATCAGCATGGCGAGGGATAACGAGAAGGAAGTGGACCATGAGAAAATCATGATCGCAACGGCATTCAGCAACGAACTCCCTGCAAAAATCCAGCCATCATTTCCATATCGTTTCAGGGCATTGATCAACGCCACGCCGGGCAGCGAACCGATTCCGATGCCGGCAGCGAGGATACCCAACCCCAAAGGACCCTGGTTAAGGATATCCCGAGCAAAAACGGGCAACAACACCGTATACGAAAAGGCGAAGGCATTCATAAAAAAAGTGACGACGAGCACGCCCCAGATACGATCATGCCGTCGGGCATACTGTAATCCATCCATAAGGTTTCTCAAGGGAGAGATCTCGGTGTTCTTAGTCTCTTTTTTTTCCGTGTTTGATGACAGCCTGGTGACAAAAATGATCTCTATAATATAGGAGGCGAAGAGAAACAGAAAGCCACCCGACGCCCCAAAAAATTCGAGTAACACCCCACTCATGAAGGGGCCGAATATGCGCGATATATTCTGCGGTATCGTTTCCAGGACCATCGCATCCGTGGTTCGTTCTTTACCCACCAGATCAGGAATCAGCGCGCGGCGTGAGGACCAGTCCACTGCGCTGCCCAGGCCGATGCACACGGAGCCCACGGCGATGTGCCAGAACTCAAGGACACCGGACAGCGCCAGGATGCTGAAGAGGCCATTGACCACCAGATTGATATACTGTGAGTGAACGATCATCCAACGATAGGATGCATATTGTACAATGGTGCCGAAGAACGGCCCGAAGAACATAAACGGCGCCATTCGGGCGAAACTGATAAGCGCCACCATACTGGCCGAATCGGTCTGTTCAAGCACTACCCAGCCGATGATCAGCTCTTCCATCCAGCGGGCCT
Source organism: uncultured bacterium (assembly GCA_913051705.1). GTDB lineage: Bacteria > JAAXHH01 > JAAXHH01 > JAAXHH01 > JAAXHH01 > CAJXCW01. The sequence goes on from CAJXCW010000044.1 coordinate 23,572, forward strand.
GCCACCAGATGCTGTTGGCGATCCATAGATTACGAAAATCGGGAATGGAAAGCAGGTCGGTTGCCTGCCAACGTGAAGCGAATGCATGCAGACGTTTCTGCATTAATATACAAGGTCCTCCGGAAAAATAGTGTGGCGTATGGTAGGCGCATGGCGCGCCGTGCGCCTACCATACCCGCCCATCAACCCCGATACGATTCCACCGCGAACTGCGACTGCAAAGTCAGGCGGTTTATCGTCTCGGCCTCGACGGCTTCGCGGGTATACACCAGCGGATGGTACGAGCCGGTCGCCCACAGGGGAATTAGATCATCATAATGCGGACTGCCCGGCTGCCCGGATTGGCCTGGCGCATTGATGGCGACAGACTGGTCCCAGTTACCGACATCCAGGATCTGACGGTAGGTCGCGCCGCCGGTTTGCGCCCAATCGCTTTGCAGCGGTTCGGATGTATGGTTGACGGTCTGACCATCGCCGCCACGCGGATAGGGGCCACGGGTTAAACGCATGCCGGCAACCCGGCCGTCCAGCGGATGCGCGAAGGTCACCGTATGCATCTGTCCCCATCGCCATTGGGTTAAATCCGTTCCATACTGTTTCGACAGATCCCTGATGGCCATGATCAGGGTCCTTTTCAAGGTACGATCGCGATCCTGCTCCGGATCGGGTCCGAAATGGTCATCCGGGTGTTGGAGCAACTGAAGCAGGACATCTACGCTGTAGTAGCCTTTATATGCCTCCCACAGCGTTTCGGGCGTCCGTGGCTTCACGACGGCATCCACCAGCTTGCTGACCCACATCTCGTATAACGCAGCGGCAGGCGAGGCCGGCGTCAGAGCGGCATCCCATGTGAACAGCATATCCAGGACGGACCGTAACGGGTCCGTGTCGAAACGGAATGATCGGATCATATCGATCAGTTCACGGGCAGGCAGGGATACGACATCCCCTTGGAGCCGTTTGAAATCACCCACCGTAAACAAGCCGGCGCCTTGCAACACCTTATCGATGCGCCGAAACCGAAAATCGGGTGACCAGTCATACCCGATATGACGGGGATCATCAGGCGAAAGCACACAATGATTGGCCGTGGCGATATAGCCTTTTTCCGGATTAAAAACATGAGGTAATTCGTCCAGCGAGAGAAAACCATCCCATTCAAATGCGCCTGTGGATCCTGGTACAGGGACGATACCGGACCAATTGGACCGGCGAGGCACTGCACCGGCGGCTTGATAGCCGATATGTCCATCCATATCAGCATAGACCAGATTTTCCACAGGCTGCTTCCAACGGGTTAACGCCTCCCGAAATTCTTCCCAATTATTCGCCCGGTCCAGCGATAGGGACGCCAGATAGGCCGCTGCGCCGGGCTCGCTGCCGGTCCAGCGCAGGGCATAGGCGTGTTGCACAGGCGTCGCTTCATAGATGACCGGTCCGTGCCGGGTATATCGAAGTGGAATCTCAAGCGGCCTGGGTTGCCCCTTCACATGAAACAGATGAAATTCCGTCTCCATCGGGAGCCATTCCTCTTTATACCTGTACAGGGTGGGATCGTCCACCTTCGTTTCTTCGACATACAGGTCCTGATTGTCGGCCCAGAAGATCGTAAATCCGAAGGCCACCCGTTCGTTATGACCGAGCGCGACGCCCGGCAGAGCGGGTTCACCCGCGCCGATCACATTCCAACCGGGTCCCACCAGATGCACCATATACCGCAACGACGGCAGCGCGATGGTCCGGTGCGGGTCATTCGCTAGAATCGGATGGCCGGTGGCAGATTTTGTCCCGTTGATCACCCAGTTGTTGCTGCCGGCATCGGCCACCGAAGTAAAGGGTTTGGACACGGATTCATGGCCGGATAGAATACGGAGCGTGATGTCATCCAGGTCCAGCCCGTCCGGTATTTCTATCGGTATCTCCGGCTCAGTCGGCATCAGTCTGGCCGTTTCTTCGGGCCCGAGATGCTTCATCAGCAGGGCGCGGACGACCTCGTGGCCGAGCCCCCGCGAGACGTCATAGCCAGCCAGCCGCGTCAGGCAGACCTCCGGCGTCCAAGGTTCCGGCTCGAAGCCCATAATCTGGAACTCGATGGGCAGGTTATCCTGAGCCATCTCGATACAGGTATTGATGCCGAAGACAAACGACTCGATGATCTCTTGCGTGTCCTCCGCGTAGCTCGTCCACTCGACCTCCATATCCCCCCGATACCGGATCAGCCGGGCAAAAATATCCCGCTCCAGCGCTGCCGGTCCCAGAACCTCCGCCAGCCGTCCTTCACCGGCGCGCCGCCACATCTCCATCTGCCAGAGCCGGTCCTGCGCCGCCACGAACCCCTGAGCATAAAACAAATCTCGGGTCGTTTTCGCATAAATATGTGCAATGCCCCACCGGTCCCGGAGGACCTCAACGGGTTGCAACAGGTCGGGGAATTCTATGGTTCCGGAAAGTTGGGAAAGGGCGTCGTGGGCTTTTTGTTTGAAGTTGGGCATAGACAGCGCACTCACACAGTCCGTCCACGAACCGGATACTGTGGATCATTATAGCCTTTGCCGGTATGCTCTCCGGGTGGCATCAACATATCGATAGCGGCTTCATCTTCTGACGTGAGCGTCACATCGAGTGCTTGCAGGTTGTCGTCAAGCTGGACCATGATCCGCGGACCGATGATCACCGACGAGACGATCTTATTCGCCATGATCCAGGCCAGCGCAAATCGGGTCAGCGTGGTCTCATGGGCTTCGGCAAGCGGCTTGATCGATTCGACCATTTGAAAACTTTCATCCCGATATTCGGTCTGCTGAATACGCTTGTCGCCGCGGGCGGCGCGGGAGTCGGCCGGGGGTGCTTCTCCTACCCGGTATTTGCCGGCCAGGACGCCCCGCGCCAGGGGGCTGTACGTCACCACACCAAGACCATACTTTTCGCAGAGGGGAAGGAGTTCCACTTCGGCATCGCGATTCACCATATTATACAGCGGCTGGACGGCGATCATGGAAGCCCAGTGGTTCTGCCGGGCAAGCCATTCCGCTTCCGTTACCTGCCAGGCGTAGTAGTTCGAACAGGCGATATAACGCAGTTTCCCCGCTCGGACCAGATCGTTCAGGGCACTCATGGTTTCTTCGGCCGGGGTGCTGTAGTCCGGTGAATGAATGTAATACAAATCGATATAATCCGTGTTCATACGAGACAGGCTGGCCTCCACAGCCTGGAAAATATGCGCCCGGCCGGCGCCCTGGTCATTGGGCCCGTCGCCGGTAGGGCCGCGGCCTTTGGTCGCCAGTACCACCCGATCACGCCGTCCTTGCAAGGCCCGCCCCACAATACGCTCCGACTCGCCGCCGTTGTAGACATCGGCCGTATCGATAAAATTAATGCCGGCCTCAAGGGCCCGGTCGATCATACGGATCGAGTCCGCTTCATCCGCTGGTCCGCCGAACATCATGGCCCCGAGACACAGTCGCGATACCTTCAGACCGCTTCGGCCCAGATGGTTGTAAATCATGAAAACCCCAGGAAAAATGGTGATCTGGTGATTGATTTCGCTACGCTCAATCGAAAGTAATGAACGCCTCTTCGAGGCATTAT
>CAJXCW010000045.1 GCA_913051705.1 uncultured bacterium
GTCGTTTCGTAGCTTCTTTTAAGAAATTTCCAATACTTGCTTCTGCATCGTAACCAGTTGTTCGATCCCCTGGCGGCCTAAATCAAGCATGGTATTCAACTGGTCGGTGGTAAAAGGATTCTGTTCGGCGGTGCCCTGGATTTCCACCATAGCGCCGCTGCCTGTCATCACGATGTTCATGTCTACATCGGCGTTTGAATCCTCTGCATAACATAGATCGAGCATGGGCGTACCGTCGATAATTCCTACGCTGATCGCGGCCACAGAATCTTTAATTAAAGAAGAGTCGACCAGATCCCGGTTTTGCAACCATCGTACTGCGTCGTACAGGGCCACATAACTGCCCGTAATAGAGGCAGTTCGTGTGCCGCCGTCGGCTTCCAGAACATCACAGTCGATCAGGATGGAACGCTCACCAAGGCTGCCCAGATCGAATACCGCACGCAGAGACCGGCCGATGAGACGCTGAATTTCTTGCGTGCGTCCTGAAATCGAACCACGGCGACCATCTCTGGAGACCCGTGTATTGGTACTGCGTGGAAGCATGCCATATTCAGCTGTGACCCATCCCTTGCCGCTGCCTTTCAAAAATGAAGGCACATACTCGTCTACAGAGGCGGAACAGAGAACCGTCGTACCGCCCATGGTAATCAATGCCGAACCTTCAGCATGACGTAAATAATTGCGTTTAATTTCTACCGGACGTAATTGATCCGTAGATCGTCCATCAATACGATCAGACAAAGCAGACTCCTATATTTGTGCTTTGTACATTGTGCTTCGTCCTTTGACAAGGCTATACTTAACCCGAATTTACAAAGTACGAGGCACCAGGCACAAAATGTCGTTACATATTCTTTTCTTCTTCTGTGATCAAATCAAGCACTGCTTGGGGGCTTTCAGCATCAATTAATCTTTTGCGAAGGGCATCCTGTCTTAGAAGACGTGAGATGTGGGCGAGGGCACGAATATGAGGGCCGGACACTTCTGTTGGCGAGACCAATAGAAAGAAGAGGTAGACGGGCTGTTCATCGAGGGCCTGGAAGTCAATCCCTTCTTTTTTAATTCCTAATACCCCGGTAAGTTGATTCACCGCATTACATTTACCATGGGGTATGGCAACCCCTTTACCAATCCCCGTACTCATTATCTTCTCTCGCTCTAATACGGCCTGGAACACGGCTTCCTGATCTGTAATTTTACCGGAGGTGGTCAGGGAGGTGGCCATTTCTTCTATTACCGCACGTTTATGCGTGGCCTTCAGATCAACCAGGATAACCTGTTCATCCAATAACTCAGTGAGATTCATTTATTCCTCCTGCGCAAAATATATCACCATACGGGACTGACACCGTCAGCCCCTTCCTATTCTATGTATGCAGGGTGTAATTGTCAACCACGATTTCAACAGGAGGCAGATGCCGTCGGAATTAAAATGAAAAAGCCGTTTGGCGATTCCTATCGTCAAACGGCTTTTAGTTATTCCATCAGGAGAAAGGTCGTTGCTTAACCGCCGGCTTTTTCTGCGAACTCATCCGCTGTGGCATTGGCAGCATCAAGTGCCGTGTTTAACTCGTACCACATCTCACTGCCTTTCAACTCATTGAGGTTTTCTGTGAGGCTGTCGGCAAAGGCTTTGGCTTCAACCGCCAATGCCCGGGCCGCCCGTCCACGGCCTCCTTCGATGCTGCTCGATATTTCACTCCAGCGTTCCATAAACTCAGGGAGTTTTTTATCGACATCGACCTTCATGAGTTGTCTCTGAACCGCCGCTTCTTCTCCTGCGGCTTTCGCTAATTCAATGGTTTTTTCTGCGGTTTCCTTGGCTTCGGTATATTCTTCAGCGGCCATATGTTGCTTGGCCTTTGCCAGTTCAGCCGTCACCAGGTCATACTGCGCCTTGGCGTACGTGTCGATTTGATTTTGATCCATCTGATTTATAGTGTCTTCCGCCGCAGCCATCAGATCATGGGGCGGTGGTGTACAGGCAGTCGAAACCAGCATCAAGCAAGCGACCGCGCAGAAACAGAACATGATTGCCCGTTTGGACATGAATCCCTCCTTAAGAGAGCTTTGAGGATGAAACAGAAATACTTACTATAAAGTTTTCGGAAGGCGGAATCGACTCACAAATTACGATTCCTATTACATCAGTATAGATATTTATTTTATATCGTCCAGTAAAAAGTACATCGAACATGAAAAAAGGTGGGTTACTTTCTTGACATCATCGTTTTTGATCTTTAATCTGACACAGGTTGTTACTGATTGATTACCGTTATTCGTGGACCTCAGAATCCGGAAGAACAAAACAGGAACAGGTATGCAGATGCTGTCAGATGATGTGATCAAGGCGCAGATGGGTAATCTATTAGACAAGACGGATTTTGATTGGGGTGGAAAATACGAAGGCAAAGTGAGAGATAACTATGTGGTCGATGGAAAACGGGTGATCATAACGACAGATCGAATTTCCGCATTTGACCGGGTACTTTGCTCCATTCCCTTTAAAGGCCAGGTGCTCAATCAGACTGCTGCATTCTGGTTTGAACAGACCCGCCATATCGTCCCGAACCATGTGTTGAGTGTGCCTGACCCTAATGTATTACTGGCCAGGGAATGCGTGCTTATACCAGTTGAAATGGTGGTCAGAGGATATTTGACCGGCGTGACCACCACCTCAGCGTGGTATAGTTATAAAAGAGGGATACGAAATTTTTGTGGCCATGTGCTACCAGAGGGCATGAAAAAAAATCAGCCGTTTGATGCCCCCATCCTCACCCCTTCGACCAAGGCGGAAAAAGGCGGACACGACGAATCGGTTTCGAGCGACGAAATCATTAAAAGAGGCCTGGTGGATGAAAAGATCTATCGGGAAATGGAACGTATTGCGCTTGCGTTATATCGTTTCGGGAATCAGAAGGTGGCTGAAGATAATTTGATTCTGGTCGACACAAAATATGAATTCGGGCTGTTTGACAACGAACTCATGCTGATCGATGAAATCCATACGCCGGATTCTTCCAGATTCTGGATAAAAGAGACCTATGATGGCTTATTCTCTCAGGGAGAAGAACCGCAGAAACTGGATAAAGAGTACATAAGGCAATGGCTCGCCGGACAGGGTTTCATAGGCGAAGGGCATATCCCTGTTATTCCTGATGATATCAAAATCGAGGCCGCCAGAAAATACATCACCGCGTATGAAATGATCACAGGAAAACAGTTTAAATCAAAAACCGAGAAGATTCAGGAACGCATAAGACAAAACCTGCAAGGGTTGATCTGATGTCTCATGGCCTCGGTATTTTTTACTTGTTTTACCCTTTTGAACTTTCTAAAGTATAAAGCCAGAAAAACCTCCTTTTCATGTCCCTTTCCAAACTATTTGAAATCACGGCCACATCGCCGGCTGTTAAGCGGGTTCTTCACGCGTTTAACGACCAGACAGCCCCGGTCCTGATCTCAAGCCTGGCCGGGTCGTTGCGATCACTTATGATCGCCCACGCTCATCGGGTTCGTAATAGCCCTACGGTGGTTATTGTAGAAGACACCGAAACGGCCGAACTTCTTATTGACGAGCTCATCAGCATTCTTGGGCAGGAAGAGGTTCTGTTTTTTCCTTCCTGGGAGGTCCGGCCCTATGATCATATATCTCCCGACAGCGACGTAACAGGCCAGCGTATTTCGGCCATGTATGCGTTACGTCAGGGGAGATCTGTTGTCGTGGTTGCTACAGTACGGGCTGTGATGCAGCGCACCTTACCGCCAGCCCTGTTTGATTCCACTACTATTCATATTCGGTTGGGAGAAGAAATGCCCTTCGAAGATTTGATCGATAGGGCCGTCCGCCACGGTTTCGATCGTACTCATATGGTCCAGATGCCCGGCCAGTTCAGTGTCCGGGGCGGCATTGTGGATATTTTTCCTCATAGCCTTTCACGGCCCTGCCGGATCGAATTTTTCGGCGATGAGATCGATTCCCTGCGATTATTCGATATCTATACCCAGCGTTCGACAGAAAATATATCTGAGCTGACCATGCTGCCGAATCGGGAAGTTGTCGATGAACCGGCTGCCCGTTCTGTTGTTGCAAAACGGGTAAAAGAGGCCGCCGCCGACCATGCGCTTAAAGCGGGAGAACTGGAATCACACATCAAACAGGGGGGATTATTCGACGGTTGTGAGCGGTATCTGCCTTTCTTTCATTCGGATGCCGTCTCTATGCTGTCTTTTGTACCCGAGCAATCATTGATCTGCCTCTGTGAACCGACGGGATTAAATCAGGAGGCGCAGACCTTCCAGGAAGAATATGAGGAAGCATTCACCAGTCGCATTACCGCTGATGAGGTGGTCCCGAAGCCCACGGAAGCGATCGAGGTATGGCCTGCAATGCAGCAGGCCATGATGTCCTATAACCAGGCATGTATGATCCGGTCTTCTGGTGATTCAGAGGACTGGATAAATATGAACGCTTCAAATGCAGGCACATTCCATGGGGCTATGGATATTTTGAAATCGCGATTGAACGATTGGAGATCGCAACAGGCCGTCATATTTGTAACCTGCGATAATGAAGGTCAGGCGGACAGGCTGGAAGAAATACTCGGGACTGCCGCCGATAATATCTCTATGCCGATCGGAACGCTGCACACCGGCTTCATCCTCCCGGATATACCGCTGGTCGTTATGACGGATTCTGAAATCTTCAGTCGGTACCGTCGCCGCCGTCGTCGGCAGTCGTTTAAAGAAGGGGTGGTCATTGAAGATTTTACGAGCTTGAGGGAAGGCGATTTTGTTGTTCACATCGACCACGGTATCGGACGGTATCTTGGCCTTCAACGTATCGATGTGGATGATCGCGAGCGAGATTGCCTGTCTATCACCTATGCAGAAGAAGATCGGCTGTATATTCCTATCGAGCAGCTTCATCGAGTACAAAAATTCATTGGGGCAGATGGTGAGATCCCCACCCTGTCAAGACTGGGTGGCAAAACCTGGGAGCGGGCTAAGAGCCGGACCAGGAAAGCCGTGCAGGAGATCGCGGAGGATTTGATTAAACTGTATGCGGCGCGGCAAGCCAATCCGGGGTTTGCTTTTTCCAAAGACACCACCTGGCAGCAGGAGATGGAAGAGTCGTTTATCTATGAAGAAACGCCGGATCAACTTACGGCAACTGCGGACGTCAAAGCGGATATGGAGAAGTCAATCCCTATGGATCGTCTGATTTGTGGGGATGTGGGATATGGCAAAACCGAAGTGGCCGTCCGGGCGGCATTCAAGACCGTGATGGATGGTAAACAGGTTGCCATCCTGGTGCCGACAACCATTTTAGCACAACAGCATATAACGACCTTTACAGAGCGGCTGGCAGATTATCCGGTCAACATCAAGATGTTAAGTCGGTTTGTAACACCAAAAGAGCAGAAAAAAACACTGGCAGGTTTAAAGAGCGGCGAGGTGGATATCGTCATCGGTACCCACAGAATCATATCTCGGGATATCGAGTTCAAAGATTTAGGGCTCCTGGTCGTTGATGAAGAGCAACGATTCGGCGTGACCCATAAAGAACGATTAAAACAACTTGAAAATACCGTGGATGTAATGACGATGACTGCCACACCGATCCCAAGGACATTGCACATGTCACTGGTCAATGCCCGGGATATGTCCATCATAAACACGCCACCCAAAAACCGACTGCCCGTGCATACAGAAGTCGTCCGATTTAATGATGAAATCATACGAGAGGCGATTTTGCGAGAAGTAGATCGTGGGGGCCAGGTGTACTTTGTGCATAACCGAGTCCAGTCGATCGACGCGGTCGTACATTTTCTGGAACGTATGCTTCCGCAGATTACCTTCGTGGTCGGCCACGGCCAGATGCCGGAACGGGATCTGGAACGGGTCATGATCGACTTCCTGAATCATAAATATGATTGTCTGGTGTCGACGATGATCATCGAATCCGGTCTGGATATCTCCAATGTCAACACGATTTTAATCAATCGAGCTGATCGGTTCGGACTGGCTCAGCTATATCAGCTTCGCGGACGAGTCGGTCGATCAAATCATAGAGCGTATGCCTATCTGATGATCCCTGCATCCGGCGCCGTTGCGCCGGATGCCCGTAAGCGGCTGACGGTCATCTCTGAATATACGGCATTGGGTTCAGGGTTTCATATCGCTATGCGGGATCTGGAAATACGCGGCGCAGGCAATCTGCTCGGTCCCCAACAGCATGGTTTCATGGCCGCCGTTGGTTTTGACCTGTATTGCCGGTTGTTACAAGAGGCGATACAGGAATTGAAGGGGGAGGCAATAGACGATCGTCCCGAACCAACCATTGACCTTCGTGTCGGCGCCTATATCCCCGACGAGTATATCATCGACCGAAAACTGAAAATAGGTTTTTACCAGCGACTTTCACAGGTCACAGACGAAGAAGACATCGAAGGGATTCGTGAGGAAATGCGAGATCGGTTCGGTCGTTTACCTGATCCCACGCAGATTCTATTCAATCTGGTATCTATTAAACAGGGCGCACAAAAAGCCGGGTTGAAGTCTCTGACCGTTCGGAATGATGGCTTGACGATCACGTATCCGGAGGGGCAATATCCAACTAAGCGTCAAATTGCGGATATTACCCGCGATGCTTCGCTGGATATCGAATTTCCCCATGCAGCGACTTTCCAAATTAAGATTAAACTGGTAGGTTCCACGGAAGTGAAACGAGTTGATATGACTAAAAATATATTGCAAAGCCTGGTATAAATCATTATAAATACAATTCTTGAATTATAAACAGGTGGAGAGGCATGATGGGAAACATGAAACAACATACCATACAACTGTGGCTAGGGGGATTGATTATTTGTCTCGCCGGATGTGAACCGCCGCCGCCGGCAGAAGGCTCTGATGCCGTGGTCGCGCGCGTCAATGAGACCCGGCTCACCATAGGTGACCTGGAATCTGATTTGCAGACAGCGCTATTACCTATCGCCACGGCCCAAATGAAACAGAATTGGGTAAAAAAATGGGTTCAGGCGGAACTATTAGCCCAGGAAGCTATGCGTCAGGATCTCCATGCGGACCGAAAGATCGCGCGGGAATTGGAAAAAATACGGCGGGATTATCTGGCCAATGCCCTTCTGGAACGCTTGCTGGAGCACCAGTCTCCCGAGGTATCTGATGAGGAGTTAGCGGCGTACTATAAGACCCACCCAAAAGAATTCATACGTCAGGAACCGGAACTAAAACTCAGCGTCATCGTATTACAGAATGAATCGACAGCCAGGGAGGCCTGGCGTCAATTGATACGCGGTCGGCTGGATTTTAAAGAAATGGCACGTACGAAATCCATTCATACCTCGTCACAACAAGAGGGCGATCTCGGATTTCTTAAAAAGAACGACATCAGCGATTTTTCCGTGCAAGAGTTGGTATTCTCCATGAAGGTCGGCGAAATTTCAAAGCCGGTCCACACCGAATCCGGTTATTTTATCTTAAAGGTGACCGGTCGCCGTGAAGTCGGTACGGTACGGACGCAGGAAGAAGTCCGCAGCGAGATCGTCAACAAAGTTTTGCAGGAGCGTCGCCGGAGTCAAATAAAACAATTGGTCGAAGGATTGAGACACGAGGCGAATGTAGAGATTAACATTCAGAACCTGATCCAGTATGAGTATCAGGAGCCGACGGCTATGGTACCCGATCTAATCCCTGAAGAGGAGTAATACTGCCATGACTATGGGAGTAAAACAATTTGGCCTTACTATATTATTAATTATCGCCCTGGGCATTAAACCGGCAAACAGCCAGCAATTGCTGGACTATATCGTGGCCGTAGTGGATAATAACGTCATTTTGTATTCGGATGTGATGGAAGGGGTGAAGTTACTTCGTATCCAGTCTCCTGAAGAGGAAGAGGCTGATATCATGGAAAAAATCCTCACGGGAATTATCGATACGAGGATTATCATCGCTTCAGCCCATCGGGACAGCGTCCTGATACCGGTGGATCAGATCGATAGTGCGGTACGGCAAATCACGGATCAATACCGGGAACAATTCGGTTCCCAGGAAGCCCTTGAGAAGCTTGTGGCTGAATCCGGCATGTCGATGCGGACCTGGCACCGGTTGCTCCGTCAGCAAAAAGAAGATGAATACCTCCAACGTAAATTGGAGGAAGAGCGGTTCGGCGAGATCCGCGTGATTGGTTTAGAGGTCGCCCAGTTTTACGAAACGTATCGTGACAGCCTACCGATCAAGCCGGTTCAGATTGTGGTCAGTCACATCATGATGACCATTCATCCTGATAAGGAACGCGAATCGAAGCTACTTGAACGGGCGGATGAAATCCAACGTCGTCTTGACGCGGGGGCGGATTTCGTCGAATTGGCCCAACGTTTTTCAGAAGATTTAAATAGCGCAAAACTGGGTGGGGATCTGGGCTTTTTCGCCAGAGGGACGCTCATGGCTTCATTCGAAGAGGTGGCGTTCGAATTGGGACTGGGTGAAATATCCGACATTGTACGAACGGACGTAGGGTTTCATATCATCAAATTAGAAGAGCGGGATGGCGAAAATATTCGGGTTCGGCATATTCTGATTCAAGTGCCGCAATTGCCGGAAGATGAAGACAGAACCATGGAGACTTTGGAATTCTTGAGAGGGAGAATCCTATCAGGGGATGAATCCTTCGAGGAGGCCGCAAGAAAATATTCGGAAGACATCGACTCCAGTGAAGAGGGTGGTTACCTTGGCGAATTTTACCTGGACCAGGTACTGCCCCAATACCAGATGGTTTTAGATACGCTGACGATTGGAAGTGTTTCCCCTCCGATTAAAGTGGCTGACCAGAATAGCGCCACTTTTCATTTGATGATGCTTACAAAACGAGTCGGCGGCGAGAAATTGACGTTGGAAGATGACTTTCAACAGTTAACCAACCTCACCAAGCAAAATAAATGGAATGAAGTGCGCCGCCGCTGGCTGGCCGACCTGCGTCAGGATGTGCATATCGATAACCGTGGATTTAATCCGGATCCCTGATCACGCCCGGATTATGTTCATCAGATGGACACGGATAAAATATGCGAATCGACCAATATTTAAAACTTGCCCGGATCATCAAACAGCGCAAAGTAGCCAAAAAAGCCTGTGACCGGGGTATGGTTTCCGTAGCAGGACGTGCAGTCAAACCCAGCCATAATGTGGTTGTCGGTGATCATATGCTCGTTGAATGGCCTCATCGACGGATTGAAATTGAAGTGCTGGATACGCCGCATGGCAATGTATCCAAGGTCCGTGCTAAGGGTTTGTACCACATCTTACAGGATGTAAAATTGACGGACGACGCCCTCGAGTTTGAATCCCTGGAATTAACCTGACTAATTTAGACACCCCCTTAGAAACAAATCACCAGGAACAATCCGCCGACTCTTTTATCCTATATGCTAAAACCTGAAAAAAATGGGTCCATTGTTTCTACAACGCCCTATCATCAGCTCGCTGAAATCTATGATTATGTGATGCGGCATGTTGATTACGGTCAATGGGCGGATTATATTCAATCCGTATTTACTCGATATAAAATGACGCCGCAAACTATTCTTGAACTGGCTTGCGGTACGGGAAGTATGGCCTCTATCTTATCCGCACGCGGGTATCATGTGAAGGGGATCGATCGATCGGAAGGCATGATCTCTATCGCTCGTCAAAAAGTTCAAGATGGGCAGGTGACCATGACTTTTCAACATGGTGACATGGTTGATCCTCCTATAAATGACAAAACTTTTGATGTGGTATTGTGTCTGTATGACAGTATTAACTATCTCATGGACGCGAAGACCCTTCGTCAGATGTTCGCCCGGGTAAATACGATACTTAGTCCGGATGGGATTTTCATATTCGACGCCTGTACGGAAGTCAACTCTCGTCGTTTTTTCCATGACGCGGTCGATCAGGAAAGTACGGATCATTTCTCCTATATACGCCATAGCAAATACCTCGCTCAGGAGCGCATTCAGGTGAACGAGTTTCAAATGGTGTTCAAACATGATGAAAAATATGATAAATATTTTGAACGCCATGAACAACGCATCTATCCGATTAACCAGATAAAACATATCTGCCGGGAGACTGGCTTCCGGAATGTAGACACCTTCGATGGGTTTACCTTCAAGAGCGCGTCCGAAAGGTCCAATCGGGTACATTTTGTCATGCGTCCTTCCTGATGGGGTTTCGTTTCGTCTATTAAAATACCATGGCTTTCGATCATATTATAGGGCAGGAAATACAGCGCCAACGATTAATGGATGCGCTCATGCAAGGTCGCCTGGCGCATGCCTATCTTCTCTATGGGCCTTCTGGTACCGGGGTAGAAGCTCTTGCCATCGAACTGGCTAAAGCCGTCAATTGCGCTCAGGGCCCTGGCGAGCCCTGTCAGAAGTGCCCTTCTTGCCGTAAAATCCAGACGCTTCAACATCCAGATTTGCATGTTTTTCTGCCTTCTTCTTCCACCAAAGCAGCTAAAGGGGAAAATAAAAAAAGTGAGGTGGAAGGTCGATCAGATGCCCGATTGGAACGTCGGATCGCGCTGATAGAGTCCCTGGCAAAAGATCCGTACGCGCCGTTTATTTTCAATAAGAATGATTACCTTTCTGTAGATGATATAAGGGGGCTGCGTCAGGATGCCTATGTAAAACCGTTTGAAGGCCGTCGCAAGGTGGTGATTATTGCCGCAGCGGACCGTATGAATGTGGCCGCTTCAAACGCCCTGCTTAAGACCCTTGAAGAACCGCCAGGGGAACTGATGCTCATCCTGACCACACATCGAATGCATGGATTATTACCGACGATTATATCGCGCTGTCAACCCGTACACCTGGGACGGTTACCCGAACCGGTTATACAAGACGCGCTGATCACAAGATATCAGACTGATCCAGATACGGCGTCGGCTATGACCAGACAATCTGACGGCAGTCTCAATCAGGCGTTACAGGCGATGTCGGAGGAAGGGACTGCAAATCGAAAAGAAGCCTTTTCTCTGCTGGAATGCATCCATGGGGATCATCCCCTTCAGATATTCGAAATGGTTGACCATCTAACTGCCATGCATAGAAAAACGCCCGTTGTAGAACCACTGTTGGATGCCTTATTAAGTTATTATAGAGATCTCTTTATTTTAACAGCCTCCTCAAAAGAAACGATGGTCATCCATATCGACCGTCTGGACGCCATGAAGGATATCATCCGTAAAATCACCATGGAACAAATTGAGGTCGGTATACAGGATGTTGAAGAGATCAAACAGAGTATTATTAAAAATGTACATCTCCAACTTGCCCTGACGGTTCTCGCCTTAAGATTACGGGGGCGTCGGGCACAGGCGGCATAAAACGGAATTCCATCATTTTGTAATTTGTCGCATTGACAAACCAACATGCATCCGTTATCGTGGTTTTGTGATAGGGCTGTTTCTTAATGCGCCAAGTTTGATATTCTGTGGATGTACTGCTTCCCGAGGATTCTGTGGCAAAGAAAAAATATCTGGTTACCGATGCACTGCCTTATGCCAATGGCAAGTTGCATCTCGGTCATATCGCCGGTTCGCACCTCCCCGGCGATATTTACGTTAGATACCAACGCCTTAAGGGCCATGACGTCCTGCATATCGGTGGTACAGATGATCATGGGGTGCCGATAACGCTGACTGCCGATAAAGCCGGCATCACACCAAAAGAGGTGGTGGATACTTATTATCCGATCATCTTTAACAGCCTGAAGTCCCTCGGCATTACCTTCGATAATTTCTCCCAGACCTCCCGGCCTATTCATCACACGACCTCTCGAGACTTTTTTACCCGTCTTCATGAGAACGATCGTTTTGATTTACGAGAAGTAGATCAGATATATTGCCCTTCTACAAACCGTTCGTTACCGGATCGGTATGTGGAAGGGACCTGCCCCCACTGTAAATATGAACGTGCCCGTGGAGATCAGTGTGAAAATTGCGGAACCATGCTGGATGGCATCCAGTTGATCAATCCGGTCAGCGACCTCTGTGATGTCCCTCTGGAAGTTCGTAGGTCTTCTCACTGGTATTTTAAACTGTCGGAAGCGCAGGAGAGTCTTGAGCATTGGTTGAAAGGCAAAACCGATTGGAAAAATAGTGTCCTTAACTACTGCGCGGGGTGGTTTGCCCTTGGGTTGGAAGACAGACCGATAACGCGTGACCTGGACTGGGGCATCGCCTTACCGCTCGATAATTCAGAAGGCAAGGTAATGTACGTCTGGTTTGAAGCGGTCATCGGGTATGTGTCATCCACCAGAGAGTGGGCGGAGCGAATCGGCGATCCTGAACGGTGGAAAACATACTGGCATAATCCGGATTGTACGCTGGTACATTTTATGGGTAAGGACAATATCGTATTCCATGCTATTTTATGGCCTGCCATGCTCATGGCGCACGGCGATTATATTTTACCGACGTCCGTCCCTGCAAACGAATTTCTCAACATCGAAGGCCAGAAACTGTCCACCAGCCGGAATTGGGCTATATGGCTGGATGAATACCTGGAAGATTTTTCGCCCGACCCGTTGAGATATTATCTCGCAGCTATCGCCCCGGAAACAAAAGACACTGATTTCTCCTGGAAAGATTTTCAGGCCCGGAACAACAATGAATTAGCAGACATTTTCGGTAATTTCGTCAACAGAAGCCTGACGTTCATTACGCGGTATTTTGATGGGACTGTACCGTCTCCAGGGGAATTTGCTTCTGAAGATGAGGCGCTGTTGAAATTGCTTAAAGAGACGCCGAAAACTGCGGGTGATTGTTTTGAAAATTTCCAGGTGCGCGCCGCCGTGCGTGAATTGATCTTACTCGGCAACCATTTCAATAAATACTTTAACGATCAGGCGCCCTGGCATACGCGAAAGACGGATAGGGACCGTTGTGGAACGACCCTGTACGTCTGCGCTCAGGCCGTCAGGACGCTGGCGGTGATTATCGGGCCTATTTTGCCATTTACCGCAGATAAGATTTGGGAGATGCTCCAATTAGAGGGTACGGTCAGTAATCAGCGCTGGGATGAAGCCGGTGAACCGGGTGTCCCTGCGGGCCATAAGATCGGCCAACCGAAAATTCTGTTTTCAAAATTTGAAGATGTACGGATAGAAGCGCAGATCGCCAAGTTGGGGAAGCCACAGACACCTGCGCAATTGCCTCTGTCTGTAAAGACCACAGACCTGAACGATCCTGAAAAGAACCCGACTATCCCCATTGATGTCTTCCAGAAAATCGAATTACGCGTGGCGGACATTCTGTCTGCAGAGCGTGTACCCAAGACAGATAAGTTGCTGAAATTGCGCATCCGTATCGGAACGGAAGAACGACAGATTGTATCGGGCATTGCCCCTACATATGATCCGGCAGATCTTCCAGGTAGACAAATCGTCGTTGTGGCCAACCTGCAACCTGCGACCATCCGTGGTGTTGAATCGAAAGGCATGCTTCTGGCCGCAACCAATACCGATGGAGATCCTGTGCTGCTTATACCGGACACAGCCACCGAATCAGGAGCTGAGGTTAAATAACTGGCGTTACGCAAAAAACGCGTGCTGCCAGGGTACTTTGTGCTTTGACCGATTCGATCCATATGCTACCGGATCATCATTTTTAACAAAATACAAAGCACCAAGTACAAAGCAGGTTACCCATTTTTCGTAACATCAGTAAACATACATACCTTGCTGGTCGATACACATACACATCTCAATGCCCCGGAATTCGATGAGGACCGGGATGACGTGATCCAACGTGCCCTGGATGCCGGGGTCGAACGTATGGTTGTCATCGGGTTTGATGTCGACACAAGCCGAATGGCTATAGATCTGGCATCGCGCTATGAAGGCATATTTGCCGTCGTCGGCATCCATCCCTGTTATGTTCAACATGCTCAAGAAGGGCATCTTGCGGACATAGAACGCCTGCTCAGCCATCCCAAGGTGGTTGGCGTGGGTGAGACGGGCATTGATCTGCACTGGGATAAATCAACCTACCGATTACAAGACCGATTCTTCCGCAAACATATCGAATTAGGGCAACGTTTCAATTTGCCCGTAATCGTGCATGATCGGGAGGCGCATGATGAGGTGCTCTCGATCCTTGATACGGAGCAGGCCTCTGATATGTCCGTTGTCCTGCATTGCTTTACAGGCGACCTGGCTATGGCAGAGCAGGCGATAACAGCGGGATATTTTATTGGATTCGGCGGCATTGCAACCTTTAAAAATTCAAACCTGGGTGATGTGATCGCCGAGGTGCCTGCAGATCATTTACTTATCGAAACAGACGCGCCTTATTTAGCGCCGGCGCCCTTTCGAGGTCGCCGTAACGAACCGGCCTACGTGGTGAAGACCGCCGAAGCCATCGCGCAAATTCGAGGTCTGTCTCTTAACGAATTGGCACAGATCACCACTCAAAATGCCCAACGGGTGTTTAAGCATTTATGAAATATAGAGCGGACCCATCTCATCCGAATGTCCCCTCGACACTAAGACATTATGGGATACGACCCATTAAAATGCGGGGACAGCATTTCCTGATCAATGATGCCATTTCGCATCGTATCGTCAACGCAGCCTCTCTCTCGGAAGACAGTGTCGTGCTTGAAATAGGAGCGGGCACCGGTGCATTGACTCGATTTTTGACGGCCGTAGCCGAACACGTTATTGCTATCGAAATCGATAAAAAACTGGTTCATCTTCTTAACTGTGAATACGAATCTTACGAGAATTTGACTATAGCAAATCAGAATGTACTCGATCTGGATATGACGGCTCTGGCTGCAACACATCAAACGGAAATCTTCACGGTGGTCTCCAATCTCCCTTATAATATCACCGGCCCGGTGTTGGATCTATTGATCACCCATCGTAAAGTGATAAAGCAAGCCATCATTATGGTTCAGAATGAAGTGGGCACCCGGTTGGTCGCTACGCCCGGCACAAAGGCGTATGGTATTTTGTCCATTGTCATGCCCTATTATTTTCAAATCGAATCCTTGTTTCGTGTGGCTGGTGGCAATTTTATTCCGCGCCCCGAGGTAGAATCCGTTGTGCTGCGGCTGACGCCGCTTGCAGAACCTCCCGTTGTGCTCAAAGATCCGTCCGGATTGTTTCGTTTTGTGAAGGATACGTTTCAACAAAGGCGTAAAATGTTACACCACGCCGTAAACCGACATGCGCCG
The DNA here is from genome assembly GCA_913051705.1 of uncultured bacterium. Classification (GTDB taxonomy): domain Bacteria; phylum JAAXHH01; class JAAXHH01; order JAAXHH01; family JAAXHH01; genus CAJXCW01. Next base: position 15,258 of record CAJXCW010000045.1, read on the forward strand.
GGCGCAGTAGAGCAGATCGCACGTCAAACGGGAATTGACCTGAGACGTCGTGGGGAAACGCTGACGTTGGCAGAGTTCGCTGAACTGGCCAATGCCATATATGATGTTCAATAATTGAAATTTTGTCAGAGGATGCTAAGTTATACCAATTATGAATTATGAATGGTGAATTATGACTGAAAACCTTGATGTTTTCAGTTAATTTTAACCATTTGTATATGGTCTTTAATCTGGCAACTGGTATTACATCATGAAAATTGTTGCTATTCAGCGGACGGTATATTTTGCTGCGGGGAATCATGAAATTTTAGACCGCGAACTCTTCGAATCAAGATACGGCGCTATGATGCGCCACACCAATTAGTATTATGCGTTACCGCCCTTCACATGCCGTTAGATTACGACAGTTCAATAAAACACAGAGATACGAGCGCCTGCTCCGTTCTCTGGGACTCGTGCTCGTTGTGACCGCTCTGGTCATTGGAGGAGGATGGGTATTTATATTTACAGAGGAATCTTCTGATCTTTTTGCCTGGCTTTTTAATCGGCCGATACCGTTTGAACAACCTGTGGATAAGCGAACGGCCTCATTCAAAAAGGATGAGGGTGGTTTCCGAGAACTTGAATTGGCCTTATCCCGGGCGCTGATCAACTTACAGGTCTCATCCGATCAGGTAAAGGAAACGCAGAGCAGGCGACACCAATCGGATGGGAAATGGCGTGCCGTTCAACGGACTATCCGTGTGGCAGACGCCTATTCGCTCATACAGTGTAATCTCGAAATAAACAGAGCGGTCAGTCAAATCGGTGGGAAAGTCATCCGGGCTACCGAGCGGAGGCGATCTCATGAATTGTTGATGGATATTACGTATGATGGATACGTCGCCTATCATTTAACGATCATTAGAGACCCTTCAATAATCCGGAAAACCGGAGGTCTGGCGATAATCATCAACCAGGCCGGTAAGAGCCGACGTGATATACTCGATCAATTTTTAGAGCTGAAACGACCGATGACATTCGGGTTCGTGCCCTGGGAATCCGGGGCGATAAAAATGGCCGCAGAAACGGTGCGAAAAAACCAGGAGGTGATCGTTAATCTTCCTATGGAACCCAAATCGTATCCTCGTATATCTCCCGGTAAAAAGGCTATTCTAATTGATCAGGATGCACAAACCAACCGGCGGATTGTGAGAGAGGCTTTATCGATCCTCTCTGTGGCTATGGGCGTATCGAATTACATGGGAGATAAGATACGGGAAACACCGGAGATCATGAATCTGGTTCTGGACGAAGTAAAAAAACACAACAAATATTATATTGATGGATTCGATGGATCGCAACGACCGGGAGATCGTGCCGTCCATTTGCAGGGCCTGCAGAGTGCCGTTTCGTGGGGCGCTCTGGATGATCATCAGAATCAGGAACGGATCGCTATAAGGCTGGATCAGGCTTCCTTTGCAGCGCTGGAGCAGAGCGCAGTCATTGTCACGGCCAATGCCCATGCCAACCTTCTGGCCGTCTTATCGCATAAAATGAAGCAGTTAGAATTAAGAGGCATTGAGTTTGTTCATGTTTCAGACATTGTGATAAATAAGGAGTGATACCATATTGTTAAATTATAAATTATAAATTATGATGGCTTGTGCGGATACGATGCGAGCCGTGGAAACCACCTGCGGTGACTTCGAGCGCATCGCGGTTCGGGGTTGAAACTTATTTTATTTTCAGCCGGTTATAAACAATCATACATGGTCTATTACTTGGTAATTGGTATAATTAATATATGATTAAACTCAATATATGTGTCGATCAGGTCGCTGCTATTCGAAATATAGCAGATCGAGGTGAACCGGATCCGATGGCCGCCATTATTCTGGCGCAAATCGGTGGTGCGACGGCCATTACCATTTCCTGGGCGTCTGATACCCCATTTTATCAGCCGCAGGAATATGCGCTTATTCGCCAGCTCATTCATACACACATGAATGTTATTGTACCCCCGGCAGATGATGTGTTACAGAGTATCTTGACGATACGTCCGGATATGATTACACTGGTACCTGACGGATATGGACATACCGGTTTGGAAAATGAATGGTTGAATACGGACTGGCCGGAAAAAGATGCATCCGGCAGATCGCTCGATCAAACCATTCGCGCATTGCAACAGCAGAATATCCTGGTAAACGTACTCATCCGTCCTTCGGCTGCGGATGTGCGTGTATGCGCTCAGTTAAAAACCGACTATGTGCATATTGATGCCAGTGTATATACAACTGCCGGAGATTCTGACCAGGAGCGCCAGACCTTAAATGACCTGGCCAGTACGGCAAAAGTAGCTGCACGTATGAATCTGGGTGTGTCTATGGGACGCGGCATAGATTATCAAACGGCGCCGGATATTACCGGGATATGGGAAGTAGAAGAAATGGTAGTCGGTTATGCCGTCACGGCGAAAGCCATGGCCATCGGCTATGAGCAAGCGGTTAGAGATCTGGTAGATGTCATACGTCATGCGCCGAAAGGGTATGAATAAATACAAAGTTCCGGGTTCCGAGTGCAGAGTTAAATGCAAAAAACTCTGCACTCGGAACCCGGAACTCGGAAATAAACAACGGAGGTACAGACATTTTTTCTCGGATAACAGTTATCGTTTTAATTGCCGTAACCTGGTTGGGGTGTTTTCTGGTATTTCCCACGTTTCGCCTCTGGCTTTTATCACCTGATGAAATTGCACAACTACCGATTGAGGATCGTCTGACTTTGTTTCATCAGGCTACTGTTCCCGGTATTGATCTGGCAGGGGGATATGCCTTCACCATGCAGGCAGATGCCGCTCGTCTCACAGACCGGGCACGCGAACAGACGCTTGTTCATCTGATAAGCATCTGGCGTACGCGTTTGCTTGATTTCGGTATCTTAGAGCCGGAAATCATACAGAACGACGTCATGTCGTTTCAGGTCCATGTCCCGATAAGCGCGGATACCGGTCTCGTTCGAAAAATGCTTCAACAATCGGGTCGGGTGACCCTGCATCTCTTTAAAGATGGGAACGAGGTCCAGGCCTTACGACAGCGTATTGATAACGTCTTGCAGGAAAAGACATTGGCTAATACAACCGGTACATCCGAAAAATCGCCCTCCGGCTTGGGCGCATTTAGCCGGTTGTTGGCCAGTCTCACGGTAGATGAAGAGATCATTGACATTGTAGTAAAAGAAGAAAACCTGACTGCTGTTCGTAGGCTCCTGGCAGATAGCACGGTAAAGCAGAGCATTCGCAGCTACAATCTGGCGAACCCGCCAGCCGGTGCTTTTACCTGGGCGTCAGAGCCGATCGAACGAAACGGCCAGCGATTCTATCCTCTGTATTTTATCAATCAGGATGTTGATCTCAACGCACAACCGTTGTCTGCTGCTCAAGTGGATGAAGCCTCTGAGGTGACGGCAGCTCGAGGCGCTTATGCTGTTCGGTTGACCTTACAGGAAGGTGGGCGGGAAAGTCTGGCTAACCTCTCTAATACCAATACCGGAAACCGTATGGCCATTAAAATGGATGGTCAGGTTCATATGACTCTGACTATTCAAGGACGAATCCCTGATGGCCGGGTGGAATTACCCGGCGGTAACACAGTGGACGAAGCACGCGCTTTGTCCGTTTTGTTGGTGTCGGATATTTTGCCGACCCCTGTTGAGGTCACCTCCGTGGAAATGATCCCGCCTTCCGTACAGGGTGATACCGCCGTGCGTAATGGGCTCCTGGCCCTGAGCGCCGGCATCGTCTTGATGAGTATATTTTTCATCGTTTTGTACCGGGCAACCGGCGGCATTGTCGCCCTTGGTTTTGTGTACCATTTGCTTATGACGGTCGCTCTCCTGCGGCTCTGGATTCTCGCTGGTATTACGCCGTTACTCACTTTATCGAGCCTGATCGGCATCCTGTTATCTATTCTCATATTTGCCATTGTACATATCTGGTGCTTCGAACAGATCAAAGAATCTTTAAAAGAAAATACAGCGGTCCGGCAGACGGTTGCCTTGATGTTTGATTCCGTCCAACCGGCGTTGATCTGGATTCATGTGCTGTTGCTGTTGGTTTCCATCGGATGTGTCGTGATCGGTTCTGAAGCTCTCACTGATTTCGGCCTGGCCCTCTTTGCCGGTGTCGGCAGCTCATTCTTAACTTTCTTTGTCTGGACAAGAACCTTGCTTTCCGCTTTAACGGAAGGCTGGGATTTGAAAAAATTGAGTATATAAACAAACCATAATTAAGATTGGATATAAAATATAATGGAAAAAATGTACGCCGACTTGATGGATAAACCTTCCGTGGTCTTTGGCATATCCGGTCTTTTACTGGCCCTCGGCGTGGTTGCCGTTGCCACGCAAGGCGCCTCGGATCTTACGAACCCCTTGCAGAGAATCCTGCTTTCAGGCGAACTGTTGTACAGTCTGTTCGTCGCGGTTTTAATCGTCCTGGTAATCATCGGTTGGCATATCGATGATCTGCCGGGTAAATGTATATCACTTGCCGTCCCTTTATTTTTTGGAGGGACTATCGTCCGGCTGTTGCTTCCGTTAGCTCAGTCTGGAGGTTGGTTGGGGGAGTGGAATGGCGTGATGCTCGGCGTTACGATCGTATCCATTTACCTCGCCTGGCGCATTCAGGCAAGATTTGCGCTAATAGCTATCGTAAGCAGTCTTTATGCGATCATCGTTACATCGGGATTCATCTTCGGCATGGTAGACCATATTACCGTCCCGATCGTCCTTGGTATTATGGCCGTAGGCGCTATATCTATTGTGTTGATTACGCTGTCCTACTTTCGTATTAAAGCCCTCATCCGAGCTGCCCGTCGGGATGCAATAAAAAAGCATATCGTGATGGGAGCCATGCTGTCTATACGATTTACTGTACTCAGCGGCGGAGCGATTATTCTGTTGGCTTTACCGTTTATCATCCTGGCAGAGGATTCATTCAGGTCCTTCGGATTGATTTTCCTCATCGGGAGTCTGGTCAGTATGTATACGGCACTGGCGGCACCCGCTCCTCTTCTCATGGCAACCAGCGACCTCGTAATAAGCTCCAACCCCAACCGTAAACAAGGTAAACGACGTTAACCCAGAGACCATGTCACACGCCGCCCACCGTCCACCGTTAGCTGCACTCGAACCGCCTGTATTAACTGCCCGTAACGTAACCAAAGCCTTCAAGATAGGAGACCGGGAGATTTCTGTACTGAAGGATATCTCGATCGACTTAAGTCGAGGCGAATTTCTTACCATTATGGGGCCCAGCGGCTGCGGTAAAAGCACCCTGCTTAATCTACTCGCCGGATTAGATCAACCTACGTCCGGAGACATACAAATCGATGGTCAGTCTATTATGGCCTGCTCCCGTCGGCAGATGACATTGTTAAGGCGAGATAAAATAGGGATTATCTTTCAATTTTTCAACCTGTTACCGCATTTGACTGTCCGTGAAAATATTGCCATGCCTATGCTGATTGCAGGACAGCGGCCGGACAAATATAACCTAAGGCTCGATGATCTGATCCGCTGGGTCGGCATCGAAGACCGAACGGATCATCTTCCTGCCCATTTATCCGGTGGTGAAATGCAAAGGGTGAGTATCGCCCGGGCGCTGATCAATGCACCGGCGATTGTCCTGGCCGACGAGCCTACCGGTAATGTGGGCACCCGGATCGGCGAAGACATTATGCGTCTGCTACGCCTGTGTGCTGATGAAAAAGGTCAGACGATCCTGCTGGTCACCCACAACCCCAAAGATGCCGCTCAAGGGGATCGTGTCCTTTTCCTCAAAGACGGTATGGTTGCATCCGATTATACCCTGATCGGGAATGATGTACATGAACGCCATATTTTTGATTGCCTTCAGAAACTTGGTATATAGGTCATCACGATCTATCCTGACCACTGCCGGAATCGCTATTGGCATTGCGGCGGCTGTCAGCGTATTTATTCTCGATTACAACACCCTGAGGACCATTAAAATTCTGGAGCGGGGCAAATATGGCGCCCCTGATCTGGAAGTCGTCCCGGATGTGCATGATCCGGGCGCCAGTATAAATATCCTGAAAACACTCCGTTCCCATCCTGCCATCGCCCGTGCAACGCCCTTATTCTTCACCTCGATGACCGTGGTCCAACCTGCAGGCGGCGCCATAGAACTCATCGGCGTTGAACCGGAAGCAAGCAATTGGTTCGGCGGGTACTATTTACGGGATGGCAGTACGAACATTTCTCTGGATGATCAGCGGGTGATTATTTTAACCCAGAAGATGGCTCGTCAATACCGAGTTTCTATCGGAGATTCCATCTTTTTCTCCGAAATGTCTGATATCCCGTTTCGTATTATCGGAATCACTTCGAACTGGAAACTTGGCGCACGAAACAATGGATACGTTGGATTCATACCATTTCAATTTGGTCAACAGACCTTCCAATCAAAATTACAAACCGTTAGATATTGGATTAAAGGCAGGGGTGATTTAACAGTCGAAAAGCTACAAGCCGTTTTACCGTACGGAAACCGTGTCGTCGTTCCTGATTATATTCTGGCCGGTGAAGTAGGAGATGACAAGGTGATGCGGGATGGATTCCGGATCGGCGGTTTGCTGACGCTTATGTTAGGGCTCTATATAGTCTTTACTTCTCTGTCTATTGCGTTAGCTGAACGAATAAAGGAAATCGGCCTGATGCAGGCGATCGGTATGTCGGATCGTCAGATTACAACCGTTTTCATTGTTGAAGCGGGTATCATGGCGTTGGTGGGGGCAATTATCGGGTTATTAGGTGGTATCGCACTAACCGCGATACTTATAAAACTGGGTTATTCTTCCCTTGGTCTGAGTGTACGGATCTGGACGTTTGGGATTCCCAAAGCGCGTCTTGCATTGATTATGTTATTAGGTCTTGCAGCGGCGATGCTGGGCGTGATATATCCGCTCTTAAAGAGCAGACAAATCACCATAGTGGATGCACTTCAACAGAGGGGTTTACATCAGAAGGTCGCCTATTCCCGTCGATTGTATGTGGTGATCATCCTCCTTCTGATCATAGGCGTCCCTGGTGGGTATGTCATCCTATCTGAAATCCTGGAAGCGCCATGGCAACCGGCCTTTCATCTGGTATCGGGGTCATCTCTTCTGTTGGCCGCACTGCTCAGTATTGTTTTTCTGAGTCCGAAAATGACCGGTGGATTTATTCGCCTTGCCGCCTGGCCCGTTTCTCATTTTTTCGTATGCGAACATATACTGACCACACGTACGGTAGCCCACGCCACAGAACGTGTTGCTATGTCATTGGGTACGTTGGCGCTCGTTTTCGCAGGGGTGATCGGATTAAAACATATGACCATCAGCCTGAAAGCGCAGAGTCAAACCTGGGCGGACCAGGCCCTTCACCAGCGTATTTTTCTCACGACCCCATTGATGACGCCGGAGGAATACACGCGTTTTAACTGGTTGCCCGGGGTTAAATCTTCGATACCGATGTCGTTTACCGTATATGCCCCATTTATAATTCGGGGACTTCAGGATAACGCCTTTGATGAGGGTCCATTATCTGATCATCGAGATCAGTATCAAGCCTTCATAAATACACCATCGTTGCTGGTTTCCGGCCGACTTGCCCATAGGTACGGTATCTCATCCGGAGATTCGGTGACCGTCATGGCCTCTGATGGACCGCGGCCTGTTCCCATTATCATGGTCACCGATGTTTATGGTTATTTTATCGATTCCAGTGATCGGGACTATGCGGTCATGGCGCTGGATCAGATGAAAAAATTATTCTCCGTAGAGACATCCACGGCCAATCAGTTCACCTTGATTCTTGAAGAAGAGGCGGATGAAAATCAGGTGCGTAACGAGGCACTCGGCTGGTTCGGAAGAGACATATCGGAGATCATTACAGGTGGGCAAAAGTATGCGTGGGCCGTCAAGGGGGTAGATGATGATTTTTTTGTTTTTGAAATGCTCCTGATCATTACAGGCCTTCTGGCCGGTATCGGAGTGATGAATACTCTGTTGATCGGCGGCCTTGAGCGCCGTCGTGAATTCGGTCTGTTACAGGCGCTGGGCGTCACGCCTGGTCAACTCTACCGGATTGTGTTGTTTGAAGGTTTGATCATCGGGCTGGCAGGCGGCGTGCTCGCCATCCTGTTCGGGCTGCCGCTTTCCTGGATCATCGTCGAGAGCCTGCGTCTGTTGAGTGCCCTACCGCTCACCTTTACCCCTGATCTTACGTGGATCGGGATCAGTTTTTTGGCCTCGGTCTTTGTGGCTACTGCAGCGGGATTATATCCCGCCTGGAAAACGTTGCACATCCCGGTGACGGAGAGCGTGAAGTATGAATGAGGGCAAGTGGTGAGTGAAAATCACCAGGACAAGAAACCCGTTGCCCTCATGCTGTTTTGGACATAGATTGTTTCGTTATGTTTTTTGAAGGAAACCGGTGTTTGGATTGAATTAGGATGTGGACATGATGATATCATTCGTCGCCTGCGGTTCCGGCGCAAAAAAATTTGAAATGAAGACGGAACTTTTTGAGACGGGAAAAACTTATTATAGATGATGTAAAATTCAGCAAGCGAACACGCTGTATTAGTTTACTTGAATTGCCGGTTAAACACCATATCGATCGGCCCTAGCATCGGGAGGCCCCTGTGAGTCGGATGATGAAATCTTATGAGCTCTTAGAAGAGCACATGAAAAATATCTACTTTGATTTCTATAAGGAAACATACAAACAAGGTACGGCACTCGATAACAAGACCAAAGAGCTGATTGCCATTGCAGCCTCTCTTAGTTCCGGTTGTCAAAATTGCCTGGAAGGTCATCTGAAGAAAGCCATGAAGTACGGTGCCGAAGCGGCGGAAGTACGCGAAGCGGTTGCCATTGCTGTCGGCGTAAGCGCCGCCACGGTTGTCGACCGCAGCGACCTGGCCAATTTCCATATGAATATCGGCCGACTTCTTGAAAAAGCGGATCAATCAACCGGGGAAAATAAAACGAAGGAAAATGGATCCGCCTCCGGAAAACCGCGTGTTCCCAAGGGGCGTTCACGAACCAAAACTAAGATGGAGGAATAAACCATGTTGGGAAAGATCATCAGGACCTCAGTCGTATCCGGTTTTCTTGCTGTTTTGATTTCTATAGGCGGCTCCCTGCAGGCGCAGACCTCAAAGCCGGCATCCGCCCAACTGACCGAAGATGAGCAGAAAGTGGTCGAGTACATCATGACGGAAATCGGCAAATCAAAAGCCGGTAAACCGAACTTCGGTCCACAAACCGCCATGGCTGTTAAAAAAGATCTCGGCATCAGTGTCACGCCGGAGATGGTACCCCGTATTCGTACAGCGGTGGTGATGGAACTCAAGAGCATGGAAGCCCGGCTGATGTTGAAAGAAGGCACCAAAGCCCCTGATTTTTCTTTGCCGGTATTGGGCGGCGGCACGATCAGTATGGCGGCATTAAAAGGAAAAGTGGTTGTCGTCAATTTCTGGGCCACCTGGTGCCCGCCCTGTCTCAAAGAAATGCCGATGTTGAACGAGCTTCATACTACCTATATGGATCAAGGCGTCGTCGTGCTGGGCTTGTCGCTGGATGAAGAAGGGCTATCCATCACGGCGCCTTTTATTAAAAAGCTGGGCATTGCCTATCCGATCGTCGAATCGGACAAAAAGACCTATCAGGCCTATGGAAATATCCTGACGATACCTCATACGTTTGTAGTAGACCGCAACGGCGTCGTGACCAAACGTTTTGTCAACAACCAGAGTAAAGAGGCCTTCGAAGCAGCTATAAAAGCGGCGCTATAGTGTGTGTCCCCTGCCGCCGGTGCATAGCCCTCTTCTCCTCAACTGTCTAAAAAACGCCTTGTCAAAAACCAGCGCGTTTTTTTAATGTCAAAAAAAATGGGTTCGAAAGATGATTTGAAACTTTTCAACTTTTTCATTTTTCAACTTCGACCCTATGTGGAACACATTTTAAAATTCAGTCGTCATAGGTATAGCGGCATCCGGTGATTGATGTTCCATCCTCGATTCGAGTCTGGTAAACAGGTCTGTGGAGTCTCTATTTGTGCAGTGAAAATTACGAAGATCCGGATACCGACCTCGTTGAGCAATGCAAAGCGGGGAATCGGGCTGCATTTCGGTCGCTTGTCGAGAAATATGAACGGACTGTATTCAGTAAGGTGGTTTCTGTGATGGGACCGACCGCTGATGCGGATGATATCACCCAGGAAGTTTTTCTAAAAATACACCGGTCTATTAAAAAATTTAAAGGCCGGTCGCGATTTTCAGTATGGATATATAGAGTAACCGTTAATCAATGTCTGGATCGCATTAAACATCGCAAGCGCCGCCCGGAAGCGATTTCTCTGGACGGCCTGATAGAAGAATCTGAGGGTGGTTTCGAAGGACTCTTTAAAGACCCTTCGCCTGATGCGTCTGAGGAATACGAGCAAATGCAGTTGCAACAGGCCATTCAGAAGGTTTTAAATTCACTTTCGGCAGAGCACCGCGTGGTGATCACGCTGAAAGATCTGGAAGGGCATTCTCAGGAAGAAATTGCTGAAATTTTGAGATGTCCTGTAGGCACCATCAAATCCCGATTGACCCGAGCAAGGGAGGCCCTGAAAGAACAATTGCGCCCATTTTACGAAAACTGGATAGCAGGAGAGTAGATATGCATGCAGAGGATATTAAAGCGCTTCTTTTTTCCTATGTGAATGGAGACCTCACAGAAGAAGAAAGACGGATGGTAGAGGCCCGGTGCCTGACAGATGCTGATCTTGCCCGAGAACTGGAACTGACTCGGGCGACCGTGCGCCTGTTGGAAAGACGGCGGCCGGCCCAAATGAAACCTTTCTTCTGGACCCGATTGTCGGCGAGACTGGATGAGGAAGCATCCACACAGTTCGCCTGGATCTGGGTTGCCAAACGGTTAATACCCACTATGGTGGCCGCCACGCTGATTGTCGCTGTGTTGCTGTCCCCAAAAACGGATACCTCTTACGCCGAAACAAGCGTCTATGATTCGGCATTATTGGCCTATGAGACCGATGGGACCCTCAATCAGAATACTCAGGAGATGACGGATGACCATATTCTCGAATCCGTTTTTTTTGCACAGGACACGCTTGTAGAGTAGGCTGACGTCTTAGACATCAGCCTACTTTGTGCCGGGTTAGGGAAAATAACAAGGATTTGCTCAGGGGGAGAGCATGGAATCGAGGCGTTGGACTGCGGGCTTATTGCTAATTGTGACCTTTGCATTAGGTCTCAGTCTCGGGTTTATCGTACACAGTCAACTTTTTACGAGCGGCGACGGGCGGCGTCCGCCGGGCGGACCAGGCGGACCGAACATCGG
>CAJXCW010000046.1 GCA_913051705.1 uncultured bacterium
ATTGTTACGATATATTTTCAGTACGGGGCGCCAGTATTCGTCCCAACCGGAAATAGCCAGATCGAGGTTACCATCTCCATCATAATCTCCCCAGGCCATGTCACCGCCGTAAATGTCCGGTAAATTGATATTGGTGTTTTCAATGAGCAGACCATTGTTATTAATGTAGATACTCGTGGTACGCAACCCCTGATCATTCAGCCCCATGATGGCCAGATCCGGCAAGCCATCGCCGTTGAAATCACCCCATGAGAGCGCCCCGTTACGTATCGCGACCACGGATTGGCTGCTGTTTTCGGTCAGAATATTATTTTGATTGATATACAATTTGGTGGATACGAAACCGTTGCGGTCGATACCGGCAATAAGGAGATCCAGTTTGCCGTCATTTGTAAAGTCCGTCCAGGTGACGGAACTGTATCGGAGCAATTTGACTTCGAAGAACGGCGGCGGTCCAATCAACTGGGAGGGATCTCTGATCAGCACCCCGTTGACGTTTCGGTAGACTTCGGAAATGCCGAAGGCAGGGTCAGGACTTGCATTACTGCTTTGACCCTGACCGCTGATCGCCAGATCCAGCTTGCCGTCGTTATCAAAATCACCAAAGGCCAGGTCACCCCAGATCACCCCGGTAATGGCTTGAGTCGCATCTTCGGTCAGGCCACCTGTGCCGTCGTTTTTATAGATCTTCGTTACCGCCGTACCCGTGCCATCCAGACCCGAAATGGCCAGGTCCAGATCTCCGTCATTGTCTATATCGCCCCAGGCTACGCCGCTTGCCCTCACATCGATTAAGCCGGGTCCCGTCGCTGTCAAGGGTTGCGCCACTCCATCTACGACCGGCCAGATCATGACGACGCATAACAAGGCCGCATATCCCCATGATTTCCTAAGCACGTATCTCAAAGCTCCCTCTCCTTTTGGCAAACACTTCATGAAAACGTAAGCGCCAGGCCTGGTTCATTCTCCAAATTTATAACCGACCCCTCTTACCGTAGTAATAATTTTTACGCCATGTCGTTCTATTTTCATCCGTAATCGCCGCACATGCACATCAACGGTTCGTGGTCCGCCGAAATAGTTATAACCCCAAACGGCCGTCAACAGGTCATCTCTTGTAAAAACGCGGCTTCTATGCATCGCCAGATACTTAAGCAACTCATACTCTTTCAGCGTCAAATCAATCGATTCGCCTCGAATCGATACCTCATAATTCCCCAGGTTGATCATCAGATCACCCCAGACAATCATATCATCCAGTTGCACGCCATGTCGATGCCACAGGGCAAATTTTATACGCAGATCAATTTCATGAGGATCATACGGCGCACAGACAAAATCATCAATACCCTTTATTATATCCAGATCACCCAAAGCACCACAAGAGGTTAAGGAAATAACCACCGGCCGACGATGTTCATGAAGATGATGTAAAACTTCTATAACAGGCCATAAATCCGACTTCAATCTTTCTGTATGTACAAGAACGACATCTGAATAGGGTATGCGGGCCTGAATATCTGCTACGGATTCAAAATACAGTTGTGTCAGTGGATAGCCGACTTGCTGCAGCCATCGGGCCAGTGATTCAACGATTTCAGGTCGGGCGGTCAGAATCGTAATACGAGGACGCTCGCTGCCGCCACGCATAACGGTCATGGGTCTACTCTATCGGCCCAGGAGGGAATGAGAGCCGATCACATCATGTGATCGGCTCTACGGCATTTAGAATGGGAGATCATCATCTGCTTCAAATGTTGAAGGCAGATTCTCCGGAGGGGGGCTGGAAGCGTCGGATGATTTCGATGAACCCGATGAACCGGAATCTTGACGAGAACCCAACATCCGCATTTCCGAGACTACGGTTTCGGTTGTATATCGCTTTACGCCATTTTTATCTTCCCAGGAGCGGGTTTGAAGCCGTCCCTCGACATAGGTCTGTGCGCCTTTCTTTAGGTACTCACCACAGATCTCGGCCAATTTATCCCATGCGACAAGACGGTGCCATTCCGTTTCTTCTTGTTTTTCTCCGTCCCGGTTATTCCACGTTCTGGACGTTGCCAGGTTGAAATTAACAACGGCCCGGCCGGATGGCGTGTACCGTAATTCCGGATCGGCACCTAAATTTCCAATGAGGATAACCTTATTTACACCAGACATATTGGATGCTCCTTACCTTTAACTCCAAATGTTATTTGGATAACGATTGAGTATAGCAGTGATTAAATGGAGAGTCAAGCTTTTTCCTCCAACCAGACAGATAAATTTCATAATGAAAAACAGCTTGCCTCTTACAAAAACCGCGCGGTATATTCTTATAGTCGTGATCACATGATAAATATCGTAAAAAAGGTATCCCAATAGGCGATTTGTCGGAATAATTTTACCTCATGACCCAGATATCCCGTTATATTCTTAAAGCCCACATCGGTCCCTTCCTGTTTGCTTTTTTGATCATTACGTTTATTCTGGTGATGGATATTATATTTGAGATCGTCAATCTCATCATCGGAAAAAATCTCGGCATATTCATTGTCCTCGAAATTTTTGCGCTTAACCTGGCCTGGATTGTCGCCGTTTCAATCCCGATGGCGGTGCTGGTGGCTACCTTAATGGCGTATGGTCGTTTATCGGCAGACAATGAAATTACGGGCCTCAAAGCCGGTGGCATCAGTTTCTACCGTATGATCACGCCGGCTATGGCTGCCGGTATCCTGCTGGGCGCCGGACATTTATATTTTATGGATAAAATACTGCCCGAGGCAAATCATCGCGCCCGGTCGCTCATGAACGATGTGCATCGCGCCCGGCCTACGCTGGGCTTTCGAGAAGGCATTTTCATGGACGATATTCCGGGTTACAGTATTCTCATAGACCGGATAAATCCAAGGGGCAACGACATTTCCAGTGTGACCATTTATGAAACCATGACGGCCGGAACGCCTCGCATTCTGACGGCCCGATCCGGTGAACTGGACGTATCCCCTGACGGCAGTATTATTACCATCATGCTCTATGACGGCGAACTCCACCAGCGGGATGAGGATACGCCGGGCAGATATTTCAAAGAGGTGTTTGATCGCCTGCGTGTTACCTTGCGCAGTACCCCAGGCGGCGTCAGCCGCACCGAAGCGGGAGCCCGGAGCGACCGGGAGTTGAATATTGCCATGATGTATCGAAAAGTGGCACAGTGGCAACGGGATATTGATGCGGCTGAAAAAAAGCTGGCCAGATTACAAAAGATGACAACGGATGAAGAGCCTGCACGACATGAGGCGGACATCCGGCGGGAGCAACAGTTACTTTCCGCCCGTTTTCAACAAAAGAACAGCTATCTTGTGGAAATCCAGAAGAAGTACGCTATTCCTGCATCCTGTTTGATTTTCGTCCTGATCGGCGCCCCGCTCGGTATGAGAATGCGAAAAAGCGGCCTTGGACTCAGCATCGGGGTCAGTCTGGGGTTTTTCCTTCTGTACTGGGCGTGTTTGATTGGTGGAGAGGCCCTGGCGGATCGTAACCTGATAGAACCCGCTCTGGCGATGTGGGCGGCCAATATTATCATCGGCATACCGGGTATTATTCTGGTACTCGGTACAGCTCGGGAGCGGATTTGGTAAGTGGGCAGGTGGGCAAGGATCACGGTACGCCGTGAGGGTACGACAGGCGATTTCATGTCTTTGATTACACGATATATTATCCAGCATTTTTTTGCTGCGGTGGGCGTTAGCCTGGTGGCATTTGTAGGTATATTTACCGTTGTAGATCTGATTGGGCAGTTAGTTAAATTCCTGGATCGGGATGTCTCCGCCTATCATATCGCGCTCTATTATCTGTATTCCCTTCCTTATATTGTCGTCCTGACCATCCCGGTCAGTATGTTGCTGGCCAGCCTCTTCACCTTCGGGCAACTTGCAAAATATGGTGAACTAACCGCTATGAAGGCGTCCGGCCTTAGTTTGTATCGTTTACAGTATCCTATGCTGCTGGCCAGCATGCTGGTCAGCGCCGCCGTGTTTACTGCCGGTCAATGGATCGTTCCCGAGGCCAATATGAAACGGGACGATATTAAGTCGGACCATGTGGAAAGGCTCTCCCGCGAGAGTTATTCTATTCGTAACAATATATTTTTTCGTGGTGAAAACGGACGGCAGTATTTTTTTAGGGTCTACAACGGCCATCGGCGGGAAGCCACCGGCGTGCTCGTGTCTGAGTTTCGTGAAGGGGCCATCGTTAAAACCATCATAGCGGAGAAACTGGCCTGGTCGGATGTCGGTTGGACCCTCCGTAGCGGTACGCAGCGTGTTTTTTACCCCAGGGGCGCCTTACGCTCCTCTACGCTGTTTGATTCGCTGGAAGTTTCAAGCTGGGCAGAGCGCCCGGAGGATTTCGAGAAGGCGCAAAAACGGCCGGAGTCTATGAATTATAATGAGCTGAACCAGTATATATATAATGTACAGCGTGGCGGCGGTGATGTGCAGGGATATCTGGTTGATCTCTATTTGAAAATTGCTTTTCCATGCGCCAATATCATCATCGTTCTTTTCGGGGGGGCCCTGGCTTCTCATGTTCGCCGTAGCGGCGCCGCCCTTGGATTTGCCATGAGCATTGGGATCTGCTTTCTTTACTGGGGCCTGCTCCGTATCGCTCAGGCGCTCGGCCATGCCGGTACGCTGACCCCTCTGGTTGCTGCCTGGGGCCCTAATCTTATTTTTGGGTTGATCGGCCTGTTGCTTCTTCTCCGGGCGCCGAAATAGCGGTAGGCGGTAAGCGGTAGGCGGTAAGCGGTAGGCGGTAGGCGGTAAATGGGTGTACGGCACGTCGTTTGCCCGAAGCTATATGAAAAACGCCCCGGAGTTGTTTCGCCCGGGGCGTTTTTTATATCATCGTTCAACAACAGGCTGGTCGTTACCAGCCCCAGCCGATTTTCCCCTGTATCTCGTGCTGACCACGTCCGTCCAGACCGGGTCTTCGGGAAAACTCCTTCCGGTAGTACGCATAGTCCAGTTTAATAAACTTAAGGTTGATGCCGGCGCCCGCCGTCGGATAGCCCTGGTAGAATCCGCTTCGGATCTGGATAAACGGGAGGCTCAACTCTCCACCCATAAAAACCCGATTAAACACAGACACGCCATCCTTGTTCAAAATATCGGTGAGATCGGCGGCCAGGGTAAGGCGGCTTGATCGCCAGGCAATACCGGCTTTGACATTCACCGGATATTTTGCGTTACCGACTTTTCCGTAAATATCCTGAATGGCGAACCCCAGGGTTGTTTTACCTGACAGCCGGTACAGGGCGCCGACATCGGCTGCAAACCCGCTATTCGACTTCCTAAGAGAGTCTATAACTGTTCCGACTGTAACGGTTTCCGCCTCTGTCGCGCGGACATCAAAACTCGTAAACCGGCTGTTAACGATTTTCGCGTTACCCCCAATGGCTAATTTAGGCGTAATATAATTGGCCGCCCCGATCGTAACCACGATGTCCGAACGACCATCTGCTTGAATACGGGGTTCGAAAATCCCTTTGTCGATCCCGACACCAGCGCGAACGAGCCCGTAGGCTGAGATACCGAAGTTTCTCATGACAATATTAAACATAGGGGAGATACGCAGCCGGGTTTTTTCACCGTCGAACGGAGTAATCCCATCATACAATTTCTGCTGACCTGCTGACGTCAGATCCGCGAATTTCGAAAGGGAATCCTTATTGTCAAAAATGAATTTGAACAGGTCACGTGCCGTGTCATCCGTACCCAAACTGAACGGAATGCTGACATCTGTATGAGACTGCACCAGCAGGGCCGGATTATACAGAAAGGCGCTGCCGTTTCTACCAGCGGCCACATAGGCGCCGCCCATACCTAAAGCGCGAATGTCGGGGCGAAACGGGACGTCGGTGGTGCGCAACGTCTGGGCTTCGATACTCGGCACCGCCATACATAGAGCGGATAGCATCATTAGCCTGACTATCCATGTACCTGACTGAATCATAACACTTCTCCTTCTGTCGCAATATGCTTTAAGTGAGTAATTCGTCGGCTTCGTCGATTGTGCCATCGCCGTCGTTATCTATTCCGTCATTTCCAAGATTCAGCCTGGAATCTTCATCAATTTTGCCATCGCCGTCGTTGTCTATTCCGTCCAGCGCTTCTTCGTCAATGCGTCCGTCGTTATCGTTGTCGCCGATCCCCTTATTACCGGGGGTACCGGTGTTAACGAAGTACTCCAAAAGATCTATGCCCAGGTTATCAATCGTCTCTTCAAGCGTTGAAAGGTCTATAGACGTATCACCCAGAGCATCAAGTAAGCCGGAGGCTTTCAGATCCTCTATAATCTGTTTGACCGTGGATTGGTCGCCTTCACAGAAGTCGCTGATCACCTCATTAAGATCATCGCCGTTTTGCGGCGTTTGAATCGCCGTTTTCAAATCTAATTGAAATCCGTTATCGGTTTTTACAAGACCAAGATTCAGGTCGCTGTCATCAATGTTGCCGTCTTTGTTGGTATCCCTCAATGAAAGAAGACCTTTGAGCGTTCTGGCGATACCTGCTTCCAATGAGACATCTTCTGCGGTAAAATTACCGGTCGTTCTGCCGTCAATAATCGGTTGCAGTCTGTTTAGAATGAGGGTCATGGTCCGCAGCAATTTGGATTGTTCCACCTCGGTAAAAACCGGTTTGATTCCGATGACCTTGGTGCTGCTGAAAATGGGTACATCTCCGTTTGATCCAAAATCCGTCGTGATGTCCTGCAACAATTCTACTACACTGAATCCCGAAGCCAGAAATTCCGCTTTGGCTGCAAAAAACAAGGCGTCGCTGTTCAGCGAATCCGCAGAGACGGCCTTATTAAATTGCACCAGCGCTTCGGCGTACTTGCCGTCACGCAACAAGCCCTGACCTTTGACGATCAAGTCGCCTGTATTACTGTCGTCGGTGCTCTGGAAACCGAAGATATTTCCACCTTTGCATCCTGCCCCGATGACCACGACGCATAATAACACGATTGCCAACATGTCAGTGAAGAGCTTATATCTCATCACTTTCCTCCTTTCGAACGTGAACATCTATACAAATCTCTCGGTTTGGTGATTTGGTGACTCAATTACTTATCCTTGTTTCAGGTCCTCTACCTTGTCGCAGTTTTCCCAGGTGAAACCAGGGCCGGTTCGGCCGAAATGGCCATAGGCTGCCGTGGGCGTGTAAATCGGTCGCCGGAGGTTCAGCGTGTCTATAATACCCTGGGGGGTCAGGTCAAAATGGGTGCGGATCAACTGGACGATATCCAGTTCCGGGATCGTGTTGGTGCCTGATGTATCGATATATACAGACACCGGATCAGCCACTCCGATGACATAGGCCAATTGAATTTCACACTGATCCGCCAGGCCGGCAGCGACGATATTTTTCGCCACATAGCGTGCGGCATACGATGCGGATCGGTCTACTTTTGTGGGGTCTTTACCGGAATAGGCCCCTCCGCCATGACGGCAATATCCGCCGTAGGTATCCACGATGATCTTACGTCCGGTCAACCCGGCATCGCCTTGCGGTCCGCCGACAACGAAACGTCCGGTGGCATTGATATGGTATTTAATACGACCGGGATCGACCAGGTCCGGCGGTAAGGCCGGCGTAATGACTTTAGATATGATGTCATCCCGGATCTGATCGTTGGACACATCCGGATCATGCTGCGCCGCAATCGCCACGGTATCAATTCGTATGGGCTTGCCGTCGATATATTCGACCGTGACCTGGGATTTCCCGTCGGGTCTTAAATAGGGTATACTGCCGTCTTTACGCACATCCGCCAGTCCTTTGGTCAATCGGTGCGCCAGGGTGATCGGCAGAGGCATCATTTCAGGCGTCTCGTTGGTGGCATAACCGAACATCATCCCCTGATCCCCTGCGCCCAGTTTATCTACGCCCATAGCAATATCCGCCGATTGCTGATCAAGAGACACCAGGACGCCGCATGTTTCCCAATCGAGCCCGTGGCTGGCATCCGTATATCCGATGGATTTGATCGTACCACGTGCGACAGATTGAATATCTACATAACCGGATGTCGTAATCTCACCAGCGATCAACATGAGGCCGGTCGTTACGAACGTTTCACAGGCAACGCGCGAAATCGGATCCTGTTCGAGGATCGCATCAAGAATCGCATCGGAAACCTGATCGGCTATTTTATCAGGATGGCCTTCTGTAACAGACTCAGAAGTGAAAAGATAACTGGGGGTCATGTAAAAGAGTTCCTCCGGAGGAATTGCGAATTACGAATAATATAAAGAAACGTGGTGATGCTCTCTATATATACATTTCACTATATGTACCGACATAGATTTGTTTTACCTGTCCTGATACCACGGCATGGGGACCGATGATGGAACCGACCAGATTGCAGTTTTTCAAATGAGCCTCTTGCCCAATGATCGATTCACGAATGACAGCACGGTCAACAGATGCATGAGATGAGATGGAAACATACGGACCGATGACAGAAGCCTCTATCCGGGCATCCGGTGCAATGGCAACAGGGGGAATAAGTACACTGCCGGGTATCTCGCCTATGCCGCCGTCCTCTTTTAAATCAAGTAATCTACGGTTGGCCTCAAGCAGGCGGTCCGGTGTGCCGCAATCATGCCATTCATTTACTGTAAATGTCGTTAGCGTGATGCCCTGATCAATCATCATTTGTAAGGCATCTGTCAGTTGATATTCATGCCTTGTGGTCTGCGTCTTCCGAATCATGGTATCCAAACAGTCTATTAATCGCATAGGTTCATTAAGATAATACACCCCGGCTACAACCAGATTGGACTGAGGATGATCCGGTTTCTCCACCAGACGGGTCACTCGACCTTTTTCCACTTCAACAATGCCAAAACGGCGAAGATCCCCATCCAGACTTTTAACCCCTACCGCGCTCGTCGTCAACCCATCTTGTAAATAAGAAAAGTCCGATGGATAGATGGTATCTCCAAGAATAATCAGGATCGGTTCATCATCCAGAAGAGACCGACATTGGAAAATCGCATGGCCTATACCCAATGCTTCCTGCTGAACCACGTATTGCACATTGAGATCATACGGCTCGACATAGGTTTTTATGGCATCACCCGCCGGTGAGATGATCAGGATAACATCCTGTATATCCAACGCGACGACTTTATCTAAAATGTGCCCTAAAATAGGCTTGCCGGCAACAGGGATCAGCGCTTTCGGCATAGTCAAGGTAAAAGGACGCAGACGACTGCCGGTGCCTGCGACAGGAATAACCGCTTTCATACCGCCTCTCCAAGGGCTGATCCAATAAGCTCTACAACAGGTCGTTGTTTAAGACGACTTGTAAAAAATAGTATAAAGAGCTGTAATGCAACAGAAAAACACAACATTTCAGAATAAAGTGTGAAGCTACGAAACGACGAAAAAACATATTGGACAGATCTTTTCTATCTACTGAAAATAATAGTAGATCATATTATAATACAACTATTATTTCATAAACCAACATTGAGCAACACACTTTTTCTAATCATATGGCGTGTCACGGTGGGAGATATCTATCTCGAATCCTACCAGGATGGGGCGAGACTTCAGAACCCGGAGCTTGATATATCGGCATTGCAAGGTCTCGTGATTATTGACGAAATTCAACGGATGCCTACGTTATTCAATGTGCTCCGCGTGCTTGCTGATAGAGACGCTGACGAAAGACGCTTTCTGATTCTCGGCAGTGCTGCGCAGTCTCACAATGTAGTCATTTAGCTGATTTCGAGTAAATGGTCAATCGCGCACGCTTGTCTTTTCCTTCATCGGAGATGATGATATCATAGTCCGGGGTAAAGGTGATCCCTTCAGCCTGAGCATGCCGGTCCGCAGACATTTCCATGACCGCACCAACCCCTTGAGGGCCGCTATCACGACCACTCTCTGGCCGGCGATTGGAAAGGGTATAGAAATTGCCATCTTGAACCCGATTGGGTTTTGATTTATAAGGTGAATGAAAATATCCTGACTTTAGCCCGGATGGGTTCACATTCCGAATTGTTAAAAAATAACTTCGATTTCATGCGTCAAGATCTCGAATGGGGTCTGACAGGCGATGAATAAACCGAATCCCAACGTTGTCCGTCATGCCGATTCAGCGATACCGTCTTACGCTGGCAAAAAGTAGATGTTGTCGTCTCACCAGAACCGTCCCTTCAAACACTGGTGCAAACCTTATCACTGGATTTAGGTGAACAACCCGCTCTGAAGCTGATGCAACGTCATCCTCAGGCAATTTTCTTGACGAATGATGCCGCCGCACTTAGCTGCTGTCACCCTGAGCTTTCACGTACATGGCAGTATCGGAATAGCGATTCGGGAAAACGCCATGGCAAACCCGTCGTAGGAAATAAAGGCCGCCCGGTTTACGGGAGGATCGCTCTATCTGTCGGCAGATGCGCTTTCATGTATTGTATTATTTCGTCTGACGTAGGCAACGTCAGCACATGTTGGGCGAGGATACGGAAATCTTTGTAGGTAGCAGAGCGAATAATCCTTTTGATTTCCGGGATATCGACTGGGCTTACGCTCAGTTCATCCAAGCCCAGGCCTAATAATATGCAGGCTGCGATAGGATGTGCGGCCATCGCGCCACAAACACCGACCCATATATCATTCTCATGGCCGGCCTCAACGATCGAAGCGATGAAACGTAAAATCGCCGGATGGCATGGATCGTAGAGGGAGGAGACGTTTGCGTTACCGCGGTCTACCGCGATGGTATATTGGATGAGGTCGTTGGTGCCGATACTGAAGAAGTCTACCTCCCGGGCCAGGTCACGGGCCATCAAGGCGGCTGAAGGAACCTCGATCATTATACCTACAGAGACGGATCGATCAAATGGGATGCCTTCTCGGATGAGATCCTGTTTCGCTTCTTCGAGCAGGGCTTTTGCATGTCTCAGTTCCTTCAACCCGGATATCATAGG
Source organism: uncultured bacterium (assembly GCA_913051705.1). Classification (GTDB taxonomy): domain Bacteria; phylum JAAXHH01; class JAAXHH01; order JAAXHH01; family JAAXHH01; genus CAJXCW01. Next base: position 10,985 of record CAJXCW010000046.1, read on the forward strand.
AAACATGATGCGCAGATTGCCTCCTATACTGGCCCTTAAAATAGCCCGAAGCTGGACTTTGAACATTTCAGGCCGGTTGAGGCAAAATCGAATGCCTCTTAATCCAAGTGCGGGATTGGGTTCGTGAGAAACATGGGTCGGCATTTTATCGGCGCCCAGATCCAGTGTACGCACGATAATCAATTTGGGGGCGACTCTTTCTGCAATGGATTTATAGGTCTGGTATTGCTCCTCCTCAGAAGGGAGACCATGGCGCAAAAGATACAGAAATTCCGTTCGATACAGTCCGATGCCGTCTGCGCCATGGGATAAAACATCATCTACTTCTTCAGGCAATTCGATGTTGGCCGAAAGTTCGATCCCCCGGCCGTCTTTCGTAATCGCCGGCAGGTCGTGCAGTTCCTGGAGCTTATGCTCCAACGCGGATAATTGTAACTGGGTCTCTTTATACCGTTTGATGGTCGGTTCATCGGGGTCGAGATAGATCAGGCCTGCGTTGCCGTCGAGAATCATCATCATGCCGTCGGTTATCTTCTGCGTCGCCTTTTCGATACCGACGACCGCCGGCACAGCAAGCCCTCTGGCCACAATCGCCGTGTGCGATGTCTGACCACCGACATCTGTGATGAATCCACAAACGGATTTCCGGTCTATCTCCGCAGTATCGGAGGGGGATAGGCTATGCGCCACTATAATGACGGGCTGATCGGAGGTACCGATCTGCAGGTGGGCTTCCCCGGTCAATTTGGCCAGCACCCGGTATTGAATATCCTCAAAATCGGCTGTTCGCTCCCGAAAAAAAGGGTTCTGTATGGCGGAATAATTCGTTATCCAGCCCTGCATCACATCATCAAAGATGGATTCCGCATTTTTCTGTTCACGGCGGATACGGACCATCGTCACATCGACCACTTCCGGGTCTTCGATGATGGCTTGATGGCTTCGGAAAATCTGAGCGGCTTCTTCATTGATGTCTACGGCAATACGTTTTTGCAGAACCGTGAGATCCTCCAGGGCTTCGGCCGCTGCTTTTTTAAACCGCTCTATTTCCACCTCGACCTGATCGGCAGAAATATTCCATTGATGCACGGTGCCAAAGCGGCGATTAAATATATATGCTCTGCCTATAGCGATACCGGGAGATGCCGGGATGCCGATCAGCATCTGGTTCTGCTCATTCATTCCTGTTCTCCCAAAGGATGTTCGAAAAGATCCACGAGCGCCTGTAATGCTTCCTGTTCATCCGCCCCATCGGCTCTAATCGTCAGCGTACTTCCATGTTCGGCTGCCAGCATCAGAATGCCCATAATACTCTTACCGTTTATCGGCAGGTCATCCTTGATCAGCGTGATCTCCGCCTGGAACCTGGAGGCCAGATGCACCAACCGTTCCGCCGGCCGCATGTGAAGCCCGGATTTATTGAGTATAGTGACGGTTTGTTCTAACATAAGGAATTTATTTATGAATTATGGATCGCGTAGCGCTCGCTGGAGCCCACAAGGATCAGAATTTATGAATTATGAACCGTTGTCATAAACCGGTAATGCTCTTTCAATCATAATTCATAATTCAACATTCATAATTCATAATTCTACTCATAGTCTTCCTGGTCGTATTTGACGGCTTTTTTTTGCTTCATGATATCTACCAGGCGTTGGTTCAGCTCTACAGCAGGGTTCATGCCGACCAGCTTCAGGCTGTGATTCAGCGCGACGACCTCTGCGATGACCGTCAGATTTTTTCCCGAAACGATCGGGATTCTGACAAAAGGTAATTCGACATCCAACAGGGTCGTGGTTTTCTCTTCCAGACCGGTGCGTTCGTAGTTGGCTTTATCCTGCCATTCTTCGAGTTCGACCACCACTTCAATCCTTTTTCTCACGCGCGTGCTCCGAATACCGAACATACTCGGAATATCGATAAGACCTACCCCGCGAATTTCCATGTAATGCTGCATCAATTCATTACCGGTACCCATGACGACGCCCCGCCGCATCCGGTAGGCTGTGACCACATCATCGGCTACCAGTCGGTGGCCCCGTTCGACCAGATCGAGCGCCGTCTCACTTTTGCCTATCCCACTCCGACCTGTAAACAACAGACCGATGCCATAGACATCCACCAGCGCACCATGTACTGCGATGGACGGTGCGAAGTAGGGCTCCAGATATTCGATAAGAAAGTGGGAGAACTCATCTGTCGTCAGGGTACTGCCCAGAATAGCGGTATCAAAGCGTTCGCCCGCCTCTTTCAGCTCAGCTGATGGCGCCATCCCTTTCGTGATGACTATACAGGGCACGTCGAAGGCCAGAATTCGTTCTACCGTCCTGCGACGTGTTTCCGGCGGCAGGCTTAACAGATAGGTCCATTCCGTTTCACCCAATATCTGTAGGCGGTTGTTCGTAAACCGTTCGGTAAATCCGGCCAGCGCCAGGCCAGGCCGATTTACTTTGTCATTACTAATCTCCTTTGACAGGCCTGATTCACCTGTCCAGGGGGTCAGTTGTAAATCTTCCCGTTTAATCAAATCACGGACAAGTATAGGTTGTTTTTTCGTTATAGGCATGGGTACAATAAGCAGTCAGCCCGCGTTCATGTCCGGATGCACGCGGGCTGTCAGACGGTATAAGGGTTAGAATATCGGTTTCTACGCTTGTTTTTTGATGCGGTAATCATGCAGTTTACTGTTGTGCTTTTTCAACTGGCGTTCCATTTTCTGGATCGCCTGGCCAAGCGCTGCATACATATCGGCTTCTTCTTCTTTGCTGGTCAACATGACCCCCTCGACATGCAAGATCAATTCGGTGGTAAACCGATATTTTTCCTGTGAAACAATCAAGTCCGTCCTCAAAATGTGATCGCTATAACGATCCAGGTGACCAATTTCCTGTTCTGCATGTTCCTTGTGTGCCTCGGTCAAATCGCAATGTCGGGCCGTCATTGTTATTTGCATAGCTGTTTCCTTTCTTATCAGGAATATTTTAGGGATCGTTTTATGCTATGGTTAAAGGCAGGATTAGATCTGTTTGCGCATGCGGGCCACAGGAATGCCGAGTTGATCGCGGTATTTTGCCACCGTACGACGTTTGATCTGCATACCTTCTGATTGCAGAATCTTCATGAGTCCTTCGTCACTGAGCGGCGCGGTAGTATCTTCTTCGCGGATAAGCCGGAATAACCGATCTTTCACACTCTTGGTGGCCATTTCCCCCCCTCCTTCTTTGGGTATCATGCCGTCAAAGAAGAATTTCAATTTGAACAGGCCACGGGGCGTCTGAACATATTTTCCCTGTGTCACCCGACTGACGGTCGCCGCATGCACCCCGACATGATCGGCCACATTCTGAAGAATCATCGGTCTGAGATACGCCAGGCCGTTATCCAGAAAACCGCGTTGGGCCTCCACGATGTATGTCATCACCTTCATCATGGTTGACCGGCGCTGTTCTATAGAATCCACGAACCATTTGGCGTCATTCAGCTTCTGCCTGACATACTGACGTTCTGATTCCGATGATTTGCTGCCCTTGGTCAAAATGGCATGGTACGCCCGGCTGATCCGTAACCGGTGAACCTGCCGATCATTCAGGAGGACGATATAGTCGCCGTCGACTTTTTCCACAACCAGATCAGGGTAAACGGGTATGATCGGTGCATCGCTGATCGTCAGGCCCGGATGAGGATTCAAGCCCGCGATGATTTTCAACGCATGCTGGATATCTTCCACATTCGCTTTGACCATTTTTTTAATCGCGGCAATCCGGCGGTTGCGGACATCCTCCCAGTGTTCTGAAACCAGTTTGGCCGCCAGGGAATCACCGAGTTCCATAGCCTGCAACTGAAGCAGCAGGCATTCCTGAATACTACGGGCGCCGATCCCTGTCGGTTCCAGGGTCTGAATGATTTTCAGGACCCGCTCCACCTCTTCGACTTCCACTTGGACGCCCGACACATCTACCTCTAAGAAAGCTTCAGACTGGATTGGTCTCTTTTTTATCTGCAATTTGCCACTGACAATCTCAAGTTCTGAAGCGACATATTCGAGCGAAATATCCAGAAGACCGTCGTCTTCCAGGTTGCCTATGAGATATTCACCGATTTCGCGACCCAGCGATGAAACTTCGATCAGATGAAACTGTTCCAGGAGAGCATGCTCCAGGGTCATACCGAATTTGCCTTCCCGTTCAAGAATATCCTGTTCTTCTTTCTTCTCGAACTCCTCGTGCAAATCCTGCTGATAGTTCATCCCATCCTTGATGTACGCATCCCAGTCGATATTGCCTTCATCGTTTTTCAACTCAGGTTCCGCATCCACCTGACCACCATCCGAATTTTTCGCTTCCAGCGCCTCACGTTCCCCCGGCTCCTCTTGATCTTCCTCATCCTCTTCGACTTCGAGCAAGGGATTTTCTTCCAATTTCTCCTTGATCTCCAGTTCCAGTTCCAACGTCGTGTATTGCAGCAGTTTGAGCGAATACATCAACTGAGGAGAAATCTGTTGTTTGAGCGTTACGTGTAATCCGAGTTCCATAGGCGTGTATATCAATCCAATTTGAATCGTTCTCCAAGGTAGATGCGCCGGGCGTCCGGATCATTCGCCAGATCCTGGGCCGTACCGGAAATTAAAATCTGTCCGTCAGCCATAATATAGGCGCGATCTGTAATTTGTAAAGTTTCTCGTACGGTATGGTCCGTAATAAGTATACCGAGATGTCGTTTTTTCAAGCGGCGGATGATCGCCTGAATGTCTTCTACGGCAATGGGATCAATGCCGGCAAACGGCTCATCCAGCAAGATGAATTTCGGATTGGTGACCAGCGCGCGGCTGATTTCTGTTCGCCGCCTTTCACCACCGGACAGGGTAAACGCTTTCTGTTTCGCAAGGTGCGTGATGCCAAAATCCTCAAGCAAGGCTTCCATACGCTCCCGTCGTTCCTGCCGTGATAACGGCATCGTCTCCAGAATAGCCATCAGATTCTGCTCGACCGTCATGCGCCGAAAGATGGAAGGATCCTGTGCAAGATACCCGATGCCGGTTCTGGCTCGTTTGTACATGGGCCATCGGGTGATCTCTCTTTTCGTCTCCGTTTGCGTATCTTCAATCAGAATTCGCCCTGAATCCGGTTTGATCATTCCTACAATCATGTAAAAAGTCGTGGTCTTACCTGCGCCGTTAGGTCCAAGCAGCCCCACGATCGATCCCTGGTCCACCCGCACACTTACCTTATTGACCACCTGGCGTCTCTGATAGGTTTTTACAAGGTCCTCAGCCCATAAACACTGCACAAAACCTCCGAATCATTGACCTACCCGCTGTCCTCTTTCCACGCAGGGAAGGGGGATCGCCGGGATGAATTTATTGCCTCAGGAGCGCACGGTAGGTCCCTTCTACGCTGCCTTCGGCACTTATATTTAGCAATTTGCCATGATCCAGCTCGATTGTAATCTGTTTTGCCCGGACCACATTGCTGCCGGGTGGACCGCCTGCCGACTCGGTCGGATGATACGTACTCGTTGCATTTTGGAAGGCCGTTATGGTTCGGACCGAGGCCCCGTCGAATGTCACCAGCATCTTACGCCCCTCAATACTGCTTCTTTTTACATCCGCTGAATCATTCGGCGCATAGGCACCGATCGCCCGACCGGTGATCGTGGCCTGAGATACTTTGTTGTCCTCAAGTTCCAGCAGAATATCGTCGCCGCGTATTTCGCTATTGGCATCCCAGATGACCGGATTACTGATCATGTGGATCTGCTGTCGTGCGCTGTCATAACGTATGGTATCGCAGAGGCCTTGCAGCGGCCCGCGAACAATGCGAACGGAATCGTAGACGATGGCGATCTTTTTATTAAAATCATAGGTCATCTCTTTTCCGGTCACGATGATGTCGTATTCCGCGTCGGCTTCCTGTTTCACCAACCGGGGGTCGCCTGAGAAATGCGCCCATTCCCTGGTCCGGAAATATTCGGTGCGCTGACAGGTAATCGTCACCCCATCGTTATAATCTATTACCGTCACAGAATCCTGTGCAATGGCCTGAACCAGGGTGTCGGCTTCTGCAAAATAATATTCCAACCGCCGGCCGGTGATGACTACCTCGTTCTCGCCAATCTGCCGTTTCATACGCGGCCGGCCTGTTACAATGGCCCAGCGGGGCTGATGATAATATTTCGCCTGTTCGCCGGTCAGCGTGGTGCCTTCGGCGAGGTCGTCCAGACGTACGCCTCCTGTGCCGAGCGCGTATTGGTTTTTTTCATAATACGTCGCATGATCGGCCACCAGCGTACTGTTCTCACGCGTTATCCTGACCTGGCCATCGAGAGTGACTACGCCGTCCAAACGGTGATACAGTACGCGGTCGCTGGTCAGCACCGTTTCTCCGTGCCTGAGACGCACATGACCGACCAGATCGAAGGTTTCATCCACGCCGGTCGCTTTCAAGTAATCCGCCTCCTCAATCACGACCGGTTCTGTTTCGGACGCCTGTTCGATCTTTGCCCAGGCGATGAAATCGGGCTGGTTTTGCCCCTGGAATTCGGCAAAAGGAAAGCCGGTTATCCCATAGAGACCAATAATAAATATAAAGAAATAACTATACAGTGTCAAGCGTAGGCTCCCCAGGCAAATAGGCAGGCGGGCAGGTGGGCAAATAGGCAGGCGGTGGCTGTCATTTTTCGTCTTCCTTATCATTTTCGTCCCGGATGAATCGGCCTCGGACGTTGCGGTGTATGGTCCAGTTTTTGAGGCCCGGGTCCGCTTCAAAGCCCTGACCGGTTATTATATCGCGTTCTGTAGATAATTTCACGTCAGCTTCTGTTTCGATCAGATTTTTTTCTTCGAGCCATCGAAGGGAGTCCGTTTCCAGGGTGCCGTGTTCCAGACTCTTAATGACCACATTGCCTTTCACCCATAGATTATGTGCATGTTCATCAATGATGCCCCGTTCTGCTTCCAGGGTAGACGTCAGGCCGTCCTCATCGTAGAATTCGACATAAATACCCTGATCGATAACCGTCGATTCCGTGGCGGCATAATGAAGCCGGTGCGCCGCCTTGACCATGGCCCGCTGGCGTCCGTCCTGACTCAGGTAGATGGTCGTATTCCAGGCTTCCTGGTCCGGCAGATCCTCCGGGTTTGCGTTATAGGCGGGCGTTTTGATCTCCTGACAGGCCAACAGGATGGTGAGCAGACAGAGAAGCCGGAGTTGGTGAGTTGGTGAGTTGGTAAGTTGGTGAGTTGGTGAATTATTCATTTGTTGATTGAAAACCGCCTCCGTTCGGATTCTACCTCATCAAACCAGGTTTCGAGCGCGTTGAGCATACGGGCTGTACGCATCGGTTCGGTCTCGGATAGATTGGTCTGTTCGAGTGGATCTTCTTCGATATGGTACAGTTCGGGGGGCGGCGGGTCCGGGATGATCCGCTCCGGATCGGGATTACCACTGATCTCGGTTACGTTTTCCGGATGGTATTTATATTCTATATCCAGTTCGACGTAGCGAGCTGCAGCCTGTTTGTCTTCATGGGATGCGAAGGCGATAGGGAGTTGGGGCCGCACGAGTTTCCACGGACCGTCGCGCATGGCCGAGTTGGTCGTACCGATGGGGGTGTATCCATTCCATTGCCAGAACCGGCGCGGCGCTTCCCGCGGCGCTTCTCCCTGTAAAAGCGGCCAGATATCAAGACCGTCGAGCGGAGGACCATCCGGACGCTCGATGCCGGTTATTCTTAAGAGCGTCGGCAGCCAGTCCGTAAAATGGACCAGCTCATCGATAGACCGGGCGCCTTCCAGGCCAGCCGGCCAGCGCATGATCATAGGCACGCGAATGCCGCCCTCATAGACCGATCCTTTGGCGCCGTTGAATCCGCAGTTGAAACGCCGCGTGTCACGACTGACCTCATCGGGGGCCTGATCCGGTCTGACCATAAAGGCTGGTCCGTTGTCGCTCGTAAACAGGACGATCGTGTTTTCCGACAGGTTGTATTGCGACAGCGTATCGAGGATGCGGGCGACACCGGCATCCATACGCTCGATCATCGCATATGTGATGGCGACGCCCTTGCTGAGCCCCGCCTCAAGATAGGGCCGGACCAGGTGTTCAGGCGCCTGCAAAGGGGAGTGTGGGGCGTTGTACATGACGTTCAGGAAAAAAGGGTGCTGCCGATGACGCTCGATAAACCCCACGGCCTCCTCGGTCAATACGTCTGTCAAATATCGACCGTCGGACGGACGGCGCGACCCGTTGCAGTCGAGATACCAGCGGTAGTAATCCGCCCAACCGCCGCAGAACCCGGCGAATTCGTCGTATCCGCGCGCATTCGGATGGAATCGCGCATCGAGGGCGCCATTGTGCCATTTACCGATCAGGCCGGTGGCGTATCCCGCCTGTTTAAAGGCGTCGGCGATCGTGACTTCCCTTAATGCGATGCGGTCGAGCCCCATCACTTCCTGTGGCGTGATAGCGCCGGTTCGTATGGGATAGCGACCCGTCAGCAACGCAGCGCGCGCCGGCGAACACACCGGCGACCCCGAATAGTGCTGTGTCAGGCACAGGCTCTCATCAACGAGGTGATCCAGCGTCGGCGTCCGCGCGGGGCCGTCATTGAAGACGCCGAAATCACCGTATCCCATGTCGTCGGCTACGATCAGGACGATATTTGGTTTTGTCATGGCAGGAGGGGAGGGGGGAATGGGCAATGATGAATGGTGAATGATGGACAAGACTTGATTTTGTGACTGCATGGAAGCATAAGGTGTTTGTTATTTCTCCTGTATTTCCACCTTTCTCTTTACCAGCCATTCGACAATCCCGGGATGGATCAAATTCAGCCAGAGCAAAAGTCGGAGCTTAAACGGAATGACCAGCTCCCGTTTTCGCTTTTCAACCGCCGTGATTACTGCCTGGCTGCACGCCTCCAGGGAAATTGATTCCTTGCTGTGCCTTTTTGAGTCCGGACCAAGAAGACCGCCGTCTTTTCCGAAGGCGTTGCTCCGCATATTGGTTCCCCGCAACCAGTGTGGTAATACGGTCAGGATATCCACACCGCTCCCGTCCAGCTCGGTCCGCAAAGATGCGAGGAATCCCTGCACGGCGTGTTTGGATGCCCCATATCCCGTATGTAGCGGCACCCCGATTTTTCCCTGGATCGAGGAAATCGCTACGATCATGCCCTTGCTTTTCTTCAAATGCGGCAGGGCATAAAACACACTGTGAACGACCCCGAGATAATTGGTGTCCATAAGCTTTCGGAAGATCTCCAGATCCTCGACCTCCTCAAATCTAGCCCACATACCCACCCCCGCGTTCGCCACAAGATAATCCACGCCCCCATACTCCGATACCGTTCGGTCAACCAGCCGCTTACAGTCCTCCGCACGGGCCACATCCCCTGCCACGGCCAGACAGCGGGCACCACGCTCCCGGCAACGTGCCCCGATCTCCTCAAGACGGTCTTCACTCCGTGAGAACAGAGCCAGATTGGCGCCCTGATCGGCAAACGCCTCTGCCAGTACAGCCCCGAGGCCTGATGAGGCGCCTGTAATTACAACTGTTTTATCGTGAAACATAAATATCAGTGATCAGCGAAGCTACTAAGAAAATAGTGCTCAACGCTCGTTGAAAACGCCGTTTCGAATACCGAAGATGTTCCCGGGATCCATCGCTTCCTTGGATTTCCGCAACACCCGGATGCTGTTGTCCGTTTGAATCTGAGATAGGAATCTCTGGCGAATCTTCCCGATTCCGTGATGGTGGGACAGTGAACCGCCGTTGTCCAGGATCACCTGTCGCAGATGCTGCTCGATGGTGTGATATACATCAACGGGGTTTTCCAGCCCCTTGCAACAGAACCCCATGGTGAAATAGATGCAGACCCCCGTATGATAGGTTTGCGTCACCCGGTAAGACAGGTAAGGTTTACCGGGCACCCGATTTTCCGTACATTTCTCCGTCAACGCCTGCTGCACCGCACGGCAAACATCATGAATCTTATTCCATGGCACCGAGGTCTCGAATGTCTCACCCAGAATATGAAACTGGGTGAAGAAGTCACGGATATAAGCAATTCCGAATGTCAGCATATACCCCCGCTTACCATTAGCGGCGCCGCCACTGACGCCGCCGAACTTTTTCGCCAGGCCAAAAATCGTCTTAGCCTGCAGATCCACTTCCGCCTTTATTCCCTCCATTACAATCGTACAGGCCACCATTTCGGTCGGATTGAATCCTTTGATTTTAAAAAGGAGGAATTTCTGAAGTTTCTGAGCCAATGCCTTTCCGGCTGATGGAGCCGGTTTTAACGCCTGACCGAATCGGAACTCATTGTTGTTCACCAGCCGGATACTGGCCGGCAGAATATTGGTCTGCCGTAGCGCCTTTAAAAAATCCACGCCCTTTTCAATCGACGGAAAGACCAGTGAACCGTATTTCTGCACATCGGGCCTGGGATATATTTTCATGACCGCCTTGGTAATAATCCCCAGATTGCCCTCGCTGCCGAATAAAAAAGTCCGGGGTTGAATACCGGTAGAATTTCTCGGCGTTACCCCCCTCGTGGTCTCTATCACCCCTGTGGGTGTAATCAGCGTGGCCTCCAGCACGATATCCTCAATATTGCCGTATTTGTTTTTCTTCATCCCGCTGGCATTGGTTGCGATCCATCCGCCCAGCGTCGAGAACTCGATACTATCCGGGTCGTGTCCAGAGGTATACCCCTTCTCGCGAAGCTCACTCTCCAGCCTCTTACCCGAAATGCCCGCCTCCACACAGGCCAGAAAATTTTCTTCGTCAAGCCACAAAATTCGGTTCATCTGCAACATATCCACCGAGACCGTCATCCGTTTTTCTTCAACCGAAACCGCCAGCGCCGCGCTTACATTCGTTCCCCCTCCAAAGGGCACCAGGCATACATCGTGCTCGCCGGCCAGATCGATTATCGCCTTCACATCCGCCTCTTCCCTGGGGTAAATCACCAGGTCGACAACTCTATCGGGCAGTGCCCCGGTCATAATCCGGTATATTTCGTCCACACTCAACTGCCCATGGCTGTGGATAAGCCTTTCTCTGGCATCGAGAGAATAATAATCGTCCTCAAACCGTGTCTGAACAGCCTCCCAGAAACCGGTGTTCAGGATCGGATCCGGAAGATCATAATTCGGTTGCTCTACGACTTTATCCTCCTCCCTTATCGGTGGTAAATCCAGAACCTCTTCCACAAAAGATAGAAAGTTGGGCATGGTATAGCCACAGATAGGATACCGATTCCCTGTCACCCATACGCTCTCGGGACTGTCGAATTCAAATCGTGTATCCAGATAGCCCCACTTATGTGGATATCGTTCTCCCTCGGAAGGATCGTAATATACATCCTGATCGTCCATTAATACCTGCCTCCGGTCAATGTTACCTGTTTTCAATCTCATCATACCGACCCTGTGTGCGCCGGTTCCTCCTGGAATTTGGGGGGGAATAGATGATATTGTCAAGAGAAAAAACACTCGTTTTCCCGAACCGGAGTACCCCGTACTTGGCGGAAACCCGATCGTTTGCGCGGGGTATCGCAAGCCATGCACATCTCCATGCGATTCAAATCTACACTAATTTATATAGCCTGTAACAAAAACGCCGAACTGTTTGTCTGATTAATATTCTGATGTTACGTGAACAATAAAAAGTGGAGGCAGGCATGAATATACTCATCAAAGATATTCGTTACGGTTTAAGAATGCTGTTCAAGTTTCCGTGGTCGGGCATCGGCCTCCTGATGGAATATTTATAGAACCTTTCGCGGTATCATGCGTAAAACGAGAAAACAGGAGGAATGTATAGCATAACTGCATCCTGTTTTTACTTCATATCCACATAAGGATTGCTACCAGAAACCCTTTTTGTTAGCGGTCTTAATCCAAGCATGACCAATGGAACCTTTTGCCGGGGTGCGTCCTGGGGATTAGAACAGGTCCGGGAGGATGGAATCATGAAGCCGGTGCTGCTCTGTGTGGCCCTGTTGTGTCTCCTGTCCCTCATTTTTGCCAGCCTGCCTGCCCACGCCCAGGGGAAACTCGAGAAATTCGAAAAAGAAGTGAAGAACGAATCCTCAAAGAGTGATGACCGTGATGACGAAAAAGGAAACAAGTCCTCCAAGGGTGATAACCATGGGGGGCATCATGACGATGATTTCTGGTCCGAGGTGATTTACGACATTGTAAGCAGTGGCCATGCCGGTCGGTTCTTCAAGGGGCTTATATCCGGCGCCTGGCCGACCGAGTGGCAAAACCACAATCCTTATTTCTGGACGGCAAGCTACGCCCCCTATCCCTATGCTTTCCCCCGTAAAGGTCGGTTTTTACACACCGGTGGGAAAAGAAGTGCGGTCAGCATGACGGGCCATTATTTCCATGAAAGCAAGGCATTACACGGTTACAGCCTCTGGAGCCGATTCTCTGCCTCACCATTTCTGAATATTGAAACACATATCACCGGACTGACCGAAGCCCTCGGAACCGATAATGATTATCTGGTATTCTACGACGTGTATGTGAACTACCAACGCGTCCGCCATGAAAACGTGGTGTTCTGGTATGGTGCCGGGATGAAGAGCATGCAGGGCGACGACACGTATCACGGTCCGGCGATGACCACCGGGCTGGAAATTTATGCCGGCAGGCCGGTTAGCCTCTATGGCATGATAAACATTGGTAGGCTGAACGCACAGGCTGTCTGGGAGACACAGATACGGATGAATCTACATCTGAACCGGGCACTGTTCTATGCCGGATATCAGCGGTTTGCGGTGGGGCGTGTAGCCATAAATGGGGTTGTTTTCGGGGCCGGCATATATTTTTGAACGGGGCTGCTTCATTTCTATTCGACGAGACGGGGCATCTGTTTTGGACGCATAGACAAAAGAAGGGAGACATTTCGTATGTCTCCCTTCTTAGATAATGGTATCTACATATCTAAATTACATCATTTCTTTAATGAGCTTGACTGCTTTCCACTGGTCTCCGTCCTTTACTTCAAGTTTGGTCGGGGACAGCATCATATTCGTCACCTTGCCGGTAATGCGGACTGGCCGGTTGATATAGTCTGCATACGCCGGCGACGAAGCCAGGATCGTATATGCGTTGCCTTTGGCATCAATCACACCGATCGGCAGTCCACGCTTTGCACAGGAAGCGCCGCAGGCCTGATGAGCTTCCCCCTGTGCGCCTCTCGTTATAAAGCACCGCAGATCAACGAGTTCTCCCTCTACCATTTTATCTTCGGGATCAGCCGCGATCGCGACACCGGTGGTTCCGATTGCGAATAACATTAGAGCAAGAGAAAAACCCAGAGTTATGGATACACCTCTACGCATTTTATACCCCCATGATGGATTTATATTGGAATGGTGAATTGATATAATCATAGCTAATCCTGAAAAACAAAGCAAGTGAAATTACTATTCGGGAGAAAGCCCAAACGTGCTCCAGAACCGATTTCTGCAGTGATGGCATCGATATTTCGACCACTTTGGCCGTATTAAACGCTCCCACCATCTACGCCTGATCCTATGGATACGCGAACTTCCACATTCAGGGCATGATGGTTTAATAGGGCTTTCATCATCCATTGGAATCGAATCCTTCGTTATTTCAACATAGAATGTAGGGGTGTTACACGGTCTTTGAGAAATATCATTTATTAATGATACCTGAAAATCCAATTAAATCAACCCCATAGCGATTCCAATTTCCAATATTTCAAAAAAAGAATACGATACCTCTACTTTTTCGATGATACTGTGACTCATAGTGTACGACAAACCTGTATATGGCATCCCGAGCGAAGCCGGCGGATCTGCATAGCATATTAGATTTGCAAAAAAATCCATTGCCTGAAATCATTATACAAAAAACTTGACAGGCCCGGACAAGGGGGGTTTCATAGGGCCATCCTGTCACCCGTCTTTGCATAACTATGTCCATAACCTCCTCCTCCGTTGCAACCCCACGGGCCGTTCTAATCGGTCTTGCCCTTGCCATCACCGTCAACCTTTTTTCGCTGGCGGGTAGTTACCATGTGGGGTATCGAAATCTCACCTTTGGCCATATAGACTTCGGCCTTCTGATTCCGTTTCTCATCGGGGTGTTGGGGCCGAACATCCTCCTGAAATTCATACGTCCATCATGGGGATTACGGTATCCGGAACTGCTCTTTGTCTTCTGCCTGGGCTGGATCGGATTTACGGTCCCGGCCTGGGGCCTATTAAATTACCTCGTCAACATCATGGTTGAGGCGCACTATTACGTCTCGCCGGAAAACCAGTGGCGTGCCTTGTTTTTCCCCTATCTGCCGGACTGGGTCGTCATCTCGGACGGCACCGGCCGACCCTACCGCGTGCGGCCTCGTCCTCCATGTTTCAGCCTGTACACGGCCTTTTCGCACTTGATCGAGGGGGACATGCTCGCCAACGCCGTGCCCATCCTCGGATCTCTGAACATCATCGCTGGGGAGCTCGATCGCTGATGGAGACGACCGAACAGTCGGCGCCGTCCCTGCAAGCCGTAGGGCTGCGCCTCTCTGGTGAAGCGGAAGCGCGCATCGACGATCTTCAGTCCCGGTATCCGACGAAGAAGGCCACGCTGCTCCCTGTCCTGTGGGAGATCCAGACCGAGAAGGAATGGGTCAGCCCCGAGTGGATGGAGTACGCCGCGGCGCGCTGCGAGGCGGATCAGCGTTGCGTCGATGGGGCCTGCGCGGGGGGCACTCCCCTCGATTGCAACGATGTAAAGACGTGCACCGATGATGCGTGCGAAGCGGACTCGGGATGCACCCACATTGTCAACACAGCACCTTGCAATGACAACAACGCCTGTACCACGAACGACACCTGCGATCAGGGAGACTGCCACGGG
>CAJXCW010000047.1 GCA_913051705.1 uncultured bacterium
AGAAAGTCAGAGCCGCTAAAGGCCAAGTTGCGTCCAGTCAGCAGGGTTTTACCTCCGAAATACTTGATCTTCAGGAAATGGGCATTATTATGACGATCATGTGTCTGACCTTCATGTGTCGACTGGTTTCGTGTGATTGGCGCTTTTCTGGCCACGGTGTTGACCCTGGTCGTTCTATCTAAGCATCGGCCGGCATCCCTGATTTAACTATTAGAAAGGTGGCGTAACATGAGCCAATATTCATTGGAAGAATTTGTTTCAAAAACCAGCGAAAAAGATCGTGGAGAAGGCTTTTTTGAACTTGAAAGTAGTAGAATGCTCGAAGTCAATCTTAGTGGGATGGTGTGGACAAAGATGGGATCTATGATTGCCTATGATGGGATGATTAAATTTACCAGAGAAGGGATGTTGGAACATGGCATCGGGAAACTACTTAAAAAAACGCTGTCGGGCGAAGGGGTACGCTTAACAAAGGCGGAGGGAAACGGTCATTTATATCTTGCAGACAACGGAAAAAAGGTGACCATCATAGATCTCCGGAATGAATCTATTTTTGTTAACGGCAATGACTTATTGGCTTTTCAAGATAGTGTTAAATGGGACATCAAAATGATGAGGAAGATTACCGGTATGATGGCAGGCGGCTTATTTAATATTAAATTGGTAGGCACAGGGTTGATTGCTATTACAACGCACTACGATCCCCTGACGTTGAAAGTAACCCCTGAGGAACCTGTCATTACAGACCCCAATGCAACCGTGGCCTGGTCTGGTCATCTCATCCCTGAATTCAGGACCGATGTATCACTTAAATCCTTTTTCGGTAGAGGAAGTGGAGAATCCATTCAGATGGAATTCAAAGGGGATGGGTTTGTTGTTGTTCAGCCTTTCGAAGAAGTATATCTTCAGGGCAAAGCACAGTAAATTACGCCAGCTATCTGTGTTAGACTCGAATGAAGACATGCCATAAATTTAAAGGCCAAATCTAAGGAGAACCGGATGAGCAATGTACCTGACGCCGGCGCGCACACTCGGACTGTGTTCGGCCACCCGATCGGTCTGTCGACGCTCTTTTTCACGGAACTCTGGGAGCGTTTCAGCTATTACGGCATGCGGGCGATTCTCATTCTGTTCTTGACGGACGCCGAACACGGTGGTTTTGCTATGAGCTCGGAAACGGCCGGGGTGATCTACGGGCTGTACACGGCCTGTGTTTACCTGGTCGCTTTACCGGGTGGTTGGATCGCGGACCGGTTGATCGGCCAGCGCCAGGCGATTTTTGTGGGCGGTATCATCATTGCGTCCGGCCACTTCACCCTGGCGGTCACCGGGCAGTTCACGTTTTATCTGGGTCTGATCCTGATCATCGTGGGTACCGGGCTTCTCAAACCAAACGTCAGCGCGATCGTGGGCGGTCTCTACCCCGAGGGCGGCGCACAGCGGGATGCCGGCTTTTCTATTTTTTACATGGGCATCAACATCGGCGCTTTCCTCGGACCGCTGATCTGCGGGTACCTCGGCCAGAACATCAACTGGCACCTCGGCTTCAGCATCGCAGGGATCGGCATGGTGATCGGCCTGATTTCCTACAAGTTTGGTCAACGTTATCTGGGCGATGTCGGCAAGGCGCCCACGGACGATTCTGATGTTGCGGCCAACTGGAAAAAGTTCTTCATCGGTCTGGGCGTTATGATCATTGTGTTTCTCGCGCTGTTGGGCGTACGGACCGTCGCGCCGTTCACGCTCGAACAATTCGGTATCGGGCTCGGTTATGCGGTAATCATGATCTCCATTCTCTACTTTGCCTTTGTGCTCCTGTTCGGCGGGCTGGAAACCGCGGAGAAGAAACGCGTGATTGTCATCTTCTTCCTGTTCATCGGCGCGGCGCTTTTCTGGTCGGGATTCGAGCAGGCAGGTTCAGGCCTGAACCTGTTCGCAGAGCGCTTAACCAATACCACCATCGGCTCATTTGAGGCGCCGTCTAGCTGGCTGCAATCCATCAACCCGCTCTTCATTATTCTGCTCGCGCCCCTGTTCGGCTGGCTATGGCTCGCCCTCGCCGACCGCGAGCCCTCGATTCCGGTTAAGTTTGCTTACGGCCTGATTCTGCTGGGCGTGGGTTTCCTGGTCATCGCCTGGGGGGCGACCTACACTAATGAAGAAGGCCCCGGTGTGAGTCCGGGATGGCTGATTGTCACATATTTCTTCCATACAGTCGGCGAGCTGTGCCTGAGCCCGGTCGGCTTGAGCAGCATTACCAAGCTGGCGCCCGGTAAATACGTCGGGCAGATGATGGGCATCTGGTTCATGGGCGCGGCCCTCGGCAACCTGTTCGCAGGACTGATCGGCGGCAAGTTCGAATCGCTGCCGCTGCCGGACCTGTTCTTTTCGGTAGCGATGGTGGTAATCATCTCCGGCCTTCTTTTCGCCATATTCAGTAAGCCCATTAAGAAGCTGATCGGCGGGAAAGTATAGATCGGGATTTGAATTATTATCGACATTCGGCTTGGCCGAACATGATTGTACACGAAGGTCGATTCAAAAGTTTTGTAGATGTTGAAATGAGTCGATACGCCAATGCGGTGTTTTTGGTCGGGACGGGGCTGTTTATGGTATGGCGTCAGAGCTATTCACACATGAAATCTTTAATTAGCGGTTATTTACATGCATCCGGACGACAGAAGACAAAAGAGTTTTTAACATGGTGACACATATTGGCTCCTTTTTCTTATTGGGTGAGTTTTTCATGGTACTTCAATATGGACAAATTACCGCCATGGGCGATTGCGACGAACCACAGGCATAAGATCCTGTCACTTCTCATTTCGACTGTTCGTCACAGTCAGTGTGCTGGAATCTAATAGTAGATCGGTCCAACAATATAATCAAGCTGACAGGCGAAGCCTTATCCTCAAAATGGCTATAACCTGACGATCAAGAATGACCAATTTTCTACCGTAGGGCATTTATCATGGGGCCTGCGTCGCGATAAGACTAAATTGTGTATTTTTGTTCCGGTATATATCCTACTAAAACGTCATTTTCACACAATACGTTTCATCTAATTTGCTAATCCGCTTGATAACGTACCGTCATTTCTGTAAATTCTTTGAATGATATAGGCTTCTCACTGCCGTACACTTTCCATGTGGTATCCTTTGCAACAGGTCACCGAAGAGAACAGTTGTCTTCAGGTAGCGCCGGGCCAACATCAGGCGATCGTGCATGAAGGTCACAACGACGAAGAAACCGGCTTTCTCGGCCTTTCTCATAAAGCCAGAAAGAATCTGCCCGGTCGTTCTATAGAAATGGACCGTGGTGATGTCCTCTGTTTTTCCCAGAAGATGCCGCATCGCGCCTTGTCGAACCGGTCGGATACGGTACGGTGGTCTATGGACGTCCGCTATGAAGCCACGGGCCAGGCCACAGAGTCGGGAAAAGACAAGGGCTTCATCGTCCGCAGCCCACGGAACCCTGAAGCCATCATGTCGTGTGAAGCATGGCTACAAAAGTGGCAAGGGCAACCGAAGGGAACGTATTAGAATTGCGGATTGCGGATTGAATAAACACCATAGCTTACCTACCAACTCCCCTTCTCTGGGAGGGAAGAGGCCGGGGTTAGGTCAGGATACTCAGATATGCAAATTCATAACTCATCTTCGCCACCGTTAGGTCAGGATGTCTCATCTTTTCATGAGAACGGATATATAATCGCCCCTGCGGTGTATACGCCTGAGGAGATGGCGGCGTGTAAACGATCGGCACAGGAGTTGACCGAATCCCAATCTGGACCGTCTGGTGTCTTTGTATGGATGTGCGATACCATACCGTCGTTATTTGAGGGGATTGCCTGTCATTCGCGTTTGATGGCTATCCTCCAGGTCGTTATAGGCCCTCGGATAGAATTCCTGAGTGCCAAACCTGTTTTTAAATCCGCCCAAGTCAATTTTCCTTCACCCTGGCACCAGGATCAGGCCTATTGGGGCGGTGCACCTAAATATTCCGCCTGGATCGCCCTGGAAGACGCCACCCTGGAAAATGGCTGCCTGAAAGTGATACCCGGCTCCCATCGAAGTGCACTGGACCATGCCGCCGTACAGGATAAAAACGGCTTCGGCAACCGGATTCTCGATGAGGACCTGAAAAACGAGACCATAGTTGATGCCCCTCTGAACGCAGGCGATGCCCTTATCTTCCACGACTGTCTCCTGCATAGTTCCCACCCCAACCTTTCCGGCCGGGACCGCTGGTCGTTCATCCCCACCTACCGCAACGCCGACCTCCCCGATCCCTCCACCGTCTGGTCCACCTCAAAACATATCGCCCCCTGTGACCCCAATCATAATTCATAACTCATAATTCATAATTCACAGATGCCCCCTCCTCCCTCCCCCTCTCTCCAGCTTTCACGCGAAGCCATGCGCGACTTCGGCTACCGTATCGTCGATATGCTGGTCGACCATTTCGATACTCTGCCCGACAAACCGGTAACCGAGATGGCGGACCGGTCTACCCTGGAGCAGTTGTTACGAGAGCCAATTCCCGAACAGGGCGCACCGCCGGAAGATGTGTTGGCACAGGTTGAACGAGATGTGTTTTCCAACATGATGCATCTGGACCATCCGCGATTTCTGGCGCTTGTTTCCAGCCCCGGTAACTACGTCAGTGCCATGGCGGATGCGCTGACAGCGGGTTTCAACCCGTTTCTGGGTAACTGGATGGAGGCCTCCGGACCGACGGAGGTCGAACTGGTTACCATCGACTGGCTGAGGCAACTATGCGGCCTGCCTGAGGGGGCCGGCGGCCTGTTCGTAAGCGGCGGGTCTATGGCCAACCTGACGGCACTGGCTACAGCGCGTCATATCCGATTGGGGGATCAGTTCCATGAAGCGGTCATCTACGCTTCAGACCAGGCCCATTCTTCTGTTTCACGTGGTCTTAAAGTTCTGGGATTCAAATCGGAGCAGATATGTATTCTGACCTCCGATGAGACCTATCGTATCCCGGTGGAGGCGGTGAAGAAGCAAATCTCACAGGACCGTAAAGACGGCAAACAGCCGTTCTGTATCATAGCCAATGCCGGTACGACGAACACCGGGGCGATCGATCCACTGCACGAATTGGCGGATCTCTGTCAGGAAGAAAACCTGTGGTTGCATGCCGACGGGGCTTACGGCGCGGCGACCGTCATTACAGAGGAAGGTCGTGCCTTATTGGCCGGCCTGGACCGGGTCGACTCCATGGCGCTGGACCCGCATAAGTGGCTGTTCCAACCCTATGAAATCGGTTGTGTGCTTGTACGTAACCGCCGGCATCTCCGGGAGACCTTTCATGTTTCACCCGAATACCTTCAGGATATGGAAGGGGAGCAGGAAGAAGTCAATCTGTACGATTATGGGATACAATTGACGCGCAGTTTCCGGGCCCTTAAACTATGGATGTCGCTCAAAGTATTCGGGCTGGCCGCCTTTAGGCAGGCTGTCACACATGGACTGAACCTGGCCCGAATAGCGGAAGGTAAGCTGAAGAAGATGAGTGGATGGGAGATCATCACCCCGGCGCAGATGGGCGTTGTTACTTTTCGTTATGTACCGAAGAACCTGTCTCCAGAAGCGACGGATACCTTCAACCGGGAACTTGTCGCCCCCATCGTAGCTGATGGCTTCGCCCTGGTCGTATCCACGATCATCAAAAATCGCACCGTACTCCGTTTCTGCACCATCAACCCGCGGACCACCGAAGAGGACATTGGTCAGGTCATAAAAAAACTGGATCAATACGCACAAGAACAGACAACAAACTGGAAGTGATCGGCAGGAGTAAACTCTACTCTTCACTCTTTCCTCTGCATTCTCTACGCTCTATGGCAACACTTCCTCCCTATTCTCAAACCTGAGTTTCATGAGAAAGGGGGTTCCAAGCGTTTCGCGTATCCGGGAGACGGAGGCGCGGGCCTCCAGGTGAAGCGGGTCGAGCATAATGACCTGCATATACGCTTCGTGCGCTTCTTCCAGGTCTTTCATCTGCTCGTAGGTTTGCGCCAGATCATAATAAATATCCACGACCCAGAGTTGGTCGGTATCCCTGGTCAGCGCTTCGCGGTATTCCGTAACCGCGGATGTATACTGTTTCGCTGATCTGTAGATTTCGGCGGTCAACATCCAGGCCGGCACATACGCGGCATCCTTCAGCTTAGCCATAAGAATGTGCCTGATCGCCTGGTTGGTCTGCCCCTGTTCAAAGGCCACCCGCGATAACCCTTCATAAGCAGGGGCATAATTCGGATTAATCTGAAGCGCCTGCCGAAAGGCCGTCCCCGCCGCTGCATAAGATCCCGATGCCAGCAGACGTCTGGCTTTGGTATACGCCGCCTCCGGCGTATTGAGCGAACTGGACACCGTCATCGTCTTCGATCCGCAATGGCTGAAAAATAAAACCACGACAAACAGCAGAATGCCCTTGCCGATCATATATCGTCGCATGTCGTCCCTACCCTATACCTTGGGATCTGTCCGCATATCGACCACCCATTTGTCCTGATACAACATCGCCCTGCGGATATCATCAGGCAGGGCGTAAAAAGCGGGAAACGGGACTCGAACCCGCGACCCTCAGCTTGGGAAGCTGATGCTCTACCAACTGAGCTATTCCCGCAAAGCCGTTCTGATCTTTAAACTAAGAATCGGTTTCTCAATTGTCAATCAAAAACACGCTGAAAACCATTTGCCTGAATCTACCCGCGTCCGCGTCATCCGCGTGTCATCCCCACCTTCAATAACCACCGCACAAAAGTCATCATGGCAAAACATTCAAGGGCAAACGCAGGAAACCCCAGATAGCCCACGAGCGGCATCTCAAACACTTTGAAGTCCTGCATAATCGGTACGGTATATACCCATTTAGCGTGTGCCCAGTAGTTCCAGAACTCCCATAGGACGCCGCAGATCAACCCGGCAGCAAACAATGATACCAACCGCACCGGCGTACCTTCCTCCAGATCTCGAAATAAAGAGGGTTGCCCGGTATAATAATTGATCGGATCGAACAAAAGAATATAGCCTACCCACACGAAACCGAACAGATAGCGCACCACATGATCCGGCATCAATACGGGAATAATGCAGAAACAAAATCCTAAAATAATCGATTGACGCAAAACCATCGCATAGAAGGGGCGCGGTTTGGTACGCCAGCTTGAAAATACCCCGGTCGCCTCCACCCATTCCGCCGTTTCGAATAGACTTGGAAGAATGGTCGAAAACGCCCAGGCGTAGCCGATCCACCTGACCGTCAGAGACTCTGGCAGATTGACGTAAACCCAGTTATCCAGTCGGAAATTATAAAACTCGAAAATCAGCCACAGAATAATGGAACTGGGGATCAACAATAAAAACTCTTTAGGTCGGTTCCGAATCAAAGAAGCGCCCTTGAGCCGGAAGACCAACCCGTCCATCAACAGAATGTATCCGGTCCAGACAATCGCTGTAAAAAAGGTGGCAACAAACTCATTTCCCTGAAACAACAGCACCTCAGAGATCAGAATGATCGCCAATCCTATATATGCATACTTAGGTAAAGAGTAACGTGTAGTCATAATATCTACGTCTCCAACTCCTGCTCTTCCTCAAACCGCTCCAACGCCAATTGGATCAACCGATCAATCAGCTCTTCATAGGATATACCGCTGGCTTCCCACAGTTTGGGATACATACTGATTTTGGTGAAGCCGGGAATCGTGTTGATTTCGTTGACCAGCACCTCACGTTCACCCCGCAGGAAAAAATCTACCCGTGCCATTCCCTCACAATCAAGCACCTGGTATGTCTCCACGGCCAGTGCACGCATACGGGTGGTCAGATCATCGGGCAGTTCAGCAGGAATGATCAGCGTTGCTCCGTTCTCATCGATATACTTTGCTTCATAAGAATAAAACTCATGGCTGGGTAACACTTCACCAAGCGCGGATGCCATGGGGTTCGAGTTGCCTAAAACGGCACATTCAATCTCACGTCCCTGTATGTTGGTCTCAACCAGAATCTTACGATCATGGAGAAAGGCCTCTTTAATCCCCGCCTCAAATTGCGTAAGATCTTTCGCCCTGGTAATACCAATCGAGGACCCCAGATTCGCTGGTTTGATAAAACAGGGCATGCCCAGTCGCTCCCGGATCTCCTCAAAATGGATCTGTTCCTTTTGTGATCGGTTAAATGTGACGAAATCAGGGGTTGGAATGCCGGCTTCACGTAGCAAACGTTTCATAACATCCTTGTCCATAGCCACGGCCGATCCCAATACACCGGCCCCCACAAACGGGATATTGGCCAGTTTCGCCAGGCCCTGGATCGTGCCGTCTTCGCCGAATGGTCCATGTAAAATCGGAAAGATCACATCAATGGCTCCGGTCGGCAGATGAGTAGATTGGCTGATTAATTGATTAGACATCGTACCCGGTGCCAGAGAAATGCCCTCGCTCATCTTGTTCAGAGCAATTAACTTCGGATCATGGGCATTCAATAAAAATTCCGCCGAATCACCTAAAGACCACCGCCCGGACCGATCAATCCCGATAAGCACCACTTCGTACTTATCCCGATCAATCGCATCAATCACATTCTTCGCAGATTGTAAGGACACCTCATGCTCTGCAGACCGCCCCCCGCATAAAAGTCCCACTCTGATTTTTCTCATAATCTATCCCGCCCCGTCATAAACCCAAATTTTTCCGTCGTTTCGTAGCTTCCCTTCCTCACATCAATCGCTCACACACACTATCCACCACCGCGAGCCCTCTTCGAGTCAGCCGAAGATACGTTCCGTTCTGTTCCAGGAACCCTGATTCGGTCAGGGTATCTATGGAAGGCCGGCGGGCTTGAAACGCCTCATAACCGAATTGGTGCTGAAAGGCCTGTACATCCATCCCTGTAGCCTGTCTGAGACCCAGCAGGATGAATTCATGCATACGCTCATCTACCGAAAGCGTCTCATCCAGATCGACGATCGATGCTCTGGTCTCAATCCGCTCCAGATAGGGCTTCAGATCACGCACATTGGCAAATCGGTGTCCTTCAATATGAGAATGAGCGGACGGACCAAGCCCCAGATAATCAGCGCCGTTCCAGTAAGCCAGATTGTGTTGGCATACTGCGCCCGGCCTGGCCAGATTGGATACCTCATAGTGTTGATATCCGGCTGAAATCAACCGGTCCAGAGCACGGTTATACATATCAATATGGAGGTCCTCATCCGGTAAATCAAGGGCGTCTATTTCCGCCTGATGGCCAAATGGAGTGCCGGGTTCTATCGTCAGACCGTAAGTAGATACATGATCAGGTGCCAGGTCAATCGTTCGGCTCAAGGTCTCATCCCAATCAACCATGGTTTGATCGGGCGCGCCGAACATCAAGTCGATGTTTATATTTTCAAAACCGACCTGTCGGGCCCATTCGAAAGCCCGTAGACCTTGATTCATCGTATGATGCCGGCCCAGACGCGCCAGAGAGACGGACGTGAACGCCTGGACGCCGAGACTGAGCCGGTTGACCCCAAACGAGCGTAACAGCGTTAATTTCGATCTCGTCAATGTTTCCGGATTGGCTTCGACGGTCATCTCTACGGCAGGCGCCATCCGGAAATGATTATGTAACAGGCTGAAGAGCTTATCCAATTGATCGCGAGAGAGCGCCGTGGGGGTTCCACCTCCGATAAAAACAGTGGTAAATAGCGCAGAACCCCAGATCGTTTCTTTCGCCCGTTGCGCCATCTCAATATCCAACGCATCCAGATACCGTTTGACCTGCCCGCCTTTAAGCAACTCAAAAGAAAAATCGCAGTACGGACAGGCATGCGCACAAAATGGAATATGCAGGTAAAGAGCAGGCATAGGGTGGGCAGGTGGGCAGGTGGGCAGGTGGGCAGATAAAAAAGGATGGTTCCATTGCCCACCTGCCCACCTGCCCACTTGCTGTTACTCAATAAGCATCCCGACGCGGCCCCAGCGAATCCGCCAGGGAAAACGCACCAGATGATAAACTCCGACGTGAACAACGGACACGATACTTGTCAACGGTTGGTCCAAAGTCCAGATTAATTCCGGATCACCGAGATAAAACTGCCAGGACATATACAGAATAAACGCTTCGCCCCGAATCAGCCTTTTGTCCAGCGGACCCCAGAACCGACTGTCCGAACTATTGTCCCGGTTGTCTCCCATCATAAAAACATGTCCATCGGGCACCGTCATCGGCCCATAATTATCTAACGTCTTGGCCTCAGTGCCTATCTTTCCATTTGGAGGCAATGGTTGCGGTTTGCCGTCCACATAAAGAATTTTATTCCGCACTTCGATGTGCTGACCTTCAACGGCAACACAGCGCTTGATATAATCGTCCTCCGGGTTTCTCGGATACTGGAAGACAATGATATCACCAGCCTCAGGCTCTCGTACCGCCGGCAGACGCCAGTCGGTAAACGGTACGTGCGCGCCGTATATAAATTTATTCACCAGCAGGAAATCGCCGACCAGCAGCGAATCCTCCATAGAGGCGGTAGGGATACGAAAGGCCTGGATGAAAAACGTCTTGATAATATACGCAGCGATGAAGGCAAATATAATCGCCTCTGTATATTCTCTATGAAGGGATTTTTTAGGCACACCTTTTGAAGTCCGCTTGCTTTTATTACCAGGGCGAGGTGGTTTGGATTTATCTCGACGTAATGCGGAGGTACGACCCATATCTAATAGTCAAAAGGAAGGGTGTAAATACTTCTCATTCAATAAACCGGCCAATACGGTTCCACCGGACACGCCAGGGAATATGTACGATGCTGTATCCCAGAATCTGTACCAGAGAAGCCATGCTTTCCAGAGGCTGAGAAGACGACCATAATAGTTCCGGGTCAATATTTTGACGTGCCCAGGACCAGTAGATGATAAAAGCTTTGCCGACCACCGTCTCTTTATCTACGAACCCCCAGTATCGGCTGTCTGAGCTATAATCCCGATTGTCGCCCATCACAAAAATACGGCCTTTGGGAACCACCTTGGGGCCCCAGTTATCCCGCGAACTTCGGGCCGCCGGCTTGATCGTCTGGTCTTCATATTTAGCATAAGATGGATCTGAAACCTGCTCATTATCAACATAGACGACTTTATCTTTAATTTCGACGGTTTGCCCTTCAACAGCAATACATCGCTTGATAAATGCCTGTTCCGGATTCCGGGGATAAGGAAAGACAAGAACATCACCGGGTTGTGGGTCGCGCCATGGAGGCAACTGAATCTCGGTCAACGGAATCCTGGCCCCATAGATAAATTTATTCACCAGCAGGAAATCGCCGACCAGCAGCGTGTCCTCCATCGATTCCGACGGAATACGAAACGCCTGGACCACATCCGTCCGGATGAAAAAGAACAACAACGCCGCCACAAGAATAATCTCTAAATATTCCCGCAACACCGATTTCCGCTTTGCCACTGCTAAACTCCTTGGGTATAGTACAGAGTTAAGAGTACAGAGTTTGGTTTGTTTTTTACTCTTAGCTTTGTACTCTTAACTCTTCTACCCCGCTGTCGCCCCTTCTCCCTTGATATCCAGCACGGCCAGAAAAGCCTCCTGCGGCACTTCCACATTACCTACCTGTTTCATACGCCGCTTGCCTTTTTTCTGGTTTTCCAGCAGTTTCCGTTTTCTGGAGATATCACCGCCATAACACTTGGCCGTCACATTTTTTCGGAGCGCACGGATCGTCTCTCTCGCAATCACTTTACCGCCGATGGCTGCTTGAACCGCCACCTCGAACATTTGACGCGGGATGATTTTACGCAGTCGGTTACACAGCTCGCGGCCCCACTCATAGGCTTTTTCCCTATGAATGATCATAGACAGCGCATCCACCGGCTCGCCGTTCAGCATCATATTGAGTTTGACAAGCGGTGAAGGGCGGTATTCCAGAAATTCATAATCGAGCGAGGCATATCCGCGGGTGGAGGATTTTAACTTGTCATAAAAATCGAAGACAATTTCCGCCAGCGGTAGTTCGTAATGCAAAGTGACCCGGGTCGAATCCAGATATTCCATGGATTTATAAATCCCACGGCGGTCCTTGGTCAACTTCATAATGTTGCCGATGTAGTCGGTCGGCACAACAATCTGCGCCTGAATAAACGGCTCTTCCACCGAAGCGATGGCCGAGACATCCGGCATATTCGCTGGATTGTCCACCATCAGCACATTGCCGTTGGTGGTGTTGACCTGATATTCCACACTGGGCATCGTGGCCAGAATGGTAAGATTGTATTCCCGCTCCAATCGTTCCTGGACGATCTCCATATGCAATAGACCGAGAAACCCACAACGAAAACCAAAACCAAGGGCGACAGAAGTCTCCGGTTCATAAATCAGGGCAGCATCGTTAAGTTGATATTTTTCCAATGCTTCTTTGAGCAGTTCGTAATCGGCGGAGGCAGTTGGATAAAGTCCACTGAACACCATCGATTTGACTTCCCGATAGCCCGGTAAGGGATCGGAACAGGGCCGTGTCGCGTCTGTTATGGTATCTCCAACTCTCGCATCCGCCACATCCCGGATCCCGGCAATGACATAGCCTACTTCACCCTGCGCAAGGGCTGGCACGGACGCCTTATTGAGCCGCAACACCCCGACTTCCGCGACTTCAAACTGTTTACCGTTCGAACACATCTGCATCATCATGCCAGGCCGTATTTCTCCATCCATGACACGAATATATGGCACAGCGCCTCGATATTGATCATAAATCGAATCGAAGATAAGAACCCGTAACGGCGTGTCATTCGGTGGTGGCGGCGGAGGCACCCGGTCGATGATCGCCTGGAGTACCAGATCGATCCCGATTCCCTCCTTGGCACTGGTGAGTATAACTTCCTCTTCATCCACGCCCAGCAGGTCCATGATCTGTCCTTGGACCACGTCAATCTGGGCGTTGGGCAAATCGATTTTATTGATGATCGGAATAATCATCAGATCGTTTTCCAGCGCCAGATAGAGGTTACTGATCGTCTGGGCTTCGATACCCTGAACGGCATCCAGAATAAGCAGCGCACCTTCACAGGCGGCCAGGCTGCGCGAGACCTCATACGAAAAATCAACATGCCCCGGGGTATCGATCAGGTTCAGCACGTAGGACTTGCCCGCCGGTGCCTTATATTCCATACGAATCGCATGGGCTTTAATGGTAATCCCGCGCTCCCGCTCCAGATCCAGATCGTCCAGCACCTGCGCACGCATCTGATGTGGCGAGACCGTGCCGGTCAATTCCAGCAGGCGATCTGCCAGAGTAGACTTGCCATGATCGATATGCGCGATAATGGAGAAATTACGAATGTGATCGGTAGACATGGTGTATCTTAATGTTTTGAAGTCAATAAAACCAAACGACGATATTAAGCCTCTATTAAGTATATTAAAGAAAGCTCTCTAATATAGTAAATCATTATAGGCTGTCAATAGTTATAACGCAGCTTGGAAGGGAAGGTTGCAGGAAGGGAAAGCGAAAGAAAGGACGAGAAGACGAGAGGATGAAAGGACGATATTGTATTGGATATTGGATATCTCGAACCCCCCCCTCTTCCTTTCTTCCTCTCGTTTTAACCTGAATACTCCGTATCCATCTCAAGCTCCCATTCGGGAGACTCGAACCCGTTGACCATGCGGAGCATGACAAAGGCAACACCGATGGCGATAGCCACAGAGACGAAGGGATTCTCCTCAGGAGAACTAATCTGGTTCACCGGGAGATAAGCCATGGCCGATCCGACCATCGCCTGAAGTGAAGCATAGGTCTGCTGGAGGGTTAACAGGACCTGGCTGGATTCAACATCAAAAACCGAGTACCCCTTGACTGAAGAAATCAGGGCGGTTCGATACACCCAGATCAGGACGGCAGCGGCCACGCCGAGAGGAATCATCACCGAACGAAAAACAACCATGGGAATAAACCCGAATAGACGAATCGGCATCGGCAAATGATCCATGACGCTGATAGTAAATGCTTCTGAAGGTTGTGCGATAGGCGTGGTTTCAACCGCCTGGGCCACCATCTTCAATAAAACCGCGTCGGCGCGACAGACCTCACAGGCGCCCAGATGCCCGTCTACACGTTTCTGTTCTTCCGACGTAAGCGTCCGTTCAAACGCTTCATGCAACAGGCGTTGTATTGATTTGCATGCCATAATGATACCCTCGATTTATTGCCCACTTGCCCATTTGCTGATTTTCAACCCGGTTCCATCACATTCATCACCAGCTTCTTAAGTGCATTACGCGCTCTGAAGAGATGTGCCTTCACCGTACCAATAGGCAAATCCAGCGTTTCTGCTATCTCATCGTAAGATAAACTCTGGATGTGATACATCGTGATGACCGCACTGTATTTGGGCGGTAATTCAGCGATCATGGTACGAACAAGCTCCTGGAATTGCGATTGTTCGATATGCTCGTCCGGTTTCAGTGCCCGGTCGGGTATTTGGAGCGGCGCGCTGTCTTCGTCATCCATCGTGGCGTCGATGGAGGTCACATCCAGCCGGGACTGACGCGCTTTGGTCAGACTGACATTGACGGCAATGCGGTATAGCCAAGTACTGAATTTAGCATCCTGTCTAAAACTGTCAAGGGCGCGGAATGCACGGATAAAGGCATCCTGTGCCGCCTCTTCGGCATCTTCCCGGTTACCGACAATCCGAAGCGCCATGTTGAAAACGGATGCTTTGTGACGATCGATGATTGAGGCGAAGGCGGGTCTGCTGCCCTGTTGTGCAAGTTCAACAAGTTCTTCATCGCTCAGATCCATGCGCCTCTCTCATGATTAAAAACCACACCAGGCGCCGGTCCTAAAACATAGGACCAACACGCCAGATAAAATGTTTCACCTGAGTAAATAAATTAACGCCATAACAAAAAGCAATAGGATAGGATGAACCAGCCCACCCGTACGTTATATAATAATCCACCCATCAAATTTAACCACAAGACTTTATTCGCTGATTCATAAGCACCGTCGAAATACAAAAAAAAATTCCACCAGTGAAACATTTGAATCCTCAGGCAGGTCGTACCAGTAGAAAGTTTGAAAAACGACACCTGGGAAACAGGCTGAACGCTGATTAATACAATACGAGGGTTGGGATTATGGATGGTAATGTTGTTGGGGTCATCGCAATCGGATGTATTGCATCTGTCATTATTCTTGCCATGGTTTTGAGTTTTGTGCGGGGCCATCAAA
Source organism: uncultured bacterium (assembly GCA_913051705.1). Classification (GTDB taxonomy): domain Bacteria; phylum JAAXHH01; class JAAXHH01; order JAAXHH01; family JAAXHH01; genus CAJXCW01. Next base: position 15,259 of record CAJXCW010000047.1, read on the forward strand.
AGATGAGACATAAAGAGCGGCTCGCCATGATTGAAAATGGCATATTTGTTGAAGCAAAACAACAGGAGTCCGGCGTACCGTCTATGGCGATTATCATCCTGGTCGGGCTAGGTCTGGCCACTTTGATGATCGGAAATGCGAGCTTTCTGGGATTTGCCTTACTCTTTATCGGTGTGGGGCTTATCGCTCGAGACCGCCTGCTCAGGCATAAGAAAAGTGTAACCGGACGTCTGAAAACCGGACGCCTGAAAACAGAACATCTGGAATCCAATCAGCTTGAAGAAAACAAACCGAAGCAGCAACAGGCTCCGGATGACGAAACGTGGAATTAATCTCAACCGGGAGAATAACGGAGGTGACCATTATGTCTGAAAGAAAATTATACAAATCATCGACCGATAAAATGATCGGTGGCGTATGCGGCGGCCTGGGGCAGCACTTTAACATAGATCCTACGGTGCTGCGGATCGCCTGGGTAGGTATCGCCCTCCTGACAATGCCCGTTGGCATGTTTATAGGCGGATTGGCTTATCTCGCCAGTTATCTTATCATTCCGCAGAATCCGGATGAAGCAGGTCTGGTGGAAACAGAAGACCTGGCCATGGACGATGATGAAGGCCCTGCAGAACCGTTTCGGGATATACAGAGCAACAATATGGTGTGGGGCATCGTGCTGGTACTTCTGGCCCTGGTTGTCCTGACCAATTCGGATTTCATGAGCTGGCGCCTCCCGATTACGATCATCCCGATAGCAATTATCGGCGGGTTGATCTATTGTATCATTAAATATCGGCCGCTCCTGGTGGACGTCTTAAAAGGACTTACACACCGCAGACTGTATCGTCTGACCGGCGAGAAGAAGATTCTCGGTGTGTGTGCCGGCCTGGCGGATTCTTTTCAGGTGGATCCGACCCTCATGCGCCTGGGCTGGGTCCTCGTCACCATTCTGACAGGTGGACCGGGTATTCTGATCTATCTGGTTATGGCTTTTATTATGCCCGTTGGGCGGCCGGAAACTGCTCAGGAAAGCGCGTAAAGACGAACGTTCTATAAAGCGCGAAGTAGCGAGGAGTGGGGAACAATCTCTGACCTCCTCGCCGTCGCGCTTTTTGCGTCTTTAGGGTTCTTGCTCAACAGGTTAAAGGCTTGACAGCCGATGCGTTCGCACTTATCATCCACGCATAAACCGCCGTGGAATACGATCCGGCGAAAGTTCCAGAGACGCCGGTAGGATAGAATACAGGCGACTACCTATAAGGCGATTATTCGCTGCCCTTTCTGCGGCGCGGTAATCGAACCGTTTGAACGCAGTATATGTCAGGAGTATGGCGCTATGTGCGAGAGGAAGAATCCCGGTGATGTCATAGCAGATAGATATGTAATCACCGATATCCTGGCCAACCACCCTGACAGCACCGTCTATCTGGCCACCGATTACAATGAACACCAGCGCTGGTGTTCTATCTGTGAATGCCAGGTCATTCCGGAAGAGGGGGATCCCTTCTGTGATGAATGCGGCAGTGAGTTGCAACCGGGCAGGTATCGTCTCACGATTTGGTCCGTTGATGCGGAGCCGTCCGGACTGGACGTTTTTGTGCAGACCGCAGTTGACCATGACAACTGGCATCTGCCTATAGATTGGTTCATCAGTAACGATGACCGGATTATGGTTCAGACGTCCATTGAAGGGCAAGACCTGGATGCCATCCAAGCATCAGCGACCAGGGATGAAATCATGTCCTGGGGCTTGACCCTGGCGGATATGATACGCACCTCACACACGGCAGGATTTCTCGGATTCCAGAATAAAACAACCCCGTTTGTCGTGACAGAAGACCATCGCCTTATCTGGATGGACTGGCAGGGGTTTACCGTCTTTCCTGCTGACCCCTCGTTTGGAGATGAAGACGTGCATAAGGCGCGGCAGATGGATCTGGCTGCCCTGGCTTCTATGCTTACGGTATGGCTGATTGAAGAAGGTGGAGACCCGCCTGTTGAAGTGGAGAAAGATGGAAACCCGTCTGATAAAGTGGGGCCTGCTTTACATACCTTCTTAAACGATCTTTCCTCAGACGTTTATACCGACGCGGGCGCCGCCGCGGCAAAACTTGAGGCGCTCTTTCATCCCGAATCAGTCGAGGACGAAGAAACGGTTGGGCCAATCTCACCCGTACCGGTGAGATATGTGGCGGCCAGCCGGTCCGATGTCGGCCAATTGCGGCGGGGAAAGGTAAATGAAGATAGCCTGGCTCTGTTCGATTTAACAGCTATCCGGGCGTCGATGCAGGAGACGATAGGTATGTACGTGGTTGCCGATGGGGTGGGTGGGCATGATAGTGGGGAGGTGGCCAGCCGTATTGCCGCCGCCGCCATCATCAATCATATGGTGAAACATCTGGTCAACCCGTCCCTTGATGGACTGACGGAAGAAGACGAAGCGCGCTACACGACTCTTATGGTCGAAGCCGTTCATACGGCCAACACCGCCGTAGTCAAAGCTGGAAAACAAACGCAGGCAGATATCAACACCACGATAACAGCCGTCCTGCTGATCGGTCCCCGGGCCTATATAGCAAACGTCGGTGACAGCAGAACGTATCTTTATAGAGACGGTCAGTTGCGTGCGCTCACCGTGGACCATTCTCTGGTCGCCCGTCTGGTGGCCATTGGCATGATAGAAAAGGACGAGATGTATACCCACCCGCAGAAAAATCAGATTTACAGGGTGGTCGGTAGTCAGGAAGAGTTCGAAGTAGACACCTTTGTAGAACCGTTGCTTCCAGGGGATATCCTGCTATTGTGTTCTGACGGCCTGTGGGATATGATTCGCGATCCGGATATAGAAGACATTCTTCAGCATTCGGCCACACCTGTAGACGCCTGTGACGCCCTGGTTGACCGGGCCAATAAGAATGGTGGTGAGGACAATATATCCGCTATCGTCGTGCAGGCGACGGCGTATGAGAATGAGGAATAACAGGCAGACAGATAGGCAGGTATTATGCTTGCTCACCTGCCCACCTGCCCACCTGCCCACCTGCCCACCACGAGGTAACACACAGTGAATAAACTGTTGAAACCCGGAACCATCCTCCTGAACACCTACAAGATTCTGGGTGTGATAGATCAAGGCGGCATGGGGGCCATCTACAAGGCTGAAAGCCGTTTGCTGGCAGGTGAAGAATATGCCGTCAAGGAAATGCTCGACAACTATTCCTCGGCCAAAGAAAAACAGGAAGGTCTCGATTTATTTCAGCAAGAATCAGATATTTTAAAGAAACTGCGGCACCCCAATTTACCCAGAGTCCATGCGTTTTTTGAAGAAAATAGCCGGTATTACCTGGCTATGGACTTTATCAAAGGGCGTACCCTCGAAAACATCGTTGAGTCTACCTCCGATTTTATCCCGGAATCCGTGGTGCTACGCTGGAGCACCGACCTCTGCAACATCCTGGAATATCTGCATAACCAAAAACCACCGATTATTTTTCGGGATTTGAATCCCCGTAATATCATGCTCGAAGAAGGCACGGGTGATATTAAGCTGATCGACTTCGGTATTGCGCGTTTTTTCAAGGCCGGCCAGAGTTCGGATACCTTGAGCCTGGGCTCGCCCGGCTATTGCCCCATCGAACAATACGGGCGAGGACAGACCGATATCCGATCCGACGTGTATACGCTGGGGGCAACGCTTTATCATCTGCTGACGAAAAGAATACCGGTCGCCGCCATTGAGCGTATTAAACCCACGCCGCTCGCGTTAAAACCGCCGGGGAAAATTAACCCGCGTATATCCCCCCATGTCGAGCAGACCATTCTACAGTCCATGGAAATTAATCCGGATAGCCGGCACCAGACTGTTGGAGAAATGCGTCAGGCTCTGTTTACAAAGAGCAAAACAAAAAAGATATCACAGAAGACACAAAAAACCAGGACATCCAGGGTCTCTGACACCGAAAAACAAACGCAAGCACAGAAGAAATCCACGGGTTCAACAACCGGATCACAGACCGGCAGGCAGACCGGTTCCACAAAACCCAGGAGCAACAGATCGGTCTGGATTGTCGTCCTGTTATTGACGAGTATCCTCGGAGCTCAGTGGCTTGAAGGGTGGCAGGAACGGGCTTCCGGCCGAAATGCAACACCCGAAGGGGCCACGGTATTGGCCATACCGGGTTCTGCAAGTGAACGGGTCAGCTTCCTGAATGGAGACCGGACCGATTGGTGGTCCTTTGCCATCACTTTCCCCGGCACCTTAACGGTAACGGCCATCCTGCGCAACCGTAAGGACGACCTGCGCCTTACGTTGTACGATCGACGGGGCCGGACCATCCTGCAACAGGGCCAGAAAGACAACGCCCGAATCGATGCCGTTTTTATCGCTGAAAAACCGATGACCATACTGGCACAGGTGATGGCCCCGCGCTTATGGGATGAGTCGGTCTATACGCTGCATTCCGGCTTTGCAGGACCGGAAGGAAGGCGGATGGCTTCGTTGATTGATCTGGATGGTATAAATGCCATCGTTTCGGATGCACTGGCAAACCTGTCGGGCGTGACTTTACCACACCGAACTGTACGGAATTATGCGCACCCTGATTCAGCCCCCCTCCTGCCTTTAAATACCGTCATTAACAGCCAGCTTATTATTGAAGAGGGAGAAGGGTTGACCTGGTGGCGAGCAGATATGCCGGAAACCGGTACGTTGAAGCTTAATATAGGCGATGCAAACAGCAGAAAGCGACCTGGGCTGAAAATATATAACGCCGGTAGAGAACTCTTGCCTGTTCTGTCTAAAAGACGCGGAGAACAGATGATAGCTGTGCAAGGAGATATGTCCTATTTTATCAAGATTCATGTCGATAATTATAGAGACATGATGACCTATCGCTTGACCACCCAGTTCGAGGCCGATCCGGATGTGTTGTCCGGTAGCGATCGATCCCCCGCCGGCGCCGGCAAGCTGTCTTTTCAGGGCGTTGTGCATGATACGGTCTCCTACACGGCCGGCGATAGGACGGATTGGTGGAAGCTGACCTTCCCTGCCACCGGTCGTATTTCCGTGGCGTTGCAGACAGAACACGCGGAAGCGCTTCTCATACATCTGTTTGAAGCAGATGATATCCAACAAAATCGGAACGGCAATCCGAATGATGCCGAAATATTGGCCGCTAATACGAATCTGGAAGTTGAGGCCGAAGATGGGGACGATTATTATATTTCCGTCGTCGCAGATACGAACGCCAACGCAGCGGGTTATACGCTTCAAACTGTTTTTATTATGGGGGCTGATGCGAATTCAGGGTCGGATGCCACGCCGGCAGGCGCCAGAGCCTTATCGGTCGACGGCAGTTCAAGAGGCGCTGTTGATTATAGCCGTGGTGATCGGACCGATTGGTGGCGGATAACCCCATCGGGTTCGGGCGTGTTAACCATTACCCTGGTAGAAAGGGAGCCGGCGGCTACCATTCTGATGGAACTGTATGATCAGGCAGGGACCGTACGCCTGGATGACGCAAGGACGGTCGAGGCCGGTCGATCGGAGCTCTCCTTAGAACTGGACGGCCGAGAGACCTACCTGATTAAAGTTTTTGCAGATACGGAAGAAGATGCGTCCGCCTATCAGGTCATGTCCTGGTATACCATTTTACCGGACGGCAGTTCCGGTCGGGATGCCACCCCGAAGGGCGCAACCGAATTACAACTCGGGCGATCGTCAAGAAGCAGTGTGGACTACGACGAAGGTGACCGGACGGATTGGTGGAAACTCGAGGTTGATACGCCCGGTATGCTGAATGTTGAACTTACCGGAGAAGCGCTTCTGGTCAACCTGGACCTGGCCATCTACAGCGATCTGGAGACAAAAATGCTGCTGGCAGATGCCCGTAGTAGGTCCAGTAATGAACAAATATCTTTAGAGATTCAAAAGGCGGGATGGTATTATATAGAGATCATCGCTAATGCGACCGGTGATAATAGTCGTTATACCATTACAGCGACTTTTGAAGTGCAATAACACCAAGTACAAACCGGAGGTTTAAATGGCTGGAGAGGTACAACTCCAATGCACAACGGATAAGCCCTGTTATCCCTCAACATCGTCTATGCAAAAGGTCCATGTTTTACTCGATGTCAAAGCGACAACAATGCAAACGTTGGAACGTACGCCGATCAATTTGTGTATGGTTATTGACCGCAGCGGTTCAATGCTCGGCGCCAAAATCGATCAGGTTAAACAGGCAGTCAACTATGTACTCGATCAATTGGAAACAGATGATTTTATGTCTGTCGTTCTGTTTAATGAACGGTCCCTGGTCGTCTTACCTGCTCAGCATATTCAGGACCTGGATCAGTTGAAGGCGCGGGTAAACGGCCTGCAAGCTGAGGGCGGCACCTCCATGTCAAAAGGGCTGAAGGACGGGTTGACGGAACTGATCAAACATGCCGGTCCCACCCGCATCAGCCGGATGATCCTCTTAACGGACGGACAGACCTGGGAAGATGAATCCGACTGCCGGCACCTGGCGTCCGAAGCAAAGCTGAATGAGGTGTCCATTACCGCTCTGGGGATTGGTGAAGACTGGAATGAGGCTCTGTTGGATGCCATTGCCCGTAACAGTACCGGCCGGGCCGATTATATCGATACGCCGGATAAAATCGTCACCCTCTTTCAGGAAGAGGTACAGCAGTTGCAGGACATCGCGGTGCAGGGCGTCAAAATGTCGCTGCGGTTAAGCAAGGATATTCAACCCAGACAGATCTATCGGGTGATTCCTGATATCATTGACCTCAGTCATACGGCGCTGTCGGATCGGGATATCATGGTCGATATCGGCACGGTCGATAAACAAAATGGCCAGACCCTGTTGATTGATTTCATGCTGCCGTCGAGAGCACCGGGCAGGTACCGCATCGCCCAGGCCGAATTAGCCTATACGGTGCCGGGCGAAACGCCTATTAATGAATCTGTCCGCTCTGATGTCATCATTATGCTTTCGGATGATGAATCCCAAACGCAGGACCAAGATGGGCACGTCATGAATATCGTCGAGCGTGTTACTGCGTATCAACTGCAACTTGAAGCCAGGGAAGCCGTAAACACAGGTAAACTGGATGTTGCCACCGTCAAATTAAGAGAGGCCGCCACGCGGTTACTTGAAATGGGCGAAGCAGAATTGGCAGCAGAAGCGGAAAAAGAGGCCGTCAACCTCGAAGAACAGGGCGAAATGTCAGCCACAGGGACGAAAAAACTGCAATATGGCACACGTAAATTGACGCAACGGTTGGATGGATAATAATACAGGTGAGCAGGTAGGTAGATGGCAAATCGTTTATTTTACCGCCTGCCTACTTGATCTTACAAAAAAGGAGTGATCATTTATGAAATCCTGCCCTGCATGTGGAAATGAAAATACAGATGATGTTCAGTATTGTGAAGACTGTGGTCGTGAATTGCCCGCTGAAGTCGAGACGGCAACCGACGTAGCCGATGTAGCCGTAGAATCCGCAGAGATTACAGATATCGAGCATGAGGCGGAGGAGGCCGTAGCAGAAGACGCTGTCTCCGAAGAGGACGCTGTTGTTGTAGATGAAACCCAGGATTCGGCAGAAGAGTTTACCGATGAGGTCGAAGCATTCGAAGAGGATTCAGAGGGACACGCAGGCGAAGCACGGATTATCGAACCACACCTGGTTGTCGTCAGTACAGGTGAAAAAATTCTGCTGACAGAGCAGGAAGCGATCATCGGTCGGGAAGATCCGATCAGCAGTATTTTTCCGGATATCGACACCACCCCGTTTGGAGGTCTCGAAGGCGGTGTATCCCGTAAACATGCCCGTGTCTATGAAAAAGACGGCTCTTATTATATCGAAGACCTGAACAGCACCAACTATACCCTGATCAATAAACAGAAAGTAGATCCCTCATCGTCCCAGCCATTAGCAGCTGGTGACGAAATCCGATTGGGCCGTGTAGCCTTATTGTTTATGTTGTAAATCAGTACAGAGTGCATAGTTAAGAGTGCAAGGCATTGTTTTTCTCTGCACTCTGTACTATCAGGCCTTCCTATGCCCAACCCTACCCCCATCCGCCTGGCCTTTGTCGGCTGCGGTAATTGTCTTCGGATCAGTTTTGGACCGGTCCTGCCGTTTGTCAATGGGTTAGAGGTCGTGGCAGCAGTCGATCCAAGCAACGAAGCCCTGGTTCATGCTCGCGATGTCTATGGTATACCACGTGGATACCCCTCCCTGACGGAATGTTTAAAACATGAAACGGTTGATGCCGTGTTAATCGCCGCGCCCGTCTATGACCACCGGGACCTCGCGATAACCTGTGCCGAGCACCACCTGCATGTACTGATGGAAAAACCTATGGCGAGAACGCCGGCCGAATGTACTGAGATGATCTCTGCACATCAACAGGCGGGCACGATCCTGATGATAGCGTTCATGAAACGGTTCAACCGGTCTATGCTCCATGTAGCCGGTTTGCTGGAAGAAAACGCCATCGGCCGGGTTATGGGCATTCGCCATAATTGGGATTGGGGCGGAAATGAACAGGCATCGTTCGGATCCCACTGGCGGGGCCGGGTCGAAACATGGGGCGGCCAATGGCAGGATCACGGCGCCCATAGCGTGGATCTGGCCAGATGGTGGGCAGGTCCCGTAAAATCCGTGATGGCGACTTTTGACATCACGGAACCGTATTTTGAAGTAGAGAACGAATATAATGTGATCTGCACCCATGTATCCGGCGCAAAAAGCGTTCATATGTCGACCAAGTTGTTCCACAAGGAAAATGAGGAACGGTACCTTATCTTCGGCGAAACAGGGACCATCGCGTTAAAACATGCCTCCGGCGTCTGGCAGTACACTACACCTTATGAGGCTTATTTACACCGGTACGGGCGCACACGCGAAAATATCAAGCCGCCTTTCAGCCAGAACTGGCTGGAAGAAGGAAAACAATTCGGTCAATACAAAGTCGAGCTGAACCATTTTGTCGAGTGTATTAGGGAAGGAAAACAACCACGAACAGATGGCCGGAGCGGTAAGGCGGTCATGGAAGTCATCTGCGCCGCGTATCGATCCGCTTACGAACGCCGTGAAATCGACCTTCCGGCAGATCCTGATTTCGACTATGAATCGTTTTTCCGATCCGTTGAACCACGCATCCCTCCACGGTATAAAAACCAATAACCAACGGCCTGGCCCAAGAGACAGATTGCCCCTCTCGGCACTCAAAGCTAAAACAACTTGACATACCGCCTTACCCCATCTACTATATCCTGCGTTCAGTCAGGAAAACTAAAAACGGCTGACCGCTTTTTTACATGCCTTTTGCGAAAAGATAAGAATGTGATGACCGATGAAAAACAGTATAATCTCCGTGCGGCACGGATAATCCAGTGGACCAGCGGCACCATCGGTTTTTTCACTATAGGCCTGATTTATCTAATCCTATTGCCAGGCTGGCGGCGCATCAAAAAAGCCCTCGGTATTAAGATCCACTCCGAACCTCAGGCTACGCCCCATGTACCCTCTCCGGATACAAGACCCAGGATTGAGTGAGGAGAAGTGGTCCGTTGGTGAAGTGGTGAATTAAAATCACCTCCAAACCCAGGCAAAACCGGCTATTCACTCTCACGTCCTGTCGCCTTTATTAAAGCGCTTCCCCTTTTCCCCCAATGGAATAATATATTTAGACTTTCCTTTTACTGCTATACATTTGGGAGCGCCACATGCCGTTTTTAAAAATGAATCTGCTCTTATTCGAAGACAATCCGCTCGACGCCCTGTTAATTGAAGAAACGCTCAAGGATGTGCCGGACACTTCTTATGTAATAACCAGTGCATCCCGGTTTAATGAAGGTATTGGACTGCTCAAAAAAGACGCTTTCGATGCCATTCTGTTGGATTTAACGTTACCGGACAGTCAGGCGGGAATTTTACTTGTTGAGGATAATCCAGGCGACGTCAGACTGGCGAAAGAAGCCTTGAAAGAAGGGAAAGTGTGTCATGATCTTCAGGTAGTCTCCGACGGGGTCGATGACCGTTGTTAACAGCTTTTCTGAAATGCTGATGGAAAACCTGGGGGAAGAAGATCCGTTATACGAACAGGCGCAAGAGATTCGCCAGGCCGGTATTCGCGCCGCAGATGTCGCCCAGCACCTGATCGCTTTCAGCCGCGGTCAGACCATGGAATTCAAACTGGTGGACCTGAACCGGCTTATAGACGGTGATATCAAAATGCTCTATCGATTAATCGGAGAGGATATCTAACTGGTCACCACCCTCACAGACGAGATCACGCACATACGGGCCGATTCGGCTCAGTTAGGCCAGGTGATCATCAATCTGGTCTTGAATGCCAGAGATACGATGCCGACCGGGGGTACTCTGTTTGTCACTACCGATTGCGTGACGATAACAGAGGACGATGCCGCCCGGTCTGTCGGTCTGTACGCCGGTCCTCACGTCCGGCTGATGGTCCGAGAGACCGGGGCCGGAATATCCGCTTCTGAAAAAGCGCACATTTCCGAGCCATTTTATAC
>CAJXCW010000048.1 GCA_913051705.1 uncultured bacterium
TGGGGGCGTTGCGCTCAAGGCCAGCATGATGCGCGCGTACCCGGACAGGGCGTGGCTGCTCATCTTAACCCGGGTCTTGGGCTCGATTGTGCCAATATTGACCGCGGCCGCGCTCTGCTCCAAGCGGGTGAGGGATGTCATCGTGGCACGGCGGCTGTACCAGGGCGTGCCGCTTAACAAGTCAAAATAGCCTCATTGTCTTTTTTCAAGTCCTCTAATTCGCCATGTATCACCTCAAGCACCTTATTAACATCAATACCTGAAATATCCCCCCCAGCAGCATAGAGTGCCACATGGCGTGATCCTACTGGCTTCCAAAGGGCTGGATCGCTGATAGCATGGAAGGAAAGGGTAGGGGTCCGGACGGCAGCGGCCAGATGCAGGATGCCCGTGTCGTTACACAGGAGCAGGTCTATCGTATTTAGAAAAGCGGCCACCTGTCTTAAGGCTAATGACGGGGCGATGTATAACTCAGCCTGTGTTGAATTTTTCAACTGCGTCAACAACTCTTCTTCATCCGGCGCCGGAATCACGATGATCCGGTATTTCCCCGTTTCCGCGACCCCGTCACACACCCTGGCCAACAGGGGCATCGGGTAGCGTTTTTTCGGATCTCTTGTGCCGAAATGAATCGCCAGGACCGAACCGGAATATTCACCAAGCATTTGCTCTCTGATTTTGCTCCCTTCGATCTGTTCCGTTTCAGAGAGTGCAAAACCGTAGGACAGATCTGCAGTATCCGCGCCGATATACCGAACCACATCCAGGTTTCGCTCAATCTGATGCTTAGGATTCGGGTCAAGCGGTGCATTCAGCGAATAAAAGGGATTATGATCCGTATGATCAAATGTTGGTGTTTCCGGACCAAGTACAATGGGCGCCCGGGAACAATAGGCCATCATATCGCTCGACAGAGAGTGCGACACCGTATTGAACACCACAGCCAGATCATATGGTCGCCGTATGCAGCCGATGAGTGCGGCAATTCGCTTTGGTGTCCACTTATAAGCAGAATCAAAAAGAATACATACTTCATCGACATCCGGATTATTACATGCCACAGGATAAAGATAATCTCGAACCACCAGAGCTATTCTCGCCCTGGGGAATTTCAGGCGGATCGCCCTGATCGCAGGCGTCGTGAGTAGAAAATCACCGAACTGATCGTGTTGTCTGATGATTAATATGTGATGGATGGTCGACCAATCCACTTCATCTGGTGTTAAGGGATGTTCCGGTCGTGTTCGGGTCAAACGCCTGAGGATCCAGGTCTTTATCTTTTTTTCAATATGGTACCACATTTTGGACCTGTGGATATGGGGGAACACATCTGAAACAGATTGCGGATTACGGATTTAATTCCATTAGTGTCTTACGAGTAAAGTCTTGTCATTTTTTGGCAAGAAATAGGAAGGACCAGGGGTTAGGGGCCAGGATAGAAAAGGAGGACAAAAAAATAACCCCTATCCCCAATCTTTAATCTCGAAATTGCAGTTGGTATAATTTCTGATAGAGTCCGTCCTCGGCGAGCAGGGTGTCGTGCGTCCCGGTCTGTACAATACGGCCATGGTCAATCACAATGACTTTATCTGCATTCTGTATGGTCGAAAGGCGATGGGCGATGACAAAGGCCGTACGTCCTTTCATAAGTTGATCTATCGCTTCCTGTACCAGCAACTCCGACTCGGTATCGAGCGCGGAGGTCGCTTCATCAAGAATAAGGATCAGCGGATCTTTTAATATGGCCCGGGCGATGGCAATACGCTGGCGTTGCCCTCCGGAGAGCCGTACGCCGCGTTCACCGAGTCCGGTATCATATCCGTCCGGCAATTGCATGATGAACTCGTCCGCATTCGCCGCGACGGCCGCGGACCGTACCTGATCCAATTTGATCTTCTCTTCTCCATAGGCGATGTTATTTCGTACGGTATCGTTAAATAAGATGACTTCCTGGGTAACAATACCCATCTGTTGCCTTAGAGAAGACAGGGTCACCATTCTTAGATCCTGACCATCTATTTCGATAGACCCTTCTGTCGGATCGTAAAACCTGGCCACCAGATCCACCAGCGTGGACTTTCCCCCTCCACTTGGCCCTACAATCGCGATGATTTCTCCTGCATGCACGGTGAGTTCGATATGCTCCAGCACCCGCGCGGCCGACCCCTTATATTGAAAAGATATACGGTTGAATTTGATTGAATCTTTCATTGCCAACAGGTCCACAGCATCAGGCGCATCAACAATTTCCGGCACCGTATCCAGAATCTCGAATACACGATCCGCTGCCGCAATCCCTTCCTGAATACGATTATTTACCTGACCTAATTCTTTTATTGGCTTTAACATGGAAAACAAGGCCAGAAAAAAAGTCAGGAAATCTTCCGGGGCCAGCAAATCACCGGCCATCACCTGCCTGCCACCATACCAGAGAATGGACAGGCCGACCACACCGCCCAATGTCTCCGTAATCGGACTGGCCAGATTATGCATTTGAGTCAGGCGAAGCAAACTTTTAAAGTAGGCGTTTGTCTGCCGCTGGAATTTTCGAATTTCGAATGATTCCATGCTGAAGGCTTTTACCACCCGGATGCCGGCCACGGTTTCCTGTAAAGTAGAGGTCAGGTCCGCCATTGCTTCCTGGGATATCGTACTGCTTTTTCGAAGCTTTTTTCCTACCGTGGTGATAATCAGGATGCTGAAGGGCAGCAAAATGAACGACATCAGGGTCAACTGCCAGCTCAGAATAATAATAATGGCCAGATGCACCAGAATCAGGAGGGGCTCTTTAATCAGCGTACCGAAAGCCGCCGAGATGGTGCCATTTATTTTCATTACATCATAGGAGATCCTGGAGATGAGTTCCCCGGTTCGTTCTTGATGAAAATAGGACAGGGACAGGCGATGTAGATGGGTATATATATGGTTTCTGAGGTCGCGTATAACCCCATTTTCAGCATAGGCCATAAGAAAGGCCTGGAAATAACCGCTTAGATTTTTAATGACAAGTACAATAAAAATGATCACGCATAATCGCAGCAGTGTCGCTTCCTTGGTAGGACGAACGATTAATTCGTTTGTTTTCTGTTTAAGAGCCTCTCTGAGTCCAACCAGCCCGGTGCGTGCTTCTAATCGGGCAGCCGAATCTGTGATCGGTCCTATTTGAACTGTGGGTGCCTCTTCTTCACCAAACAAGGTTTGAAAAAAAGGTAACGCCACCCAGACTGTCGCACTACTGGTCACCGCAAAACAGACCATACACAGCATAGCCCCTGCCATAAATTTCCAGTAGGGTTTTACATAACTTAGGATACGTAAATATTGGTTCATGAGAGGTTGTTCTTTCGTGGTGTCAGAATCCAAGTTCTTCGGTGTACACCTGTTCAACACGTTGGGTCATGATGTCCAGATCAAAATGAGATCGGACATGGGCCTGACCCGTTTCAGCAATACGTCGCCTCAGCGTCGCATCTTGAATCAAAGTCATAACCGCATCCGTCAGACCGTCCACATCGCCGGGTGAATAAGTCAGGCCGGTTTTTCCTTCTTCAATGGTATCGAGCGTGCCATCAGACCAGGTAGAAACACAGGCCACCTGCATAGCCATCGCTTCAATCAGCGTGGCGCCGAATCCTTCAGCCCTGGATGGAAATATAAAGAGATCCATCGCGTTAAGCAATGCAGGGACATCTTTCCGAAATCCGGCAAAAAGAACCGTTTTTCCCAATCCCAACGACTGAGCTTTCTGTTTGATCTCTTTAAAATAGGCTTCTTCACCGAAACTGGCCGATCCGACAATTAAAAACATCATCTTTTTATCGGGTAATCTATTACATATTTCCCGAGCAGCCGTTAAAAAATCTTCAACCCCTTTGCCCGGAGATATCCGACCAACAGTTCCAATCACAAAATGATCAGTGGGTATGTTTAATTCTCTGCGAACATGCTCCGCATCGTATTCATCTCTAATATATCTGGTCATATCGAGCGCATGATGGATGGTGGTCACACGACCCGGTTCAACAGGACAGGTATCGATTACATTCCTGTTGAGTATATCTGATACGGTAATTATCCGTGCCACATGACGGTATAGCCAGGTGTGCAAAGGATCAAATTTCCTCACATACGATCCCACATGCTTGGTCAGTATTATTTTTCCGTACCCGGCTATACGAAAGGCAGGCACCATCTGCCATAAATCTCTGGATAAGTGCAGATGAACGATGTCGGGTTTGAACCAGCGAAGAAAATGAATCAACAGGTAGGAAGACAGGGGATTAAAATAAGCGCCTATGGAGATGGTCTGTGTGGGAATGGATCGGAGAAGGGTTTCATCGGATATCGCCCCATCGGGATGTACGAGGGCATGAACGGTATGGCCCCGGGAAATTAGTTTTTCCGCGAGGATCGGCACATGCATTTCCGTGCCCCCCCAGGCCAGGGAGGAACAGACCTGGAGAATGCGTAAAGATGGCCTCTCTTCCACATCCAATCCTCTTTATTTCCATACATGATGCCATGTACATTCCGTCTGGAATATATAATTGTTACATTGACTGCAGATATCCAGTTCATGATACCGATTGTCAACCATCTTCCGACGAATCTGATTGAGCGCATCACCGTGCCATATTTCTTGTATGGATTGTTTGGATACATCCCCAACGACGACTTTAAAATCAAAATCGAGGCAGCAGATGGACACCTTGCCGTCATTGGCGATGACAAATTCTTCCCAGGGATGCTTGCAGGGAAAGGTAAATCCACCTGTATAGGAAGCGGTCGCCTGATCACCGACGTTACGGTCTTCCACACTCCCTGTCCAGGTAGTATAGCTCTGTACCACGACATGATCTGCAATCAGTCCCCATAACCCCTTGAAATCATCGATTTCATGCTGGGTCTGATCCATATTGATAATGGTTACCGTGATTTCAGGGGTTCGGCTGCCTGTTTTCCTTTTCAACGCCATGAGATATCTGGCATTATCCACCACCTGATCATAATTCAGGCCGATTCTAACCTCTTCAAACGTCTGCTTTGTCGCCCCATCGATGTCTATATTTATTTTATCCAGCCCACTATCAATGATGGCCTGCGCCTTATCCGGGTTGATCAATGAGCCGTTGGTGCTTACGTTGACCGGCGTTCGAGGGAGTCTGCTTTTTGTATATTGTATCATTTCAACGAGTTGCTTATTTATAAACGGCTCACCAAACATAAAGGGCTGAATCAAACGAACATGCCGCTTGTGTTCAGCACATTCGTCGATGATCTTATGGTATAAGTCCATCGGCATATTGCCTTTGAGCCGAGTCAACTCTTCCCGTGGACACATGATACAATCTGCGTTACAATGACTGGACGATTCAATGCTGATCACTTCCGGAAATTGAAGTTTGCGTTGTACAATCGAATGACGCAACGCCCGCTGAACCGGTTTATATTTTGATGCGGTTTTGAAAAATGAAGTCTTCAGACCCATGGGATTTATAATTGGTTATAGGTATCTTTGTGAACTGTCTTGTCTGATTTAATCTCGCCAGTTGAATTCATCATCACCACCCTTAATCAATCGATTATAGCCCGGCTGCCGTGTTTTGACCTCTTCTGTACGAATAGGCGGAAACAGGTTGTCCCCCTGTTTACGTCGCATCTGGTATTCCCAGGTTTTTGCATAACCGACCATGACCGAAACAGAGGAGAGGATGCAAAGCAACAGGCCATGAAATCCATCAAGAAACCCCTTTTTAACCACATATAACTTCCAAAAGGCGCCCAGGGGCGCCAACAAGAGATGGGGCCAGGATATGCGTCGCCCCGGGTGGGCTCGTAACCGATTTCTAACCTCTATCGAGGTATATTCGTTCAACTTCTCAAAATACTGATATAAGCTCGTATACGTATCATGAATCAGCGGAGAAGATATGACACCGACCGGGCCATCCACGATAAACCCTTCATGAACCTGCGTATCGGTCACCTCTGTTTTTTCTCGTCGAAAAAGCCGTAAGGGTCGATCATCGCCCCAACCGGCATGTATAATATGTTTATTTAAAAAATAATTCTGCCGCAGTATATAAAACCCATTCTCGGCAGACCCGCCTGTTTGAATTTTTTTTATATCCCGTTCCAGATTTTGAGAAACCTGCTCGTCGGCATCTATATTCAATACCCAGGGATGCATGACCCTGTCCAGCGCCTGTTGTTTTTGTAACCCGCTGCCATGTCGTTCTTCCTCAAATATGCGGTCCGTATATTCACCGCAAATTTCCAGGGTGCCATCTGTACTGCCGCAGTCTACAATGATAATCTCATCCGCCCAGGATACACTCTGTAAACAAGCGCCTATATTGGGGGCTTCGTTATAGGTAATGACGATAACAGAGAGGGCATCCATCTGAAGGAGAAAAATTGAGATATTGAGGGTTTGTTAAAACAGGCTGACCGGCGACGATCCGGTAACGGCTCATTCCCCCATTTTAATTTTATCTATCCCGATCAATCGCATAATCTACCATATGGATCAAGGATTGTTTGGCTGGCGAATCATCTACACTGTCTAAATGAGATTTAGCCGTTTCTGCGAATTCCTGGGCTTTATCTTTTGCGTATTTAATCCCTCCGTATGCCTGAGTAAATTCAATAATATGCTTCCAGGAGTCATCATTCCAATCCCCATCCAACAGATGCTGAACTTGCTCTGTCTCTGATGACGGGGCATCCTGCAGGGCGTGGATTAAGGGCAGGGTCACCGTCCCTTCCCGGACATCATTCCCTGTGGGTTTTCCAATCGTCCCTTCATCTCCCACATAGTCGAGGATATCATCTGTAATCTGGAACGCCATCCCTAATGCCTCACCATAAAGGCCAAAATGAGAGGCTTCATCCCGCGACTTACTTGTCATGAACGCACCTACTTCACATCCTGAAGCAACCAGAGATGCTGTTTTATAACTGATAATCTGATAATATTCGTCCTGGGAAATATCTACATCAAAACCGCGTGTAGCTTGCAGCAACTCGCCCTCGCTGAGACGTTCCGTACATTTCGAAATTTTCAACATCATATCCGGCACATCCATTGAGACGATTAATGAAAGGGCTTTAGATAATAGAAAATCACCCATTAGAACGGATATATGATTATCCCATATAGAATTGAGAGAAGGTTCTCCACGGCGGACAGCCGCTTCATCAACGACATCATCGTGTACCAGAGTCGCTGTATGAATCAACTCAATGATAGCTGCCGTACGAAGGCTATCAAAACAAGACTTTCCATATACAGAGGCGGAGAGCAATACCAAGGCCGGTCTTAATCTCTTACCTTTTGTACGAATCAAATGATCTGCAATCTGGTCGATCACCTCAACATTGGATTGAAACATCTCCTTAAAGACATGTTCGAACCGTTCCAGATCTTCTTGAATAGGGGCGATAATTGTCCCCATGTCCATGTACGCACCTCTAATTCCTATGTTTGCCACTTCATAACGGTACTGCAACATAGCTCCGTGACGTGAGCGTGTCAAACGAAAAATCAGGTAGACCTATTGTTTTAGTCTATGCAATCAGTCATGTTTTGGGAAGTCATGGGCTCACTGTAATATCAGTATGGTTTCTGCGCCAGAATTCCAACCATATCACCATGTCCCAGCCGGTTTATTATACTAAAAAGACCACGTCGTACCTGTCCTTTTATTGTCTTCGGATAATCATCTGGGACATAGGGTATCCAACGATTATGCCAGATGACATTGAAGTTTGCGGATGTAATAACATTTTTCAATGTTTTCGATGTAAATGCCCATATATGACCGGGGGTCGCTACTCCAAGCCATCGACCACGATAAATGCCCCAAGCGATTGGACTGGATTGGTCTGGTGTTTCGACAAATAACAGACCCTTTGGATTTAGTCGGTCAAATAATGTCTTCAGTGTATCATCGGGTCGCTCAATGTGTTCGAGAACATGACTCATAACAATGACATCAAAACCTGATATACTTGAATCAAGACGCTCGATAACATCGTTGTATACTTCAAATCCTCGTGACTTTGCGATCTTGCAAAAGTCGGAATTTAATTCAACTCCGCTGGCATTCCACCCTCGACGATCAGCCGCAACTAACAAGTCTCCAAACTTACAACCTATATCAAGCAAAGATCCCTTATCCCTTTCTGTATATCTGTCAAATAAATCAAGAATACCATGACCATGATTTAAAGCCGTGGTATCCTCTCCATCCAGGATACTTATTTGTCGATGGGTTTCTTCTGCATCAAGTTGTTCAAAACCGCTCGTATGGTGGACAATTGGATATAGATGAGTTAAATCACAATGGCCGCATCTGATAAGTTTTATAGCGCCATAGGTTGACCATCTTGAAGTCTTAAAAAAAGTGCCGCCGCAATGGAAGCATGTCGCAATCATATCATCTTCTGGAACTGACATATTATAAACTCAAAAGCCCAAAAAGTCGTTATATAGCCGACTACGATGCCGATGACCATTACAATCTGAAAACATTAAGGCCCGATCATCACGCATCGTCTGATACACCTATTCAAATCCCATTTTTTTGCCCCATCCCTTGGGATCGGCCTGCCAACCGATAGCGGCCTCACGGTCGTCGTCGGATAATTCACCTCGACCGGACATGACATCAACGACGGAGATAAAATCTGCCAGGCTCCATCGGGGCAGGTCTTGTTCTCTGAACACCTGATCCGCAGCCGGAAACCCGTATTCAAATATGGTCACCACCCCAACCACGTCTCCACCCGCTTTCTTAACATCTTCCACCGCGCTGAGCACACCCCCCCCGGTCGTAATCAGATCCTCGGCGAACAGGACCCTCTGTCCTTTATTCAGGAGGCCTTCTATCTGTCGCTCTTTCCCGTATCCCTTCTGACCCGAACGAACGTAAATCATCGGCAGATCAAGTTGATCGGATACCCAGGCAGCAAACGGGATAGCGGCCGTTGCGGTACCTGCGATGACTTCAGGGAGAGGCTTGAGGGATTTAATTATCCTCAGGAAGCCATTAATGATGATTTTTCTTTTAGCAGGAAAAGAAATGATCAACCTGTTATCACAATATATTGGTGAAATAATGCCGGAGCGGTAATGATAGGGCGCTTCAACGTTTATTGTAACGGCTTTTATATCGAGTAAAAGTTCTGCAATAGCCTGTTTATTCATTAGAGTGCTTTAGCTTGCGCGACATTTTCCTGGACTTTCATCAGCGCCTGAATGACATTTTCAGGTCGGGGAGGACAACCGGGGATATACACATCAAGCGGAAATGTAGATCTATCCGTGATTTGTCGGACCAAAATACGGGCTCTACAAAAAATGTCAAGCAAATTTAAATTAATCGTTGCTTGTCCAATTGCCAGACTGTTTTTTGACCATTAGGGAATCCTATTAAAATTCTTAAGAGATCTAAATAATAGCGCTAAATTATAGATCTTCCACGTCATTAAAAGACATGATGAGTAACAACAAAAAACGGGGTAACAGAAAGGAAGAACAAAAAATGGCAGAAGCCCGGATAGCGGTAATCGGCGGAACGGGGTTTTATGCGATGGAGGGTTTAACGGACACGAAAGAGGTGCACGTAGATACGCCATTTGGAGATCCGAGTGATTCGATCCTGATAGGCACCCTGGAAGGTCGCCGCGTTGCCTTTTTAGCACGGCATGGCCGGGGACACCGGCTCACGCCCACGGAAATCAATGTCCGAGCGAATATCTTTGCCTTGAAATCGATCGGCGTGGACTGGATCATCTCCGTCAGTGCCGTGGGTAGTCTACGCGAAGAGATTCGCCCACGAGACTTTGTCATTCCGGATCAGTTATACGATCATACTAAAAATCGGCTCAATACATTTTTCGGCCAGGGACTTGTCGTCCATGTCGGTTTAGGGGAACCCTTCTGCCATGAATTAAGACATCTGTTAATCGACGCAGCTGAACAAACGGGCGTCGCTGTTCATCATACCGGTACCTATTTATGTATGGAAGGTCCACAATTTTCCACCAAAGCGGAGTCCAATATATACAGATCGTGGGGTTGCTCGGTGATTGGCATGACCGCTGCTCCGGAGGCCAAGTTGGCAAGGGAAGCGGAAATATGCTATGCTTCCATCGCCTGTTCCACCGATTATGATTGCTGGCACGAGGAACATGATTCCGTTACGGTGAATATGATCATGGAAAACTTGCATGCCAATGTGGATCATGCCAAACAGGTGCTTCATCATATCGTGTCTGCCATTCCACTCGAAGCAACATGCCGATGCCATAGCGCTCTGGCCCATGCGATTCTTACAAACCGGAAGGCCATACCCGCCGATTTATTGCAGAAGCTTGACCCCATTGTGGGGAAGTATTTTAAAGCGTGATTTATCGAAGTATATCTCAATTTGGGAGATAAGTTAATATGATGATGACGATACCTCAAAAAAGTGGCTTGCTCGGATGGTTAAGGAAAGGATTTCACCGTGTTACAGATGTCCTTTACAACAAGAGTTTTGAGGTGTCGTCCCGATTTACAGGTTTTCTTTTCAGAATCTCTCTTACCTTACTGATGGCCGGCCATAGATTTAGAGAGTGTCAAGGGTTCGGTCGCGCTACAGAATTGGCGTACAGGACGCTATTCGCCCTTGTGCCGATCACTGCCCTCGGCATCATCATTGTCGCAAGTATTTCGAGGTCGTCCGACAATTTAAATGAACTCCTTTTTCAATACCTGGTACCCGCCTCAAGTCAAGTCATCTCAACATATATTAATGATTTTTCCAACCGCGCCAGCACCATCAGTATCATCAGTTTGTTGATATTTATCCTGACGGCTGTCTCACTGCTCAGGAGTATAGAAGGGTCGATCAATGACATCTGGGCGGTTAGATCCAGGCGAGGTTTCCTCATCAAACTATCTGCCTATTGGAGTTTGATTACCGCGGGGCCATTATTACTATTCGCATCCTTTTATATTACCACCGAACTCTTGCAGGAAATCGTGCTGTCGCGGGTCATCGGCTCGGGTGGTCTCTTTCAATTACTCTCCCATTTTATCTCGGTCCTGTTTATATGCGCCATCTTCTTTTTGATATACTACTGGTTACCTGATACCCGAGTCTCACCCATTGCAGCCACTCTGGGCGCTTTTATTGCCGGTTCTGTCTGGGAGTTGGCTAAATATGGGTTCGATGTCTATGTCAATCAAGCGGTAACCTATAATCGTATATATGGTTCGTTAAGTATTCTACCGCTGTTCTTATTATGGTTATATTTTACCTGGATCATCATCCTATGGGGCAGCCAGATTTCTTTTGTATGGCAAAATATGTCTTTGTTGAAAGCGCGTGGAAACCATCCGGCGCCCACGGGTTGGGAACTGATCGATCTGGGGCTGAGCCTTATGATGACACTCACCAGGCAATTTCAACAATCATCGGGAAAGGTATCGATTAAGCAACTCGCATCGGAATTGGATACAGATACCGTTAATGTGCGGGAAGTGCTGGAAATGTTACACCACGCCGATTTCATCGTTGAGGTGAACGATCAGGACAAGTCCTATATGCTCGCCAGGTCTCCAGAACACATTCACATATATGCCTTGATTTCATTATTTGACAATGTATTCAACGCGTCTCGAAACGGGGTTTCCGCCGCGTTGGGGCCGGAGACCGCTCAGGTTGAGCGACTTATTCATGAATCCACAAGTCAAAAGTTGAGCGGACTTACGCTTGCTCAAATGGTTGAACAATCGGATCACTCAACCGCACCTGAGTAGCCCGGTGTTCCCTGTAAAGAGCAGCACAATCGTTTAAGCTTTTCCTTTCTCCAAGGCCATCACGCCCGGCCAATCACGCCACATATTCTCGCATGGCGGTTCATCCACCATTAAATCCTTCTTTTTGAAATCGTATAGTACGGCCTGTCGAATGCGATTAGAGCGATTGTGACCTACCGAATGCCCGATTCGATGATGCCAGAAAACGATATCACCTGCTTGCCCGTAACAATCGACATACCCACCTTTCTTATCAAACTCCGCTCTGTGTACATTATATGATTCAGATTGTTCATTGGCATATTGCGAGGTAAAATCGTAATAAAAAGTCTTATGACTTTCAGGCCATACGGTGAAGCCTCCACCCTTTGGTCCAACATCGTCGATATATCCCACGACCCCCAGATGAAATGGATGGGCATCGACATGGCAGGTCATAGGACGCACCGGTGCATCACCTTCTGGCAATACACAGTATATACCCCGGATTCGTTCGGGTTGTTCGATCATACCTACCCCTAATAATTCCTCAACCATACGCCATATAATCGGATCGGTTGCCAGCAATCTCACCATCCAATCTTCATCGCCCGGTTCGCGATAATTCCACACAAAGTTGCGTCTGTGGGAACTCCTGTCCCCAGCCGGATCTGCAAACGGTCCAACCCATGTTTCCGGTTTATCCCTTACCAATGGGGGAGGAAGATTGTCCCACATACGCTGACGTGCTCGGGCCATCAACTCCGCCTTCAGCACGTCTCGTTTAATAAGATAGCCGTTCTCTTTGAAAAATCGTATATCCTGATGATCCAGATAAGGCATGACCAATCTCCAGTAAGTATTTGGGCCCGGCGATTAAATATATAAATCAGAGCATGGCAAGAATATATGACCAATAGATTTATACCTGTCAAGAAAATGTAGTTGATGTTAATGAGACGAAATAAAGAGATAGATGGAGGTGATAGAGACCATGGAATCAATAAAAAAGCAGTTGACTTCTATATTTAACTTCATATATTTATTTTTAAGGGAATTTTGTAGTTCTGTCACTTGTGCAATCGAATAAATCCAAACGATAGGCAGGGATCAGAAGGAACGGTTCCTGCCATTTTTATTGCAGCAACCGATTTTCCAGTTGAAAGGTGGTGAGAAGCTTGGCGGTAGGTAAAGTAAAGTGGTTCAACGACCACAAAGGGTATGGTTTCATCGAGCATGATGGTGGCGACGATGTCTTCGTTCATTTTTCCGCGATTCAGAATGAGGGTTTTAAGTCCTTGTCGGAGGGCGATGATGTCGAATTTGAGATCACTGAAGGACCCAAAGGTCTTCAAGCGGAGAATGTAATCAAGCAATAAGCATTCCGGATATAGAAAATTAGTAGTATCGCGGGCGCTGGGAATATACCCAGTGCCCGTTTTTTGTTAAATCATCAGCCCTGATCCAAAGCGCAAAGGCCATCCATTATGCAAATCGAAAAAATAGAAATCTATATCTACAAACATGACCATCATTATATGTTGCGTGGTGTGGAAGGTACACCGAACAGGATATCAGGGACAGATTACTTTTTCGAACCCCATTGGCGACAATCTTACAGCCGCGTATCTGAAGCCTGTCTGGTCAAATTGACCACGGATACCGGTATTGAGGGATGGGGGGAAGCTCAAGCCCCCCTGATGCCTGAGATGGCCGGTACGCTGATTCATAAATTATTCGGTCCATATATCAAAGGTCAGAATCCCCTTGAACGGGAACGGCTCTATGATGACATGTACCATATCAACAATATACGGGGTCATGAATCAGGATATACGCTGGATGCGATGGCGGCTATTGATATCGCCCTATGGGATATTGCCGGACGATATTACAGCGCGCCGATTTTCGAACTCTTAGGCGGACCATGTAAAGGCACAGCGCTACCGGCGTATGTATCCGGCCTTCGCCAACCGACCCTGGATGAGCAATGTACGGCCGCGCAGCAATATATCCAGGATGGATTTCAAGCTATAAAACTCTTCCTGGGAGATGATCTACCCACCGATATCCGTATCCTGAGGTCAATCCGTGAGGCGGTCGGACCGGATGTGACGCTATTCTGCGATTTGCTATGGCGGTATCGTGTGGACGAAGTCCTTCGGATCGGCCGTGTCCTTGATGAGTTGAAATATAGCTGGCTGGAAGCACCAACTGCACCGGAAGACCTGGCCGGGCATAAAAAAATCGGAGAGGCCCTCGATGTACCGATCGCCATTGGCGAACCTTTACGAACGGTCTACGAATTTCTACCCTGGTTTGAACAACGTTTACTGGGCATCGCCCAACCCGATGTCATGCGAACAGGGTTGACTGCAGCAAAAAAAATTGCCGCTATGGCTGAGGCGTTTCGTGTCCCGGTGGCGCCTCATGTCGGCATGTGTACAGGCATAGGCATGGCTGCCACACTGCAATTCGCAGCGGCCATCCCCAACTTTTTAATTCAAGAATATCAATTGAATCTAATGACCGGGGCCAACAGAACACTCTCAAAACCTATTGAGGTCAAAGATGGCATGGTGATCCCCCCATCGGGCCCGGGATTAGGGGTGGATATTGAATTTTCTGCCATCGAGGAATGCACGACCGCATACTGGTCGATTTAAGAAGTTTTATTCCCCTTTTTACCATGACAACGCTTATATTTCAATCCACTGCCGCACGGACAGACATCGTTGCGGCCGACGGTGGCAAATTGTTTGTTTGTATTCATTTCTACTTCGCGTTGTTTGATGTGGGTCATAATATTGGCCGGCGCACGACGGTTTCTGAGTTCATCGGCCATGAATTTCATGGGGCCGTCAATATGATGAAAGAAAGCCTTATACCCGGCGCAGAGATAGTTTAAACCGGGCTCACCATCCGGTGTATTCAGCGTACGGTTTTTGGGGCAGCCGCCATTACAAATGAATCTGACATCGCATTCAAGGCAATATCGGGGCAAGGTATCTTTTTTGGCCTGACCGAAAGCACGCTGTTGTTCGGAGAGTACCATATCCATCATGGGGATTTCCGTGATATTGCCCAATCTGTAATCGGGTTCCACATAATGGTCACAGGCATATAAATCCCCATTATGCTCCATGGCCAGGGCATCTCCGCAGGTCTCCATAAATATACACAAGCCGGCGCCTTGTCCTGACCAGGCCGCCAGGGAGACATCGAAGATCTGAATATACATCTTGCCGACATCGCGCCTCACCCACTCATCAAATATTTTAATTAAAAATTGACCATATTGCTTTCCGGTCACAGACCGATTGGTCAGGTCGGCGCCTTCCTGATAGCCTGTGTCGTTATCCCGTTCTACAATCGGGATGAACTGAAGAAACCTGGTCTTCACGACATCGCGCATAAATCGGTAGACTTCGACAGGATGCTTGGCGTTGGCTGCATGGACCGTGGTCAGGATATTAAATTCAACCTCATGGTCTTGCATCAGCCGGGCGGCACGCATGACGGTATCAAATGTGGGCTTGCCGCCCTTATCCACCCTGTAGGTATCGTGGATGTGCCGGGGACCATCCATGCTAAGACCGATGAGAAAATCGTGCTTATGAAAGAATCGACACCAGTCATCATCCAGGAGGGTGCCATTTGTTTGCAGTGAATTAAATATGCGGGTATCGGGTTTCTGATATTTCTGTTGGAGGCTGATGGCCTTTTCAAAAAAGTCAAGCCCCATGAGAGTCGGTTCTCCGCCCTGCCAGGCGAAGGTGACTTCCGGCACCTGCTGTGCTTCAATATACTGTCTGGTATATTCCTCGAGAAGTTCGTCCGACATCCGGAATTCACTACCGGGATAGAGGGCCTCTTTGGATAGAAAATAGCAATACTTACAATCCAGGTTACAGATGGCGCCACGTGGTTTCATCATGACATGAAAAGCTGGAATGGGAACCGCATCGGTTCCGGCTGACGGCATGGAAGCCACGCCGACGGATGGGACATCGACTTGAGACATCTATTAACTCCAGATAGAAAAACAACGAAACAATAAATCAGCGACAAGCACAGAGGAGCGCATTCTAATAAAGCCTCGACGAGGCGCTTCATACTTTCGATGACGCGTTGCGGCATCAATCAACAAATCTATGAGTTGGTACTCGTATATTAAACATTGATTTTAAATTTAAAGGCAAGGTGTTTTACCATAATAATCAATACCTTCCTCTGGGAAAGCACTGGATTTTCAAGACGAAATCGTTATTTTCATTCTATCCGGGTAGATGGGGCACATGCCTTTACAGCCACGCCCGCCGGAGCGGTACAGACCTGGCTCTATACATAGTTCTGGGCGGATCATTAACTCTATAAAGAAGAGGGTGTTATGTCATTTACATATCAAAGACGGTATACAGGGCCTTTGAAAGCTGTATTACTTGATTGGGCCGGCACGACGATGGATTATGGATGCTATGCCCCTGCGGTGGTCTTCATGGAAGTATTTAAACGCAAAAATGTGCCGATCACCATGGAAGAAGCACGCGGCCCTATGGGCGCTCATAAGAAAGTGCATATTCGTCAGATCACAACATATGATCGCGTCTCCAAGTTATGGCATGAGGTCTATAGCCGTTTGCCGAACGAAGAGGATGTTGAAGCCATGTTTCAGGATTTTATCCCCCTACAATTGAACTGCCTTTCAGAATACGCCGACCTGATTCCGGGAACGCTCGAAACAGTCAAGGCGTTTCGCGGGAAAGGGCTCAAAATCGGTTCGACCACGGGATATACGGGAGAGATGATGGGGATCCTATTACAAGAAGCTAAAAACCGGGGATATGAACCGGATTCGACGGTGTGCGCCACCGATGTCCCGGCTGGAAGACCGGAACCCTGGATGTGTATACAGAATGCGATGAATTTAGGGATTTACCCTATGGAGGCGATCGTTAAAATCGGCGACACCCTACCAGATATAGAAGAAGGATTAAATGCGGGGATGTGGACCATAGGTCTGGCAAAAACGGGTAATGAAATCGGCCTGACAGAACGAGAGATAGAAACCCTGCGACCCGAAAGTCTCCAGACAAAACTACAAGACGCCCATCATCGTATGCTAAAGACCGGCGCGCATTATGTGGTAGACACTATTGCAGATACTTTACCCTTACTGGACCTTATTGAATCCCGACTCGCCCTTGGTGAAAAACCCTAGTAAATCAATTGTTGATTTATGATTTTTAATTTGTGATTTCTCATATGTTTATTTATATCGGCTTTATACTGGCAGGTGTGTCCGTGGTTTCTTTGGGTGTTATCTTTTACCACACCTATCGAGATCCGAGGTGGCGCGTCTTTAATTTTCATAGCCGCCTTGCAACGGAAGCGGAAATTTATAATGTATCTGAAAATCCGGTCATCAGCAAGGTGCGCCAGATGGACGAGCATACCTTGCGCCTCGAATTTCTCCCCCCTGTACAGACAACTTCATGGGAAATAGAGGCTGTAAATTCAGGCGTGGTTAAAAAAAGTCGTTATCCTGACTTGAATTTCCCCGAATTATCCCCTGTGACCGAAACCTTCAAATTGACGCCTCAAGGGCAATTTTTTGACAGGCCGTTAGAGATAACCATTCAGTTTTATCCAGCGGGAAAATATGCAGAGGCGGGCTTATCCTGGCCGGATAATTATTTTACGCCCTCTACCACCCTACGCTTCAGTACCCGACAGCCCTTTTCCACAAGAGTATGGCGTGGAATTTCCCAATCAGATATCGATATGCTACACGCCCGTAGTATTCTTGAGGATCAGATCAATTTCTCTTCATCAACATTGGATAAGCTGACGGCAATTTTCAAGTTGGTCATGCAGGATACAATCGGTGCGGCAGGAACACCTGACGATGAGATGCAGAGCGCCTCTCCCATTCAAACCTATGAAAGGATGAAGACGGGTCGGGGTAAAGGTTGGTGCGAAAATATTTCGATCATTTATTATTTGTTTGCCAATGCCGCAGATATCCCTACCCGGCTCGTCGATATAGCCGGGAAATTCGGCCCTTTGAAACTCACCGGACATTATGTGTGTGAAAGCTGGATTCCGGAACATTCCACCTGGTGTTACGTCGATCCTCAATCCCGTGTGGCGTATGTGACCACACCTGAAGGCATGCTGTTACATACGCTTAACCTGAAACGCCTCGCTGATCTGGGAATGTTGGGGCCTTGTCGGATCAAATATTACGATGCCGAAGAAAACGAATTGCTCGATCGTGATGCCCACGCGTTTTCCCAGGCCATCGCGGGTTATCTGCACGGAGATCTTGTTCTGGCCTATAAATTCGGCTATGCTAAAAATTTCAGTTACTCGAGATTAAAGAATTTCCTGTTCTATCCCACCCTCTTATACGCCACATATCCGATTCCTCGCCTGTTTTATTTGAAGAAATCGTTGTTTATTTCCGTGATACTATTCAGTCTGATCAGCTTGTTGGCAGGTTTGTGGCGTTTGATCGATATTCCAATCGGTCAGATGTTTAAATGAAAAATAGTGGCCTACATACCACAGTACCCGAAAAAAATGTCATCCCGACCGAGTCCATCGGCTCCGGTCTGGGTATATTAAGGTTTGATCAAACCGGTACGGGGATAATGGTATTCTCTTGTCTGCGTCTCATCCTTATAAACATACCAGATACACGGCGCCTCGTGATCAAGCGTATGGTCCAGCGGTCGTAATGGATGACCTCGCCGGCGACCGGGCAGCCATTCCATGGCAATGGCACAATGACTACAATACCAGTGGACCCCGGTTTTACCCCAGGTCCACTCATGCGGTTCTTTATTCATCCCATCTGTCGAATAGGGGCCCCTGCCCGTTTCGGGATCACCACGGCGCATTACGCCGCCTGTGCCACACGGGTCGAAGGCCATAATGAACCGGTCATGCTCCTCAGTCACCTTCACATCGCCTTTACGTCCTGCCCCGCTAAGATGGCCGCGCATCCCCTCAACGGTTAGCGCGACTTTTTCCCAGGGGATCATCTTATCCCAGCTTTCATATCTATCCCCCCAGATACTCTGATGCGTTTCCAGGACGGAATCGAGTACTTGCTCTTCTGTCTTTTCCGCCAGATAGCCTAACATCTCATTAATCCATGCCACAAGCACATCGTGGGGAATTTTAAATTCCAGCCAGAGGCGCTCAAGCGCTGTCTTCGCCTCGTCTGTGTGATTAGCCTGAATTTGTTTTTTTAGTGTATTTAAAGGCGCTATTCCGAATTCGAAATCACACCAGGCTTTACATATCGAGGTGGATATTGTTTGG
This sequence comes from uncultured bacterium, assembly GCA_913051705.1. Classification (GTDB taxonomy): domain Bacteria; phylum JAAXHH01; class JAAXHH01; order JAAXHH01; family JAAXHH01; genus CAJXCW01. The sequence goes on from CAJXCW010000048.1 coordinate 19,124, forward strand.
GCGACCTCGTTATCTGCGCCTGTATCTCTACCTACCATAAAGCGGATGATGTCCTGCGCCCAGGTCATCAGAATATCATGCATGATACGCATCTCTTTATGGTAATAATCCGAAAGAGACAGCGCCTGATTTTGATCTCCCTGATCCATCAACTGCTCAAGCATCGTATAGGTGGATATGCCCAGGGTCTCGATATCATCCAGACGAAGATAGCGTCCGACCTTTTCGTTGTATTCGAGTTTCAACACAGGCTATCCTCCGACTTCATCACGCACGATCCGGGCTGCCTGAACCAGATGGTGCAGTTTCTTGACAGCAAGCCACCGAACGGTCTGACTGAATCCACAATCGGGCGCCAGCCAGAGCTTATCAGCCGGTACATACTTCAATAAGATACGAATGCGATCGGCGATCACCTCTACCGGTTCGAGGGAACGGCCTTTCACATCGATCACCCCGGCGCAAAGTATTCTATCCCCACCGAAGTCAGGAAAGAGATCCGCCTCATTCATGCCCCGGTTAGCGAATTCCATATTAATAACATCCACCTTCATATTTTTAAAATGGGGCGCCAAAGGCGCATATCTGCGATCCGCTGTTGCAGGGCGCCCTCTGAAATTACCGAAACAAAGATGCGCCTCCACAGTCGCTTGATCCAGCCCTTCAACACACGCATTAAAGAGCTCCACCCATTCTTCGTATCCGCCCGGCATGGTCCAGAAAGCCGGTTCATCGAATTGAACATGCCGTGCGCCGGCGGCGACTGCCTCCTTCAACTCCCTGTTGAAATGGGGAACCATCGCCCATGCCAATTCTCCTTTATTTTTATAAATCGTTCCAGGATCTATGCGAAACACCTGCGTAGCCGGACTCTGGAGACCGATCACGAACGGTATATCCGTCCGTTTTTTCAGAAATTCAACCTCACGTTTCAAACCATATCCATTCGGCACATCTACAGGCGCCACACATCGAAAGGCATTCAGTTGATCAGGTCCCGGATAGCCTAACTTGCGGTCAAAGGCAATCGGCTCCAATCCCGTAACATATTCATGAAAGTTCCAGGTGAAATCTGCACGGAACATTTCTCCATCGGATATAATGTCTGCACCGACCTCGGTCATATCCATAATGGCGAGTTTCGCCGCATCGGTCATCGCCTCCTCCAAATCGGCAGGACCGGCTGTGCCGTCAGCGACCGCATCCCGGAACGCCCACATCCAACCCGGCGTGCCGTGGCTGCCCATGACCTTAACGGGTAAGAGGGGGAGGGTGGTATAGGTTAGCATGGGAGAGCATCCCTCCTGGATTGCGGATGTAGAAAACCGTTTAGCATCATTTGGCGCTCCTATCATTCAACACATCTTCGGGGTTATCGGGAAAGCCTTTGACACCGCGGGAACTGTCAAATTGGTATATCCGCTCGGTATTCCACCGCGTATAATCAAATGATTTAAAATCCTCTCCATCCAGGGCGTCCTCTGCACCCGGATGGCGGCAGGCTTCTTTGGCGACCTCTCGAAAATTCGCTGTGACCCGGCGTTCGGAGTCTGCCTGGTTGACCAATTCATCGGGATCCTTGTTTAGGTTAAACAATTGCTCACGATGGCCATTCGACAGATAGATATATTTCCAGTCTTTGTTACGGGCCATTATTTTGAACCGGTCCGTGCCCGGTTCACCATAGTAACCGAACATATGCTCCCGTGCTGAAACGGCTCCGTCCACAACGCCGAGGACATCAAATCCATCGCGCGTTTGTGTGGCGCCGGCGCCATGCGTGGCGATACCGAACAGATCGGTCAGGCAAACCAGTTCATCCCGCCGGACATCCTGTGGCAAATGGTCAGGCCAGCTTACCAGAAACGGCACCCGGGCGGAGACATCGAAGAAGCTCTCTTTCTGCCAGGCTGTGTGATCGCCCATATGATCACCATGATCGGAGAAAAAGCAGATGAGAGTATTGTCGCCGTCATCTCTTCTCTCCACGGCATCCAGAACGCGCCCCATACAATCGTCGATATAGGTGATCTCTCCATAATATCTTGCTTTGAGGGTACGCGCCCACGCATCGTTTATCTCATCCGCCCAGATCATCCGGTTCATGAACGGAATCTGCTCATCCATATGATCGACGGATCGACTTCCTGCGATGGGATTGGGCATGCGGTCCGGGTCATAAAGCCGATTGAACGGGACCGGTGGTGCAAAAGGCGGATGCGGTCCGATGAAAGAAAGAAAGCCGAAATAGGGTCTCTCATCCGATACCTGCAACTGCTCAACCGCACGGTCCGCCGCCCAGGATTCCACGGTAAGGTGGGCCGGAAGTGGACTCACCTGAGGCATATAATACATTTCCGTTCGTTCACCCATCAGGGCTTCTATATAATCAAACTCCGGATGCTCCCGCGTGATCCACCCTGCAAATGCATCACCCGACCGTTGCTCCGGCGAACCATAGAGTTCTTCGCTGTGAAGTTGAACCTCATAGCCGACCTCTTCATTCCAGGGACCGGTATGAAATTTACCGACGCCGAATGTCCGATATCCCAGGTTATTCATCGTCCTGGCCAGATAATCACCGCAACGACCTTCCATCGTTTCCGCCTGACCGGAGACCGGTTCCGAGCGACCATTACTGAATACCCGAGTCGTCGGCGGATCACAACCGGTACGTACGGTTAGCCGGGCGGCAACACAGACCGGGCAGGAGGAATATCCATTGGTAAAGGTAATCCCTCGTCGTACCAGACGGTCCAGATTTGGCGTGTATATCTGTTCGTTACCGAGAGAGGCAATGGTATCAAATCGTTGCTGATCCGTCATGATAAACAGGACGTTGGGACGGGGCATGTAGACTCCTTAGGCAAGCGGGCAAGCAGGCAAGTAGGCAAATGTCATGGCAATCTGATTCGGATTCACCGTATATAGTCTCCGCGCGTACGCCAGATCTTACCCACGGCATCTAATTTTTCATCGCTCAGGTAACCATATCTGTTGATCCATATGCCGGCGGCGGGGCTGTCGGCAACCACCTGGAACCGCCTTGTGAAATCATCCAACGGGCCATATCCATGCATCAGGGGCGTGACCATCGCTTTACCATTCACTTCGGCACAGACCTGTTCTATTTTACGTTGTTGCGGCTCATCAGGGATCGGATGGGGTTCGTGAGGTGCGGGATATCCGTAATCTGATATCTTTTCGGCTGTAATCACATCACCCAGGTCGAACAGATGGGCGAGTGACTTAACGACCAGCGCTTCGTTGAGTCCTGGGTTCTCATCGAGTAATACGCGACCCCAGAATTCAACCATAACCGACCAATGCATGGTGTATAATTTGGGTGAAATGGCATCACAAATTTCCGATGCATCGCTGAAATCCAATCCGGTCCACAGGGTAAGCGGAGTCATGAACGCATTCGCAGAGAGTTCTTTTTCCGGTCCGCCATATCTGGTAATGATAGATCGCCAATGCCGAATAAGATCATTAGACAGGGCTGTTTTCAGTCGCAGCCAATCCAGAATACGAGGATATTTTCTTAGCCAGACGGCCATGGTCGTCTTACCACGATTCGGACCGGCCAGATCTAAAAGATCTTGATTCCTTAAGCCCCCGTGCAAATATGTGTAAAACGCGTTTACCTCTGTCCGTATCGCCTCGAAATCAAAACCATGTTGCTCTGCCCAGACTTTCACCTGTGGATTAAAATCTTGGAAGGCTTCATCCAGTTTATAACAGGGATATTCCGGCCAATCGGGGCGAAAACCGGTGATTTGCGGATAGGTGTCCAGCATATCATGGACATAGGCCTCGTTATATGATCGGATGGCCTGGCTGGCGAGGCACCCCGTGTCAGCCATTCGGTCGGGCAGTCGGCCGTCTGGCAGTCGCGGACGGTCATCGTCATTCAATCCTGTGGGGCTTGTGGCGCTCATTTGAAAATAGACATTTAGTCCACGATCCAGGGCCGAATTGATAAACTGCTCGATGAGATCACCATACTGCGCCGTCAATGCATTTGCTTTTCTCGGCTTATACGGGGTGTTGGAATAATAGGCTCTGTTAGGCTCATAGCTCGGGGCACTTTTAACCCAAAGGGACCGTTTGCCCCATAGCGGACGATCAAACAATCGCGGACTGCTTCCTGCGTCCGTGGGCGGCTGAAAAGAACCTTCCCCCTCAGCCGCCGGCGCCGTGACCGTCGGATTCAGTGCGACGGCCGTGACACCGGCTCTGTTTATCAGATTGTCCAGTACACCGTCCACCCCTTCGTTTATAATAAAATCCGCTAAAACGGTAATACCTAAAAAACGTTTGGAAGACATGAAAGCCTTTTGTTATCAGGGTAAGGAACAGCCATTAAATCAATTTACTTTTTCAGTTCTTGAATGGCTTCTATTTGATTCTGTATAAAATCAGCGGCTCGTTCATTTTCTAATTCCGGGTCACAGATACGTCGTAATTCCCCTTCCATTTCAACTGATTTATCAGGATGCAGAGTATACAGGTTATGCAGTTCATCGGGATCATCTTCTATATTGAACAACTGATGAGGCGCCTCTATATGATGGATATATTTCCAGACGCCCTTGCGGACCATAAATGCACTGGCCCGTACGCCGTGACCGTGGTATTCTGAAAAGGTGACACTCTCCTGGTCATTTATGGGCGTCTTTTGCAAAGGCATACCAATCCAATCAGCAGGTCGATCTCTTTGCGGCGATTCAAACAGGCTCGCCTGCACATCGTGTAAATCGACAGGCGTCATAATTCTCACCCCGCTACTATAGTCCGGCCCGGCAGCGATGCACGGAATTCTGGCGGCGTCTTCATAAAGCGAACATTTCCACCACATCCCGAATTTTCCCAGCATCTCACCATGATCCGACGTATAAATGACATTTGTATTTTCAAATTGCCCGCAGGTTTTGAGCGTCTGAATCAAACGGCCTAACTGCTGATCGATGAAGGTCACACAGCCCAGATAGCCTCGCCGTTGACCACGCACCTGTGCTTCGGTAAATCTACTCAGTTCAAAATGCGCACGTATTTCTTCTGCCCGCGGGTGAGCTGCAGGCTTGGCCTCTATACCATGTCCAGGTAGGTCCTCCCCTTGAGGATAGGTGTCCCACATTTCCTGGGTTACAAAGTGAGGGAAATGGGGATAGTTCAAGTTAACAGTCAATGTCCAGGGTATATGAAGGGTCGTGGATGTATCGGCGAGCCATCTTATGGCCGCGTTTACACGATCTGTATCGTTGTCGAAACAGGAGCTGTCTACGCCAAAACGATCTGCACGAAGGGCAGCACCTTGCCTTATCTGTAGTGGATTTCGACCGATATCCGTGTCACCGGGAAATCCATGAGCACCCGATCCGATAATTTCACTGAATCCCAGCTGTGAACCGGGAGCAAACACATGGGTTCTGCCTATATGCACAGTGTGTATGCCTTGTTCCGCCAGAACGCGGCCATAGGTGGGCACATCCTGTTCGACATTCATACTACAGTTATTATAGGTCTGAAGTCGGTGTACCCGTTGACCGGTCATAAAAGCGGACCGGCAGGGCATACATAGCGGCGAAGGGCAATAGGCATTCTCAAAGACCGTACCCTGGTCGGCCAACCAGGCCATATTGGGCGTTTGGACAAACGGATGGCCGTATACCGAAGAATAGAGAGGATTATGCTCGTCGGATATGAGAAGAAGCGTATTGGGCATGCGTAGAGAAAATGGTGATCGGGTGATTGCGTGATTGCGTGATTGAAAAACCAAACCCAATCAGACAATCACCCAACTTTATTAAAATAAACCTATTTGGACACCTGCTTGAATCCCTAAGAAGGATGTTGAGGGACTGGTCTTGATTTTGTGATAGGATACATCCAATTGAAAATCAACCGGGCCGGGAAAGCCGAAAATGATGCCCCCGCCCAATGTGTAGCCAGCCTTCGTTGTGTTTAAGCCTACAGCCGATTTCACGAGGGTACCAAAGTTCGGAGTGCCTTTTGAAACATAATACCACCCCGCCCCTGCGTTGATATACGGCTTTATACCGGGTGTGGGCGGCGCTAACTGGACCATGGTTACGATCGGAATGATACTCAAACCAAGGACATCCGAATTTGTCCCTCCACTGGTGTCATTACCGGATAAACGGACATAACCTACGGTCTGTCCAACGGATACAAACGGTAAAAAGCTCTTTAAATACCGGCCCTGAACCATAAGACCTGCTGATTTCGTATCTGCTAAAACACCTACTGTGGCAGGTTTGCTGAGACCGGTGAGGATATTCACACCGGCCATAACGGGCTGCGCTGATAATGTCACAAATGTAATCAGACACGCCATGACGAATGTTCTTTTCAACATCTATGCTGCCCTCCTGAACCAGGTTGATAAAAATTCGAAATAATCCGAGCTTCCTTCGGTATCATTCCGAATTTTAAGTTAATAAAACCTTGAGTGGTACATTCTCATCTTCTGAAAGATAATAGCAAAAGGCAACATCTACAACACCGATTAATTGTTTCTGACTACGTGTTCACTCAACAATCAGCGATTTCGG
>CAJXCW010000049.1 GCA_913051705.1 uncultured bacterium
ATAATACTGCACCCCGCCGATTCTGAGAAGCAATTCTTTCACCAGCCATGATATGAAAATAGGGAAGGCCATGGTCGGCATGCCTTCGGTCGCTGCTACGGCAAAACCGATCGGATGTAACGGCCACCAAGGATACCGGTAGTGAGCGAAAAGCATCAAGGCATTTATAGAGGCCCCGATTCCCAGAAAGGTAAATTCAAGCCCCGTGAACGACAACGAATTGTTCAGCCAACCCACTAACCCGTTATACCCCCCCTGGGAACCGCCGTCAAATCCCGGACCGGTAAATTGATGGGCGCCGATCTCATGATATCCCAGATACATGGTATACCCGACAGCGACCAGAATACTCATGCCAAGCACGGTCGTAAGATAACCGAATATCCCCCTTCCAGTCCCGCCGAGTCGATCTCCCACCTTGCTGATATGGGCCATAGAGCACATGCCCAGCGTCCGCCAGTTGTGAGAAAACGCATTGGACATCGCCACCCCCGTCAGACTCTGTGGAGAGATATTATCGGAGCCGATAATAGACACGGTAAATTGATGGGCGTTGTATGGCAGATCCACAAAAATAAGGCCGGCCTCCGCCACAATACGGGTTACACCGAGAAACATCAGGAGCAATGATCCCATTAAGAAAGCGGTGACGGGCAGGGACATACCCGCAGCATGCCACCAGGCAAAGATATATACCAGGCCGACGCTAAAACAGATCACAGCCGCTCGATAACTCAGGAATTCATGCGCATCATCCACCTCTTCGGCTCGACCTATCGCTTTTAGGAATACCTGTTTCAAATGACGTCGGGCGATCCAGAGACTGAACAATACAAACAGGATGAACCCACCCATATGTTCGGACGTAACAACGCCGGGGGCCCGGGGTACGCCCAGACGGTTCATGATGCCGACCTGTATCGTTTTCAAGAGGAAAAACACCCACGCGCTTAACAGCACACTCGTTTTGGTGAAAAACGCGACACCCGATGTTAAAAAATTAAATGTAATAGGGATTTCAGGAAACGAATGTGCCAGCAACAGGTTGTTCTCGTACAATTCAAGTATGGACAGTCTGGGCACAATATTGAAAAAACCGGCTACATTCCAGAAAAGTACAACCCCCGCAAATGAAAAACCCATCCAGAATAGACGCTGACGAGCTATCGAGGGCAGGGCCTGACCGGCGGATTGATGATCAATAAACGCCAGTGGAATCTGGGCAAGAGGAAAGGTCAATCGTTCGTATTCAACCCACTGCTTACGGAGCATGACGATCACGGCTGCGCCGACAAGGAAAACGGCGATGTAAAAACCGATCCACCAGAACAAGGGTACAATCCAGGTGGACCAGGGTAAAGTCTGGTTGGATGGGAGCCCTTCGTAAAACCAGGCGGCGGCATTATAATCGGCGACGACAAGCCAGTCAGGCAGGTAGTGGAAAAAAGAGTCGAACCACTGATTTTCAGGTGAGGCATAATAGTACGGACCGGTCATGGCGCCTATCCAATAAGAGCTGAACGCCCAGCCGGGAATCGCAGACGCCGTGTAAGTCAAAAAGAAAATGATGATTAATTCGTGAGAGGTGAGGATCTTCGAGGGCGCGACTTGCTTTATAACCGGGTTAACCAGCAGGACCAACACCACTAGGGGAAAGAGCGCCGCTATCGGGATATGACTGATAATCAGGAGAGAGGATTGGGCGATATAGGAAGAATGAATCGCCCAGATATTAATCAGAATAGAAAAGAAAAAGCCTGTCGCTAACGCCCGGACGGTCAATCCTGACGTCAGCGCTGACTGCGAGGTCGACACCTCTTGCATATCTGTAGGGGGCAAGGTGGTGGCCATGGATGCCGATCAATCCCCGAATTCGATCCCCTGGGCTAAGGGCAGCTCGGTTGACCAGTTGATGGTATTGGTCTGCCGGCGCATATAGGCTTTCCAGGCGTCAGACCCGGATTCTCTTCCACCGCCCGTATCCTTCTCACCACCAAATGCCCCGCCGATCTCCGCGCCGGATGTACCGATGTTGACATTGGCGATACCGCAATCGGAACCGGCAGAGGACAGGAACTGTTCGGCCTGCCTCAGGCTGTCCGTGAAAATGGCACTCGACAGGCCTTGAGTCACCGCATTATGTATGGTGACAGCTTCGTCTATCGTTTCATATTCCAGCAAATACAGGATAGGCGCAAAGGTTTCTTCTTTAACGATGTCTGATTGGGTCTGCATACGAATGATCGTCGGTTCTACGAAGTTAGGACCGATATCCGGTCGCTTTCGGCCACCTGCCAACACTTCTCCTCCTTCGGCTTTGGCTTTTTCAATGGCGGCCATCATGCCTTCAACTGCATCTGAGGTGACCAGAGGGCCCATGAGCGTCGAACCATCGGTCGGATCACCGATCGGCACCTGTCGATAGGCTTTGACCAGCCGGACGGCCAGGGTCGACATCAGGCTTTTATGCCCGATTATTCGGCGTGTGGAGGTGCAGCGTTGACCGGCTGTTCCGACGGCGCCGAACAGGATACCGCGAATAGCCAGGTCGATATCCGCGTTTTCTGTTACAATGATGGCATTGTTGCCACCCAGTTCCAGGACGGTGCGGCCGAGTCGTGCGGCGACGCGTTGAGACACGATTTTCCCGGTTGCCGTGGAGCCGGTGAAAGAGACCAGCGGTAACCGGGGATCATCCAGCATGATATTACCCACATCATGACCACGACCGATCACGAGATTAAAAATCCCATTCAGACCGTGATCGGCCATCACCTGATTGCTGAGATGTTGGACGGCCACGGCGGTGAGCGGCGTCTGGCCGCTTGGTTTCCATACCATCGTATCCCCGCATACCGCGGATAGAGCGGCGTTCCACGCCCAGACGGCGACCGGGAAATTGAATGCGGTAATGATGCCGATAACACCTAGTGGATGCCATTGCTCGTACATCCGGTGCTGCGGCCGTTCACTCATGATGGTGAGACCGTAGAGTTGGCGTGACAGGCCGACGGAGAAGTCGCAGATATCGATCATTTCCTGAACTTCGCCCATGCCTTCCACGTGGATTTTACCCATTTCCAGGGAAACGAGTTCTCCCAACGGTTCCTTGTATTCCCGCAGGACATTGCCCAGGTCGCGTATCATATCCCCACGTTTGGGCGCGGGTAACATACGCCAGCTTTCGAAGGTCGATTGAGCATAATCTACAACCCGATTATATACCTCCGGCGTTGCCTGGCGAACCCCTGCGATCGCTTCCCCGGTCGTAGGATTATACGAAGTTAAGATCGGTCCCTCAGATTGAATCCACCCATCGACCCCAGTGCATGCGCCTGCGTTGACCTCTTGAATATTCAATTTGTCCAGTAATGCGTTCATTGTGTCCTCATTATATAGCTGTGTTAAGTAGAATCACCTTTTTCCAGGCACAAAGTACAAGCCATCATATGCTACCGTCAAGTAATTTACTCATCAACTGTTACTTCACACCGGTCACTATCCTTGCCAGCAATTCCTTAAATATCTTCCCCGCTGCCATAGCCGTGATGCCAAGTGGATCACGACGTGGATTCAGTTCAACCAGATCAGCGCCGACAATATGCCCCTTTATGGCATGAATCAGGTCTATGGCTTGACGCGTGGACAACCCGCCAGGCTCGTGATGAGACACACCTGGTGCGAAAGCCGGGTCCAGTACATCCATATCGAAGGAGATGTACAGTGGACTGTCGAAGGACAATGGCAATCGGTCCAGTCCATCCTTCATCTCGTGTACCTCTACGCCGAACCGTATCGCCTGCTCGCGCTGGTGACCGGTCATGGTCCGTATTCCGATCTGTACGAGACGGCTTGCACTGCCATTTTCCATGATTCTGGCAAACGGACAGGCGTGCGACAGGGGGTTGCCGTCCAGGGCATCATAGAGATCCGGGTGAGCATCAAAATGCAGGATGTGCAGATCGGCGTACTTTGTGGCCATGGCCTTGACGATAGAAGCCGTGATGGCATGATCTCCTCCCAGCGACAACGGGATCATTTCAACATCCAGGATATGGTCGATATTTTCACTGATGAGGGCGAGCGCATCGGTATCGTCCGGCAGATCCAGATCACCCAGATCCAGATAGTTACCCGGCGCATCCACATCGATCCCAAGTTCACTCCAGGTATTGGCCGAGGGGGATCGGTGTGCCGCCCTGATCAGCGGGGGGGCATCGGCAGGACCCCGAAGAAAAGACGAACCGGCATCATAAGGAAACCCGATAACAGCGACCGGTTCCTTCGACCTGGATTTCAGCTTTTGAAGTGTTTCTCTCATTTTTTATCCCGGTAAGTTATGTGTCCGTTGAATTCTCGTGACGTATGTAGAATGTAACCTTTATTATAATAAACTGAAATTTATTATATTGATATGCTCCCTCACAAAAACCTGTTGCATACTGATTGCCGGAATAGTACTATCCGTGAAATTCAAGCTTCAACGGACCCCCAAATTTTAACAGATCAGATAAAATGTCCAACAATCCCCCCTCCTTAAATGACATCCTGGCTCACTACCGTATGGAATCCGATCACGACCGTTGGTTAAACGGTTGGGCGGCTTCCGAAGTCCAATATAAATCAAACCTTGATATTCTGGAAGAACGATTTCTTGATCAACAATGTCGCTTCCTGGCATTGGATAAAAACGTCCATGCTGCTGTCCTGGCTGGTCGGTCTTTGTTTGAGAGAGAACCGATGTTACGTCGTTTGCTGTGGCATGCACATTATACTGGTTTCAAGCAGGATTTTCCGGATGCTTCCGCTTTTCATTGGCCCGATATCCCGGATACCATTGATGCCGCCACCCCGTTATTTTATGTCTATGTCTTCTTATCCGGGGTACCGACCATCTTAGAGCACCATCGTAAATTGGGCATCCCTGAACAGGTATCTGTGGATACCTTACAGGAACTCCAATTCTGGATTTACGATGAACGCCGTAAAAATAATCGATGGGGATTGGATCAAGCTCAGGTCAGTTGGCTGGGGCTGAATTTTACCGGTGAACTGTACCAATTAGGTCGGCTTCAGTTCCAATTCAGCAATTATCATTATGATTTTGTATCCTACCGCCACAGGTCTACCGGACGGGTAGTCGTCCTGACTACAGACGGGATGGAATTCATGAAAGACGGTCAGTTCAATGGAACGAACGGCATCACAGATCCGGCGGCGTGGACGACTTCCCTTTCCATCACGGATAAAACGATTTCAGGATATCCGATCCATCCGTATGGCTATGTCCTGCCGCACCGCATGGTATTACAGGCGGAAGAATGGGATCTTATCCTGGAAAACGGGGACCCGACCATTGCCGTGCATATTCTCGGATCGGGCCCGATGAATTTTGAAGCGTGTAAAGCATCCTACGAAGAGGCCTTCAGTTTTTGGAACCGGTATTTCCCGAACTATATCAGCCATGCGTTTACCTGCTCATCCTGGCTGTTAGACCAGCAATTCGAAAAGGCGCTTCAAGCAGAGAGTAATATCGCTCGGTTCTTAAAGGAGTGGTACCTCACCCCGGTAGCCAGGGCCGGCGATAGGGAAACGATTCGTCGTGTATTCGGGATACCCAACGCAAAATTGGAGGACATGATCCATCTGCCCAGAACAACATCCTTACAACATGCAGTAATAAACCACATGCTTCATGGAGGCCGCTGGCGTTATGGCGCCGGGGTGATGTTCCCGCATAATTTTGGTTGGGGAGAGCAAGTGTACCGAAGAGATTTCAGAGACATTGAACGGAATGATATTATGGATAATTCATGACCTGAAAAAACACTAAGGACAATGGCCTGAAACACATATCGTTTTTGAAAAAAGGGAACCTCCATCCAGCCTCTCCAAGCTATGGATGGAAGGTCCCCTTCGGGATCACTGCGAGCACTACGTGGTTCCCGTTTAAAGCCTCCGGCATAAACATAACGCTTGGCGTTTAACGAGCCGCGTTATATTATTTCTCTATGATTCGTTCGTTTAGAGATACGGAAGCGGAACACATTTTCCATCGGAGACGATCTCGCAAACTTCCGCAATCGATTCAGCGGGTGGCCTTGCGAAAACTTCGTATGCTCAATCGTGCTGATACCATGAACGATTTACGGGTACCGCCGGCCAATCGTCTGGAAAAACGCTCAGGTAACCGCGCCGGTCAGCACAGTATTCGTATTAACAACCAATGGCGCGTTTGCTTTATATGGAAAGATGGCGATGCATGGGATGCTGAAATAGTGGATTATCATTAATGGGAGCGTATACCTATGACTGAGAAAATGAAACCGCTTCATCCGGGAGAAGTCTTACTGGAAGAGGTTCTGAACCCTATGGCACTCAGCCAGAACCGTCTGGCGCTTGATATCGGTGTGCCGCCACGTCGTATTAATGAAATTGTGCTGGGAAAACGCCGAATATCGGCGGACACAGCCCTTCGTCTGGCTCGATATTTCCATATGTCGCCTCAGTTCTGGCTTGGTCTTCAGATGGATTATGATCTGGATAAGGCTGAAGATGAATTATCAGATCGAATCAACAGGGAAGTTCGCCCTCAACCTGCTTCTGTTTAAATACGTCTCTAATCTTTCATATCATCTGAGTGGTGAAATAACCGGTAAAATCGATCCTTCCTTTCTCAACTTATCACTGGTCCTAAAATAGGGTGGGTTACAGTGTAGCTCTATGACGGATCGGAACGATTTGACGGTAAAACACGATAGATGACAGCTCTGGCGAACGGTCTCCTGCATCTGTGATTCGCAAACAGCCATCAGGGCTGCTCATCCTTAAATTCAGAACACCAGTTCTCCACCGCTGCCAGTTTCGGCGTTTCACCCTGGTCTGTCGGCTGCCCTATTATGAACCTCTCGCCATCGGCTGAGACGTCGTAGCTGTTGGCCAGATCCCCGGTACCTATCGAAGATGCCGAAAACAGAGCCTTCGGGATGCCTGACCGGAAGACCACATGCGTGGCCGTGCCGCGCTGCGTGTCATAGACCCAGACGTCCTCGTTGCCCTGCTCATTTGCCGTCACTTCTACCTGACGACCATCCGGAGACAGGGAGCAGCATCCCCCAACTTTGCGATACTGGAGACCATCCAGTCGGCGCCATGGCGCGACATAGTGCAAAAGGAACCGCGGCAGTTCACAAACGGATATTTAGAACTCCCAACGACGCCCGGACTTGGCGTAGATTTGGATGAGGAGGTTATTGCCGGGCGGCCATATGATCCCTTGCGGGCTGAGGAGGCATTACTACCGTGATGGGGCGCCTCTATAACCAAAGCCGAACTTACCACTTTAAAAAACACTCACCTTGATATATTTCTCCGGATTCTCCCGTACGTCCCGAATCAAGGTCCGCATGTCGATAATCAATCCCTCCAGTTCCTGCACCGTGGTCTCATTTTTAACCAGTTTCCCCAGAGACCCTTCGCCTCGCTCGACAGATTGGATGAGGCCATCCAGACGATCAAGGGTGTGTTTCATCTGATCATACATCTCAGGGTCGTTCGTTAATTTGCCTATGGTCCCTTCTGAATTTTGCAACATATTAATCAGATCATTGGCCATGAGCAGACTGGAGTCCAGGGCCGTGATGGTATACTGCGCTTTTTGCAAGCTGATAACCAGATTGTTGTATACCGTAGGATCGGACATCAAGCGCCCGAGGGTACCGGGACCGTTCTCTGCTTTATCCAGCATTCGATCTGTTCGCTGTACCGTCGCATTCAGATTATTGTAAATCGTATCGTCGTGAATGATCTTGCCGAGTGTCCCTTCCTGGTTGTTGATATCTTCAGCCAGCAGGCGCAGTTGTACCATTAATTCGTTGAACCCTTGTGCCGTCGTCCGACCTACACCCACCAGTTCATCGAATGTACTGAGGGATATACCGGGGATCGTACTGCCAGGCCTGAGGACAGGTGCATCAGGCGTGCCCGGTTGAATTTCAACATATTTATCACCAAGCAGGCCGATGGTTCGGAGGCTGGCGACAGAATCATTTCGAATCTGGCGAGCGACATCCTCCTCCACAATCAGCTCCACCTCAATCGCCCCTACCGCTTTAATATCATCGGGATCAGAAAACCTTACCACACTGACTTCACCGACTTCAACGCCGGCAAGCCAAACCTCGGAGCCGGTCTTCAGACCATTGGCTTCGGGGAAAAAGGTCCGGTATTTGAGGGTTTCTTTAAAGAGATTAATCTGCCCACCACCCATCAGGATAATGGTGGTCACGACGATGATAAAACTACTCAGTGCGAGCAACCCGACCCTGAGATCTTTCCATGTCACTTTTTTCACCGGTTCCATCGATTAATCCTCCCAGTTCCCATCGTATAAATTGTGCGATATACGGATCTTCAGTTTTACGCATGGCCGATGCGGTGCCGTCAAAAATGAGATGGCCATCTCGCATCATGATAAAATGCGAGGCCACCCGAAAGGCTGCAGCTAATTGATGCGTGACGAAGACGGACGTCACGCCGATATCATCCTTCAATTCATTCACCAGATCGCAGACCACTTCACAGGCCATAGGATCGAGACCTGTGGTCGGCTCATCATACAACATAATCTTAGGATATCCAACAATAGCGCGGGCAACCGCCACCCGGCGATTCATCCCTCCTGATAATTCGGACGGCATCTGATCGAGAACATGCGGATCGAGACCGACTTGCTGAATAGCTTCGGTAACGCGGTCTATGATTTGTTCCTCCGTCATCGTCCTTAGCTCGCGCAGGGGGAACGCCACATTGTTACCGACAGTCAGCGAGTCAAACAGAGCCCCGAATTGGAACACAACCCCCATCGTTCGACGGACGTTGACCAGGGCATTCTCGCTCATGGGGGCAATATCTATATCGTCCACCAGGATACGTCCTGAATCCGGTTTCATAAGACCGAGCAACAGGCGTAATATGGTCGTCTTACCAGAACCGCTGGCGCCGAGGACCGCCACGGTCTCACCCTGAGGGATGGTGAAGCTGACACCCTGAAGGATTTTTTGATCGCGATAGGAAAAGTGTACATCTTCAAATTCAATCATAATGGCTATACACCAAAGACCGTGATTGTGATTCGGGTGATGAGTACATCGAGCAAAAAGATACAGACAAAGCTGTATACCACGGCCTGTGTAGTTGCGTTTCTTACCCCTGATGACCCGCCTTCCGTTCTCAATCCAAGGAAACAACTGATCATGGCAATAATGAAACCGAACAACATGGGTTTTAACAGAAGCCCACTAAGCAGGTCGGCATAACCGAGTTTCTGCATGGCTGAGGACATGAAGAACGAGAAACGAACGTGGGCTACAGATACCGATATGATGGCACCGCCGAGTATCGCCACTGCGTCATATATAATCGTCAGGACCGGCATCATGATGAGCATGGCTGTGAGTTTTGGAACAACCAGCCTGCGAATCGGATCTACGCCCATAGCCCGCAAGGCATCCACTTGACTGGTGACTTTCATGGATGCCAGTTCGGCGGCAATGGCGGAACAGGCTTTTCCAGCGACCGTTACGGCCGTAAAAATGGGTCCTAATTCACGGACGATAGCAGGACTGGTCATCTTACCCAGGTATAATTTTGCTCCGAATGCCGCCAATTCAGTGGAAATCTGTAACGCCCAGATGACCCCTACACATGATCCGATAAGGGCGACGATCAGAAGAGAGCCGACACCGATAAAATACATTTCGTCGAACACCAACCGCACATATCTCGGATGGCCATACAGTCCATACCAGATGGTCCGGCCGGTCATGACCGTAAACTCCTGAATGTCGGCGACAAACTCCTTCATGTTTCCCCCATGTTATCCTTGTTAACGACAAAGCATGTAGCCGTTACCTGTTGTTGAAATATGAATATACTGTATATATATACCGAACGAAATCAAATTTTCTGTTGGAACCATTAGCAATGGTTATTATATCTTGATTTATAGTATACGACAAAAGTTAAAAGGGTTGTCATCCCCGCAGGCTTTATGCGGGGATCCATAGCATGGGATAACAGAGCAGAAAATAAAATTTGTCGTGTACTAATGATCTTGAAGATACGATATGTTTAGAGTGGAGCGTTTATGATAATCGTTGATACCCATGCGCACATCTATCATCCCGATGAAACCCTATACCCGATGAGGGAAAACCCACACAGAACCCCACCCGGCATAGGATACATCGATCAGTTGAAGGCAAATGTTCAGATGGCCGGCGTTGAACGGGTGGTCCTCGTCCAAACCGGATCTGCCTATCGCTGGGATAACAGACTGGTGGCGGGTATGGCCTCTGCTAACCGTACTAAAATGGTTGGGGTCTGTAATCTGGATGCGGCTTCACCTGAAAGCCCGGCAATTTTCGAGACTCTGTCAGCCCAGAATGTGAAAGGACTTCGTTTAGAACCCACGCAGTATGGAAGATCGTCATATTATCATGAGGGGGCGGTAAGACTATTTGAAAAAATACGGGAGATGGACGCGGTTATTTGTGCACATATCAATGAGGTATTTCTGGAAGATTTAGCCCGGCTGGCGAATGAATTTCCCGATGTACCTATTGTTCTCGATCATAGCGCTTACCTGAATGCGTCTGATCTACCTGAATCAAGCCGTTTAAATTCCGTATGCGACCTGGCGCAGCATAAGAATATCTATGCCAAGTTAACTTTTGGCGTTACAGGTTCGGAACAAGCCTATCCATTTACGGATACCCATGAGGTAATCCGCCGGGTCATATCTGCTTATACGCCGGAGCGGTGTATGTGGGGGTCTGATTTTCCCTGTGAACACTGGTTAAAGAAGGCATCCTACCAGGAGCATTTGCAGATGTTTACCGAGGAACTTGGCCTGAGCGCCGATGAAAAAACGGCTATTCTATCCGAAACGCCGTTGAAATTGTGGTTCAGTTCGTAGAAAATACGAGTTTCAACCCCGGAAACCAGTTTTCATCCCGGTGGCTTCCAGAACCCATTCGTAGAACTTTGTCTTAGGAATCGGTTGATCCATCCACGACTGATCGGGGGCAGGGTCCTGAATGACTTCTTCGACGGATTTGAGTCGTGGCATGGGCTTTGAGCTGATATGTCCTCTGCTCGTTGTCCATCGAACCTGCCTGGCTTCCTGTATGGCACGGACGATCTGATTGGTCATCTGGCAATCACCGAGGCAATAATCCATAACCTTCTGATGATGACCAGCACGCCATTGTTTTGGCGCGTCTGAGCCGTCCATGAGTTTTTCCTGCGGGATGCCCATTCCTATGGCCACTTTTCCCAGTCCGATAGGAAAACCAGCTATGTTGAAGAACTGAAACATGGGGTCGTAGCTCTTTAGAGCGATACGTGCGGCGAGGGCAAGGTCATTGGCGTGATGGCCGATCCATTTCAGATCGAAACCCAGGCCATTCCAGGCGCAGACTATGACCTCTTTCTGTTGCATTTCATCGAGATACTCAAGCAACTCATGAGCACGTTCCCGCGTCAGATTCAACGCGGGAGCCCCCTCTTCATTATTCGAATACCATACCTTTTCTTCACCATCGACTACCGCCGTAGCCCCCACTGAAATATGAAACGGTGCATATTTTTCCATATCCTCGTGCCTCCCGAGTTCGAAGATATCAGAAATCTCAATATCAAAGCTCAGTAACGGACTGGTCGTTTCGTTGTTTCCCGGATTCGTAACTTTCCTCATTTAACACTCCCACTGGACAGGTATTCCAGAACCAGGCTGGTCATGGTCCGAACGCAGACCGGCACGGCCTCATTATCGGCAGTCATGGTCTGAGTATGCAGGCCGCCGGATGTCGTCCCCGGCTTTTCAACACCCAGACGAAAAAAGAATCCGGGGATTTCATTGGAAAAATAAGCAAAATCCTCACCGCCCACCGTCGGCGGTAATTCAAACACATTGTGGCCGCCCAAGGTCTTATTCATTCGATCGGCCATCTGCAGGGACAAAGGCCGATCGTTGATAACAGGCGGCGTTCCTTAGGGATGAAAATCGCGATTTCACGATTTATATTGGCCCACCTTGAGTAATTTCAACATCGCTGATCCCTGCGGGCTCCAGCGAGCGCTGCGCGGTTCACTAATCACCAATCACAACTGCTCCACCCGATATCCCTTGGCTCGTAATAAATCTACCACACTCTCCTTACCAACCAGATGACCCGCGCCGACAATAACGAGATAGTTCCCATTTGAACTCATGAATTGTTGAATTTTCGGTACCCAATCCTTGTTTCGATCTACAATCATATATTTGTAAATACTCGGATAATCTTCATAGTTATCCGATAACAGGCCATCCAACTTTTGCATATCGCCGGTTAACCACGCCTGATATAAATCATCAAAATAAGTGTCAACTGTCTTAAGATCGATTAATGTCTGAAGGAGCATGTCTTCCTGCATGGTTTCAGACATTTTCGAGAGCAGGGAGGTCTGAAAGTGAATCGTCTCCAGAGCATGCCGGTCTTTATTCTTTGTTTTCGCTTTGGTGTGGAAATATTTGTCGATACCGAATTGCGGTTGGAATCCTAACTTTTGCAGTTTTAAGGTGGCCAGGGTCAGTGCGGCGAACCACGGCCGAAACTGGTTCAGCATGGCAGGATTAAACCCGAGTTCTTCCGCCGTCTGTTTAACAACGCCGTAGGTTTTCTCAGACAGTTTATCAGACAATCTGGAGCCATCCATATAAAGACCCGTACTGGCAATATTCTGGGCGACGTCCGGCATGGCCAGGCTGTCGATATCGACTTCGGTTACAATATGATCTACCTGTTCGAAGGCCGCCTCAAGTGCTGGATCGAGCGGATAATGCTCCGGTTTCATCAGGTGAAGGGATCCCAAAAGAAAAACCGTATTGGAGGCCGTTTTAATCTGCCAGAGACAGTGCTTATCCTGCGCCAGGCAGGCATCAGAAAGTGTGAGCGCCTCCAATGTGAATAAAAAGGCCAATAACAATGGGACCATGCGAAACATTGTACACTCCAGGATTGATAGACCGTAACGTAGAATTCCACTCTGTACTCTGTACGCGACGGCGTGCCGGGTGTCTTCTCGGACCTCTGCACTCAGAACTCGAAACTTTCCACGTCAAATCGCATCACTGACACTGGCCAGAGTGAAATCACGAACCTTTACAGCTGGGACGATAATGGGCATCGACACAGAACTGTTCTCACTTGCGGCGACCTGCACGGAAGGACCGATCATCTCTATATTTTTCAATAATTCGGCGAGAGATTGATTAAATCGGAAGTTATTGACCGGACGGCTGATTTTCCCATTCTCGATAAGAAAGGTGCCGTCGCGGGTCAATCCGGTATAAGAAATCGTCCTTGGATTCAGGCCACGGATATACCAGAATCGGGTGATTAATACCCCTCGCTGCGTAGATCGGATCATATCTTCGAGCGAATCATTGCCTCCGATCATAGCCAGGTTAGATGGCGCAGGTAGGGCTTCCTTGCCTTTTTTCTCTGCCCAGAAACGGGAGTAGCTCAAGTTTTTTAATACGCCGTTTTCCACCCAGTCCCGGCTGTTGATCGGTTGTCCTTCGTTTGTAAAGGGCGCCGTTTCCGCATCCTCCATGGCCGGATCACTTCTCAGCGTCACCCTGGTGCTAAAGATCCGTTCGCCTATTTTATTATTACCGCCTGGCTTTGAAAAGTAAGATCGCCCTTCATCCGCACGACGGGCGTCGAAGACTCGGGACATGCGGAACATCAACATGCCCATAGCTGTAGGTTCCAGTATTATGGTATATTTTCCTGGATCCAGGGCGGTCTTGCCTCGCCAGTCAATACATTTTCTAACGGCATCTTCTGCAATGCGTTCATTCTCTATATTAGCCCAATTATTAGCATGATCGCCTGCCCATCCGGAGGAGGTGCCGTCCGGGGTTCGGATGGTCAGGGTGGACGATACACCGGTGGCCTGTTGATAGGCGAATAGATCATTGGACGTGGCGATCGCCCGCGTCCCGGCGCGGACATCTAAATAGCCGGCTGCAACCGTTTGCGATTGCTGGGCTTTTTCTATGGCGTAGGCGGCGGCCTGGGCCCTCGCATCGGGGGTCATCTGTCCAGTGGCATCATAATACGCGCTCACAGGCACATATTGTTGGCTCCCAAGCTCCGGCATATATTCCGGGTTTTCCGGAGCTACCCTGGCGAGTTCCTCTGATTTACGTACTGCTGCCTCCAATGAAGCATCATCCAGGCTGTTGGTTTGTATAGAGGCCAGGCGTTTTCCAAATACGCTGACAATCCGTACCGACACATCCTCGCTACCACCGGAGGTCGTGATTCGATTTGTGGCTACTCTGGTAAATCCACGCCAACCGGATTGCACCTGTACGCGAACATGCTCCGCCTTTGAACTATTCAGGACCCGCATGCACAATGCACGCGATTCCTGTTCAGAAAGACCATAGCGGTCTTCAGTCGAGGGAGATTGAGGCATGGTTATATCCTTTCATCAGGCCGTATTCAGAATAGTGGCGTTGCGAAACAAAGATATTGGGCATCCGTGTGACACGGCATTGGACTGACCGGGTTGACCTTTGGCATCACCAAACGTAGTGCCGAGCTCATACGTTTGTTCTCCGCCGATCATAGCCAGCGAGTTCCAGAACTCCGGCGTACGGCCTACATAGGCAACATCGCGAAGCATCCGATGTTTCTTTCCATTTTTTATTTCCCAGAACACCTGACCGGCAAACTGGAAATTATACCGCTGCTGATCGATGGAATAAGATCCATTGCCTTCAATAAGGATGCCATGGTCTGTAGCTGCGATCACATCTTCCTCACTATAATTATCTTCGCCGGGCATCAAGCTGACATTCGGCATGCGTTGAAACGGGATTCTCGCCCAGGTCTGTCCATAGGAGCAACCATGTCCTCTGGTGATCCCCGTCAGGTCGGAAATCCAGGCGGCCTGCTCCCGCGTCGTCTGGTAATCCACAAAAATACCGTCTTTGATGATCGGCCAGGCTTCCGCCGGTACGCCTTCGTCATCATAGCCGACCGTGGCGCCGCCCCCGATCTCGGTGCGATTACCCTGGAACTGCATGAATTCCGGTCCCAGACGCAGTTTATTTAAAACCTCTTCCGGTGGCGATAGAAAAGACGTTCCAGCATAATTGGCTTCATAGCCGAGTGCCCGATCCAGTTCGGTAGGATGCCCTACATTTTCATGGATGGTAAGCCATAAATGCGACGGATGGAGGACCAGATCCCAGGTACCTGGCTCTACCGGGGTTGCCGATAGCTTCATCACAGCTTCTTCACCCCATCTCGGGGCGTTGCCGGGAAGGTCCAACCCCAGAATATACTCCCATCCCAAGCTGGCTGCTGAGGCCACGTTGCCTCTTGATTGAAAGTCTCGACCATCAGCGGAGACGGCCGTTATATTCACGGAAGGATTAATACGCAGAAAAGTCTGCTGAATGAGTGTGCCATCCGTGGTCGCCAACAGTCGTTGTTCCTTCACAGACTGGATGCCGCTTGAAATGAAATTGACGCCATCGGTCTGCAAGGCGGCTTCATTGATCTGAAACAGCAAGGCGGCTTTATCTTCAATAGAAACCTCGAAGGGATCAATCTCATGTGGCGTTTCCCAATACACTTCTCGAACGACATCGATTGGTGCCAGGGTAACTTCGGAGGGAGCGATGCGGTTATTGATCTTCGCGATTTCTACGGCTTCCTTTGCCGTTTTGGCCACCGCATCGGTTGTTAATATGCGCGTCGCCGCAAACCCCCATGATCCGCCTACCAGAGCACGAATGCCTATGCCGTACGAATCTCTACTGGACACGCCCGTAATCTGTTTTTCTCGCGTGGTGATCGACTCAAACCAATGGCGACTGATCCTCGCATCACCATAGGAGGCGCCGGCATCCTTTACCGCTTCGATCGCCTGTTCGATCAACGCCCTTTCCTGCGGATCAGGATTGAAATTCGGATCACTTGCCGGTCCACAACCCCATTGAGATGGAACAGCTGCTACGGTCAATCCGGCGATTCCTGCCAACTTCATAAAATTTCGACGTGAAAGTCGCTGGTCGATCGCATGCTGTAGTGCCGTAGTGATGTTGTGTGCTGTGAGGCCATCACTACGCTTAGGGCGTAACATGGCATACCTCCCCGGTTATAGGGCATCCATGAAAAGGATATCCGGAATGATCGAAATTTTTATTTGAGATGGTCGTATTCAATCCTGGATATTGTCATGTTTTTCAGATAAAAAGTCAACGGTTTTTAGAAGTTATGGTGTTATGAATTGACAGGTTAAGTAAGATATGTGATCATACTTTAAATCATCATTCAACATTCATCATTTATTAATGGGATAACATCCTATGGAATATCGTTTTTTCGGTTCGACGGGTATGTCATTCAGTGTGATTGGTTTAGGTGGATTACTTGCCCATTACGAAGGCGTCTGCGGGCATCCCTCAGCCGGGCAAAAGCAAAGCATCTATCGAAGGGCAGATGAACTGGGGATTAATCTCTTTGATATGGGATATGGCGATGAGGTATATATTCCGGATGAATTTCGTAATTCCAATTCGAACCGATTTTTCGCTCTGAAGACCGGGGAACCAAAGGCAATAGAGCTTGAAGACACGATCAACCATCATTTAAAACAACTGCGTCGTGAATCCATCGATGTCCTCAGAATTCAATATAATGCCTTCATAAAAGATAACGCGCTTCGGGAAGTTGTATCAGACCTGAAGCAAAATGGAAAAGTGCGTTCATTATGTTTGATCCGCCATTATCCGGAAGATCAAAAATCCTATGCGGCACATGGTCCGCACGACGACTCTGATGCGGATCTGGTGATGTATAATTATGTCTACAGATGGCAGGAAGACGGTATTAAACAATCCGAAGAAGCTGGAAAAGGGGTTTTGATCATGAAGGCCTTAGGAGGACAATGGATCAGCTGGCAGGATAAAGTAAACACGGACTGGTCTCAGGCAACCAGAGAATCACTGATTGATCTCATGCCCAACAAGAAAAAAATTCAAACCCATGCCGATATGATCTTTCCGATCAACGCGGGCCCTTGGCAGGCATTAAAAAAAGACGGCGACAAAACCATCCGTACTGCTTCAGCTATTCAGTGGGTACTCGAAAACCCTGGCGTGAGCAGTGTGCTTGTTGCCGTCGCCGGCGTGGAGGAATTAGAGGAAGCCGTACGTCTATAATCCATTCTATGATAGAATCCCGCGACCATGGGTTTTACTTCGTGCGGCGCTTTCCCGGATAAACTGTAAAAGACCATGAAACTCTTCTGTTGGCGGTACCTTTTCCTCAATCGCATCAACGGCCTGCGTAATATTGAGATGAGACCTGAACAGAAGCCGAAACATTTGTTTTAGCACACGCAAGGATTCATCCGAAAAACCGCGTCGTTTTAGCCCTACGGAGTTCAGGGTCACCGGTTTCAGGGGTTCACGTGCGACCTTAATAAACGGGCAGATATCTTTTGAGACTTTTGCGCCGCCGCTTATCATGGCATGGCGCCCGATTTTAACGAATTGATGGATCGCTACCAGGCCCCCTACGACCACATAATCTTCTATTTCTACATGACCACCAAGTTGGGTGGCATTAGACAGGATCACATGGTTGCCAATGATACAATCATGGGCGATGTGCACATAGGCCATCAAGAGCACATCGTGGCCGATAACAGTTTTACCCAGCGCATTGGTCCCTCGGTTAAGCGTAGTGAATTCCCGAATCGTCGTCCGGTCCCCAATCTCAAGTGTAGACCTTTCCCCTCCGAATTTTAAATCCTGAGGTATCGTGCCGACCACGGCGCCGTGGTGGATCTTACATTCCGCGCCGATCTGAGTAAACTCTCCGATCAGGATATTGGAGGCGACCGAAGTCCCAGCCCCGATGGAGACATTTGGCTCGATAATCGTATGCGGCCCTATAGAACAACCCTCACCAAATTGTACATTTGGATGAACAATAGCCGTAGGGTGAACCTGGATGTTGGAAGGCCGTGACGTCACGATATGCTACTCCCGATCCATGACCGTAGCCATCAGTTCCGCTTCTGCCACCAGATCATTGTTGACAAAGGCCTTGCCTAACATCTTGCAGGTTCTCATGCGCAGCTTGATCATCTCCAACTCAAACCGCAGCTGATCACCCGGTCTCACCGGCTTTCTGAACCGGGCCTTATCGATGCCCATGAAGTAAACCAGTTTATCCTGTGGGTTTTCGATGGTATTAAGCAGGAGGATACCACCCGCCTGAGCCATGGCCTCGATAATGAGTACACCCGGCATAATGGGACGCCCTGGGAAATGCCCTGGAAAAAAAGGTTCGTTTATGGTTACATTCTTAAGGGCAATGACCCGCTTATTAGGTTCCATGTCGATAATGCGGTCAATAAGAAGAAAGGGATATCGGTGCGGCATAATACGCATGATCGCTTCAATATCTAAAAAGGTCTCCGGGTCGTGGACGGCATCCCGGCCGTATTTGGTTTTTAACCTCTTCTTCTCGTAGGCGCCTCGAATTTTACGGACCAATTCGATATTCGCAGCATGAGAAGACCGGGCGCCCAGCACATGCGCTTTGAGAGGCGATCCGAGCAAGGCCAGGTCACCAATTAAATCAAGCGCCTTGTGGCGACACAGCTCATTATCGAAACGTAACGTCTTGTCTCCAACTATGCCATTCTCTCCTATAACAACTGGACCACTAACACCAAATAAGTCTTTTAAATCATCTAGCTCTTCACCTGTCAAATCCATGTCAGAAATCACGATCGCGCTGTCGAGGCTTCCTCCCTTGATTAAACCTCGCTCCCGGAGCGTTTTTACTTCACTTAAAAAGGTCCAGGTCCGGGCAGGCGCGAATTCCGTTACAAATTCATTTTCCAATGAAAACAGTACGGTATACTGACTTCCCAGCGTCGGCTGTTTATAATCAACCATGAATGTTATTCTAAAATCATCAGAGGGTAAGGCCACCAGCTCTTTGAGCAAATCACCCTCTCGTTCCGAGTAAAGAATAGGGCTCTCTATTTCCAGATATTCTTTAGGGGAATCCTGCTCAATGATCCCGGCATCAAGGAGAGTATCCACAAAAGGTTTGGCGCTGCCATCGCAAATCGGCGGTTCACTGCCATTAAGTTCAACACAAATATTATCCAATTCCAGACCGGCGATGGCAGCGAGTACATGTTCTACCGTGTGTACACGGGTCCCTTTGTATTCTAGATTGGTGCCCCGATCTATATCCACGACATGATCGATATCGGCCGGTATCTCCGGATGATCCGGAAGATCCGTACGGATGAACCGGATTCCGTCGTTGATGGCCGCCGGTTTGAACGTCAAGGTGGTCTTATCTCCCGTGTGGAGACCAATGCCCGAGATCGAAGCGTCGGTATTAATTGTTCGCTGCTGTTTGAACATATATTTCCTTCTTATGCTAGGACGTTAAATATATTCTGGACGTTCGAATAATTAAGGATTTTCCAGGGCATCCAGGCGTTGTTCCATATCCTGTATGCGTTGCATCAGCTCCGGCAGTCGGTTTACCGAGGCCTCGATTCTTCTGGCGTGGCTATGAGGTCGGGCAGGGTAGCCGGATACCGAAACACCCGACGGAACGGATTTGGTTACCCCCGCCTGACCACCGATGCGGGCTCCTGCGCCGACATGAATATGATCGGCAAGACCAGCTTGTCCGGCGATCAACGTGCCGTCTTCAATCACCGTGCTACCAGCGATACCCACCTGTGCGCAAATCGTAACATGGTCGCCGATGATGACATTATGACCGATCTGTACCAGGTTGTCAATCTTTGACCCTCGACCAATACGTGTACGTCCCATGGTTGCTCGATCGATCGTTGTGTTTGCCCCTATTTCCACGTCATCGCCTATGTCGACTCCACCCACTTGAGGGATTTTCACAGCACCGCTCTCACCCTGGATATATCCAAAGCCATCGCTGCCGACCACGGTGCCGCTATGTATAATCACATGCTGTCCTAAACAAACTTGATCATACAGGATGACATGGGCATACAGCCAGGTGTCTGCGCCGATCCGGCAATGTGCGCCTATTGAACTGCCCGGTCCAATACATACATGTTCATCCACTATGGTATGGGCACCAATGGTTACATGAGATCCGATGGAAACATGGGCGGGTAGGGTAACCGTCGAATGAACGGATGCTGTAGGATGGATACCCGGTTCGAACGGTGGAGGGGAGAGGATATACGTTGAAAGGATGGTGACTAAAGCTTGTTCTGGGGACGCAACACGAATGATTGGAACCGGCGCTTTCTTTATCTCAAGCGGAACGATGACGGCCGCTGCAGAGATGGAGTCCAGGCGGGAGCTGTGCCTCGCATTAATCAGAATGGAGATAGAGGATGCATTCGCCTGATCAAATGGCGCAATATCTTCTATGATTTTCGTCCCGTCGCCGACAAGATCACCCTGGACCAGCGAAGCAATATCTGATATGGTTTGTCTCATCAGGTGACCGGGAAAGCAAATTACAAATGGCGAAAGAATGGATATACTATAGCGATATATTCAATCGATCATGACCTGTCTAATATACATTACAGTATGGTTGCTTCTATAATAATCCCATCATATGTAATTTGCAATGGAAATCACCTGGAGTGACTCCGAGGCCTTTCGGGGTTTACAATTTTCTTTCTCCGTTTTAGTTCACTTCTTTTTCCAGTTCTTCAAGCACGCGACTCGTCAAATCCTGGGCTTTCAGAGGATCAACATAGACCAGCGTACTGGCATCAAGAATATAGGTATAGTTTTCTTCTTTTGCTATCATCTGTACCACAGTGAAGATAGTCTCTTGTAAGGGTCGGGTCAAATCGGCTTCCTGCTGCGCCAACTCCATTTGTGATGATTGAATAAATTGCAGAAGGTCCTGTTCTTCCCGTACAATATTTCCTTCTTCCTGCTGCCTTCTTTCAGGGGTCAGCATCGTTTTTCGCGCTTCATGCTGCTGTTTCATCAGTTCCACCTGCTGCTGTCGCGTCTGGACCTGATCCTGGACCGCTTTCGCTGCTTTCTGGAACTCTGATTCAGCATCCCTGAAGCCTTGATATGACTGACGAATGCGTTCGAGATCGATGTAGCCTATTTTGACCGGTTGAGCTGAAGAAAGCCCGGGTACTATGAGAAGCAAGACCACCATGAAAGGAATGAATCCGATGTTTGATCGTCCGATCATTCAAGTACCTCCTGATTGATTTTAGACAGACCCTAAAATCGATACATTGTGTTGGTGATTAAAACACCTGGCCAAGTTGAAAGTGGGTATTCCAGCCACTACGTTTTGTTGTCGCGGAAAAAAATGGATCAGAGGGTGGGTCAAATCCATAGGCGAAATCAAATCCCAACAACCCTATGAGGGGCATAATGACCCGTATGCCGACGCCCACGGATTTTTTCAGGTTCCTCGGATCGAATGAAGTTTGAGATATTTTCTCCCAGGCATTGCCGGCATCAGCAAAGGCGACGGCATAAACAGGTTGTGGCGATGAACGTTGATCCAAAATAGGAAACTGATATTCCAGGGTAAGAATCGTCATGGCGCGACCGCCGTCTCTAGTGGTCGCGCCGTTAGCCACCACAGAATAGGGACCAATAGAATTGTTACTGTACCCCCTGATCATACCGTCAAAACTGATTCCCCCGGGAAAGAACCGCTCGAAAAACGGCACTTCCCTTGAGTTAAACGGATTGGCCACAACGCCATATTTCCCTCTGAGGGAAAGGGCAGCTCCGAATAGAACCGGGACATAAATCTCGGATGAATATAATTGTTTAAAATACTTCACATCGCCGCCAATACCGGCAAAATTGTTTTGTATGCTAAGGCGCATGCCGCTTGTGGCGAACTGAGGAAAATCACGGCTGTCCC
The DNA here is from genome assembly GCA_913051705.1 of uncultured bacterium. Classification (GTDB taxonomy): domain Bacteria; phylum JAAXHH01; class JAAXHH01; order JAAXHH01; family JAAXHH01; genus CAJXCW01. The sequence goes on from CAJXCW010000049.1 coordinate 22,026, forward strand.
TTACAATGGAAAAGGAGACCTGGCTCGTCAAACCGCTATTGCCTTCCAGGTCGAGTCGTCGGTCGATATTACTCTCTATCTGGGTTAACTGGTTCGTACGGTCTTGATCGGTTATAGCGGAATCAGGCATGGCAATGACGAGATCAGCCGCTGGTTGATAATAGGTGGCGGCAAATCCGGTATATCTTAAATCAAATAACCGGTACGCTCCGTTGACACGCCAGTACGTGCCACGAAAACGCCGACCGAGGGAGAGACCGAATCCTTTTTGGATGATATTAAACTCCGAAAACCAACGCCGATTGGTTCTGAACAAGTCAAAACCGGCGCTGGTAGGTGAGTCAAACAACCACGGCTCAACAAAACCAGCGGAAATAGAATTCCGGCGGGCGCCGAACTCCCAGCCGAAATTCACGGTTTGGCCGTTACCCAGGAAGTTGGGCACCATCACGGATATCTGACCGATCAGACCATCGAGGCCACTGTAGCCAGCGCCTGCATTAGCAGTCCCCGTCGGCTTCTCCAGGACGGTGATCGTAATATCGACGTCTCCGTCAGGTAAGGGAATCAGATCGGGTTGGACATCCTGGAAAAAATTCAGTTGAAATACTTCGCGTTGACTTCTAAGGAGGGCGGATCGCCGGAAGATCTGGCCCGGCTTCATGACCAGTTCACGGCGAATCACCTTGTCTTTTGTCTTGGTATTGCCGTTGATATTGACCCTGTGGACGTTGGCCGGTTCCCCTTCATTTACAGCAAATTGTAAATCAATGGTCGAATCATTTATCGCAGTCTCCCGCGCTATGGGCGTGGCATACAGATAGCCGAGTTCACCATAAGCCTCATAGATTTTTGCCACCCCATCCTGATACTTTTCTTCATCAAGCGGATCCCCATTATTGATTTTGATCAGACTGCCCAGTTGCTCATCTGTGAATTTCGTATTGCCGTCAAACGCCACCTTGCCTAAAAAATATTGACGGCCTTCATCTACTTTGATCTTGAGATACATCCTCTCTTTATCTTCACTGAACCAGAGTGTATCTCCTACAATGCGGGCGTCACGATAACCATATTTTCGATATTCTACGGCTATTTTTTCAAACTGATCCATCAGGCGTGCAGGGCGTAGATCCCCCTCTTTCCAGAAGTGTTCCTCCTCTGTCCGGTCTTTTTTCTTAAACGCCTTCTGCAGCTTTTTATCAGGGACGGCGGTATTGTTTTCTATAAAAACTTCACCGAGTTCAACCTCTTTACCTTCATTGATCGTCATTTCAATAATCGCGTTGTTCCGTTCCACAAGAACCCGCATATTGGCCTGGGCAAGAAGATAACCCTTTTTATTATACGCCTTGGTTATTCTATCTTCTACACCCTTCCGTCGAAACGGGCTGACGGCCTGGCCCTGGTAAATACCCGAAATCCGCTTGAGTTCCTTATCCTTTATTTTTTTATTTCCATTGAATTCGATCCGTTCCAGGAGGGGATATTCTTTGACGTTTATAACGATTGTAATGGCATTGCCTAGTGGCTGGCCGTATACGCGTACGTCCTCAAATAAACCCAGACGATAGAGTTGTTTTATTGTGGTAGCGCCATCACGGGGATTATATGTATTCCCCTTTTTAAAGATCGTCATCGAGCGAATCAGTGGTTCATCAACAAGGGCATGACCTTCTATAACTATATCAAGAATTATGGGCGGTTGCTGGCCCTTTGCAGGTGTAAAACCCCCTGTTGCAAGCGCCCCCCCTACAATGAATATGATCAGGTACATTATACTGCGCAATCGTCGATCAAACATTCCTATTACATCCTTTTAAATCGCCCCGATTCACGCGTATTAAATTACAAAATATATCCCGGTGGGATTTCATACTTCCCACCGGGATGTGGACCGATTGATAAGTCCATACTCATCGGATAGAAAATCATCCAGGATAACAACAACGATCATAGACACAGTGGAGCGATCTACTGTGTCACGTCAGGAACCCATGAATACCAATCACAAGGATCAGTTTGATTGTTTGTTTATACGCTTGATCTCACGGGATGTTCCTGAACCATGTTACACTTCAGATTCTGAGAGCACGGGTGTCTCATCGGAACTGTCGGAGGTGTCTGTTTTATTAAACGTCAGTTCCTCGCCTTTTTTGCCAATTTTAATTTCATCACCGTCCTGGAATTTTCCTTTAAGCAATTCTTCAGCCAGCGGATCTTCGATCATACGTTGAATCGTCTGGTTCATATATCTTGCGTTATAGACAGGATCGTAACCCTTATCAGCCAGAAGTTCTCTCGCGCCCTGGGTCAACGAAATGGAAATGCCTCGTTCTTTCATCCTATCATTGAGTTCTATGAGTTGTATATCGATGATCAATGAGATTTCTGCTTTGCCCAATTGGCGAAATACCAGGGTCTCATCCACTCTATTTAAAAACTCAGGATTGAAGAGTCGCTTCATCTCGTCCTTGACTTTACTTTCCATCTTGGAATAATCGGATATGGAATCCCCTGACTGAAAGCCGAGGCCGCCGGCTTTTTTGATATCACGCGTCCCCAGATTGGACGTCATGATAATCACGGTATTCCTGAAATCAACACGTCGGCCCGAGCTGTCTGTCAGTGAGCCTTCATCCAGAATTTGCAGTAAAATATTGAACACGTCCGGATGCGCTTTTTCGAGTTCGTCCAGCAAGATAACAGAGTATGGCTTCCGGCGTACCTTTTCAGAGAGGTGGCCGCCCTCATTATATCCCACATACCCTGGAGGGGCGCCGATCAATCTGGAGACATTGAATTTCTCCATGTACTCGGACATATCGATACGAATGAGCGCGTCCTGATCCTGGAACAGGAAATCTGCCATGGTCTTCGCTAATTCTGTTTTCCCCACACCGGTCGGCCCGAGGAACATAAACGAACCGATGGGACGATTCGGGTTTTTTAAGCCGGCGCGGGAACGGCGGATGGCTTTGCTCAGGGCCAGGATCGCTTCATCCTGTCCTACCACCCGCTTTTTCAATTCGTCTTCCATTCGCAACAGCGTTTGAGATTCTTGTTCTTCAAGGCGGAAAATGGGAATACCGGTCATACTGGCGATAATATGGGCAATGTCGTCCTCCGTAATGACGATGATTTCTCCGGCGACCCGATCTCTCCAGGTTTTGAAGGCTTCGTCATATTCCCTTTGCAGTTCTTCCTGGCGATCTCGAAGCGCTGCCGCCCGTTCAAATTCCTGATTCTGTGCGGCCTCGACTTTTTTATCCTGAATAGACTCGATTTGTTCTTCGATTTCACGGATTTCCGAGGGCAATGTCATTTTGGACAATTGGGCTCTTGAACCGGCCTCATCGATCACATCAATCGCCTTGTCCGGCAAAAATCTATCTTTAATATATCGATCCGATTGTTTTACCGCAGCTTCCAGAGCGCCTGAGGTATATTCGACTTTATGATATTCTTCAAAACGGCTACGGACGCCATTGATCATCTCAATAGTTTCTTCGATACTGGGTTGATCAACAACGACTTTCTGGAATCTTCGTTCGAGGGCACCGTCTTTTTCGATGTGTTTTCGGAACTCATCCAGGGTTGTAGCGCCTATGCACTGCAATTCACCACGGGCCAGAGCCGGCTTGAAAA
>CAJXCW010000050.1 GCA_913051705.1 uncultured bacterium
AGAGTCTGTATCGAATGTATTTAATCCAGAAAAGTTAAAAGCGTGCTTTTATGATTACAACATCCAAACCCCCGACACAATTGAGCAAGGCAGAGGTCAATATGCTCAGGTTACTGTGGGGGTTGATATTGGTAAATCTGTTAACTCTACTGTTATTACCGGATGGAGACTCGAGAAGTTTGATGGACCGGATGGTGGAGGTAATCTTGCACGTCTTATATATGTGGAAGAAATCAATCCTAAATCTGGTGGACATGATATTCCATACCAACGTGAACGTATTATGGATGTTGCCATTAATCTTGGCGCTTCTCGTCTCATTGTGGACTGTACGGGAATTGGTGGCGCGATTGAGCAAGACCTCAGAGTAGCATGTATAAACTCCTCTCCTCAGATACAATTTATCCCTTTCATATTTACAGGAATCATCAGAGGTAAATAAGCCGTGTGATTGTGGTGTTTGTCCTGAATGTACTGCCAAATCCGGAAATAAAACACATGATTACCGGGCTGCATCGGTCTCTATTTCTTCTGAAGGCCGTCTTCTTACAGATAAAAAGAAGTCCGAGGAGGCTCATCGGGCAAATCAGGAAGGGAAAGCCTCTCCCCCGCAAGATAAAAATTCTGAAGAGGAAACAAAACAGATTGAAGAATTAAAACGCCGGGACAGGGAAGTTCGGGCGCATGAAATGGCACCTCTTATGGCTGCCGGCGTCCTGGCGTCAGGAGGCCCCTCCTATGAATTCCAGAAAGGGCCGGATGGCAAGCAATATGCCGTAGGCGGGGAAGTGAAGATCGACTCCAGCCCGGTTGAAGGCGACCTGGAGGCCACCATGCGTAAGGCGACGCGTATCCAGGCTGCAGCCAATGCGCCGGCCGATCCATCATCGCAAGACCGGAGTGTGGCCTCCCAGGCGGCGGCGATGGCCGTGAGAGCCCAGGCTGAATTGGCAGAACAGAAGAAAGAGGAGCAGGATAACGAGGTTGATCAAAGTGAGGCTCATAATAATCCATACGACAAGAAGGCAGAATCAGGTTCAATAATAGATCTTGTAGCCTAGGATCATCTCCAATGTCTATATTATTTGAATTGCTTGATGCTGCTACAGGCTGTCCCTGCCATCCTAAACCCCATGTTGGCGTATTGCGAGATTGCTCGATAGTCTTCCGCTAAGGAATGTTTTCAATACTTGCACTACCTGGTTCATAATCATAATTCATAATTCATAAATCATAAATCCCTCAGACCCTCATCCGCAGCATGGGATGGGTAAACGACACGCCGATATAATTCCCCTCATGCGTGTTCCTGGTTCCTGGTGTCATAAAATGAATGATAAAAGCGCGGCGTTGGCGGTCGGTCGTGTTGGGTGGGGTGTAATGCAGCGTCTGGCAGTGATGTATCAACGCCCCGCCGGCAGGTAAGTCAATAACGACCGCATCCTTCTCATCGATTTTATCCCCCAGATCGAGCAGGGCGCTGGTTGACGACGATCGGTCGTGTGATACCGCATGCCGATGTGAACCGGGAATCAGATGCATGGCGCCGTTAGATACATCCACCTCATCAAGGGTCATCCAGCAGCTGACCAGATTGGCCGGCGTACACTTCCAATAGGCATTATCCTGATGCCAGAAAACAGCACCACCCTGGTGGGCGGGTTTATATAAAGCCTGATCATGAAAAAGTTGCAGATTCGGGCCTAACAAAGATTCAATCATATCTAATATCGGCTCATGGTACAGAAGCTTGCGATAAGGGATACTGCGCTCACACATCTGCATGATCTGGAGCATCTGCTCCGGGGCCTGTTTCTTTTCCTCGACGCTCTCTGTATCATCGATCGCCAGATTACGATATCGACCACTGTGTTGCGCCTCTGCAAATAAGGCGTCGTATTCTGTGCCTAGAACCTCAACCAGATCGTCATCCAGCAGTTTACCGATTTTTAAGAAACCCTGTTCGTGAAATAGGCCCACCTGCTCAGGCGTCAACCCTTTTTCCTCTTGCTGTGTCTCATCAGACATATGCTTTCCCTTTTGTTATTCTACAGAAAGGTACATGGATATATGGGAGAGATGCATAATAAACTCCGTGGTAATCTCGATATTATCCGATATCGTCGGATTCGGATTCCAGTAAGGGGTGTTCTCCCAATGGCCGTCCGGATACTGGTGGGACAGAAACCAATCTCCGATCCGTCTGGTCCAGTCCCGATAGGCGGTTTCACGAGTGGCCACATACAGCAATCCGCTTCCCCATCCAGATTTACAGGTCTGCATAGATTCAAACTGACAGGCATCGGTCGTCATGGAAAAAGATTGATATTGCCTGGCAAGGTCCAGCCATTTTCTATCGCTGCTGCCAAGATACAGATTCGTCAGAAAGGCGGCGGCAATTCCTCCATTAAAATGATGCTGCCAGGGATGATCCTTCCTGGTAATGTACAGGGGCTCATTCTCCTCTGCCACATCAATAACCAGCCTTTGTTGCTGGGAAGAATAGACATGATACAATCGGTGATCCGGGTCTGGTTGCAAAGCCCACAACCGATCCATCCACGCGCCTGCCTTTATCGCAGCTTCGATCTGGCCAGCCATAAGCATGGTCATGCCGAATTGTGCCGTGGGGAAAAGCTCCTGTTCACCCGTGGCGTCCTGATCTGACCGGCAATTAAACACCCCACCGGTTTGGTTGTCCTGCCAGCCTTTCAGAGCACGCACACCGGGATAAACGAGATCCAATCGCTGATTCAGCAAGGCACCGACAATCAAGCAGGCCAGCGGGTAGGATCCGTAGCGTTCTGTATAGATTTTCTGGGGTGAAACACCTTCGAAGGCCCCGCCTGAGGTAAACATATGCTGTTTTATCCAATCCAGTTTCCGGAAGGCGGCTTCCTGTTCTCCCATCAACGCAAAAACCCAGGGCACGCGATAGTAAAAGAGGCGTTCTTCTACGGGACCGATAGCGCCGTCCTTACGTACATATTGTAACATCCAATCCATACCACGGCGACAGGCGTCTTGATAGATTGCTACTCGATTTTCCATCTGATATGGTCACTTTGTTCTGACGACACATGGGGAGGGAAGGTATAGATTTAAAAGGATACCACTTTTCATACTTGCCTCTGTTAAATCAGTGATATATCTTGCTGAATACACGTATAGAAAAGTACAGGAAGACAGAAATCTGGCAAGTATTTTCATCTTTTACAACTATGGATCATTGTGTATGAATACCAGAACCAAAGCGGAGACCTATCGTTATTTATACCGAACCATGAAGCTGATCCGTTCGGTCGAAGAACGATTGGCAAGAGCCCACATGGAAGGTCTGGTTCACGGCGCCTGTCATACGTATGTCGGTGAAGAAGCCATTGCAACTGGTGTATGCGCCTATTTACAGGATGATGACGCCGTATTCAGTACGCATCGGGGCCACGGCCACGCCATCGCCAAGGGGGTTTCTCCCCATGCGCTGATGGCTGAATTATACGGTAGAGAGACGGGTTGTTCAAACGGCCGCGGAGGGAGTATGCATCTGTTTGCCCCTGAAATCGGCTTGATGGGCACCAGCGGTATTGTCGGGCCCTGCATCCTGCAGGCGGTCGGCGCCGGGTATGCTGCCAAACTGATGCATACCGAACGGGTGGGGGTCACTTTTTTCGGCGACGGCGCGGTCGGCAATGGCGCGTTTCATGAAGGACTTAACCTGGCGGCTATCTATGATCTGCCCGTGTTATTTATCTGTGAAAATAATCTGTATGCGACCGAAGTATCTTTCTCGTATGCCTCCCGGAATCCGAGCGTGGCTTCCCGGGCAGATAACTACGGGATGCCGGGCGTAGAGGTGGACGGCAACGATGTGCTGGCCGTCTACAAAGCGGCCGGTGAGGCGATACGCAGAGCCCGAAACGGCGAAGGGCCTACACTGATCGAATGTAAAACCTATCGGATGCGCGCTCACGCCGAAGGGATGGGTGAAAGCGGATATCGTTCTCAGGAAGAAATTGCGCTGTGGAAAGATAGAGATCCGATAAAAACCCTGCGGGATCGTATGCTTGAAGACGATCTGATAGCGACCGATGATCTGAAAACCATAGAGGCAGAAATAAAAACGATCGTCGAGGAAGCCGCACAATTTGCTGCAGATAGCCCCTGGCCTGACGGACAGACGGCGATATCGCATGTATACCAAGAGGAATAATGCGCGAAATCACTTTTACAGAAGCGACCCTTGAAGCGCTGTCTGACGCCATGGCGGAAGATCCGTCTATCTTTGTCGTAGGCGAGGGGATAGGTGAACGAGGTGGAAATTTCAAGACGACCCTGGGCCTCTATGATAAATATGGACCGATGCGCCTCTGCGATACCCCCATCTGTGAACGCGGTTTTATCGGGATGTGCACCGGTGCGGCGATGGCTGGCGCCCGACCCATCGTGGATTTTATGTTCATGGATTTTATACTTGACGGTATGGGCGAATTGATCAATCAGACCGCGAAGATGCAGTACATGAGCAACGGCCGACTTCGTATGCCAATGATCCTGCGAGGATGTATCGGGATCGGTAACTCGGCAGCTACACATCACTCCGGCAGCTATTATCCCATTTTTGCGCATATCCCGGGCTTTCATGTGGCCTTACCCTCCAATCCTGCTGATGCCAAAGGCCTGTTCACCACCGCGCTGAAATCTGATGATCCAGTCTTTTTCATGGAACATAAGCTCCTGCTGAATCATAAAGGCCCTGTCCCGGAGGGGGAATATGCCGTGCCATTCGGCCAGGCCGCCGTCGTTCGGGAAGGAACTGACGCCACGATAGTCGCGCTTTCTGTCATGGTATACCATACACTCGAAGCCGCCGAGACATTCGCCGGTGAAGGGATTTCCCTCGAAGTGATTGATCCACGAACCGTAGCACCACTCGATGTGGATACCATTCTTCAATCCGTACACAAGACCGGTCGTCTGCTTATCGTAGATGAAACCTTCATGCCCTGCGGCATCGGAGCAGAAATCGCCGCGCAGGTGACTGCTCGAGGCTTCGACGATCTCGATGCTCCCATAGCCCGCTTGAACGGCGCTCACGTCCCGACACCTTACAGTCCTGCTCTGGAACACGCGATTGTTCCGAACAAAGACACCATCATTCAGGCGATACGCGATTTATTGGCGGAATAAGCAGGTAGGCAGGTGGGCAAGCAGGCGCCAAATCACCATTCACTAATTCACCAATTTTCTCATGCCCTACGAAATCCTCATGCCCCGTCTGGGGTGGAACATGGAAGAAGGCACACTGATTGAATGGCTGAAGCAGGACGGCGATCCCGTGCAATCAGGCGATTTGGTATGCACCATCGAGGGCGATAAAGCCACGATGGAAATTGAGTCGTTTGAAACCGGTACATTGCGTATCCCGCATGCTTCGCCCGCCCTGGGTACCACGATCGCCGTCGGTACGCTATTGGGCTACATCGTGCCAGAAGAGGAGCGTGATACATTTGATCCGGACGCATCTCCGAACGCGGATAACCCCTCTTCTGACTCCCAAACAGAGGACGCACCGGAACAGACAGTTGCCATCATAGGTGCAGAAGCGTCATCGTCTTTACAAAAGGACGAGAGAGAATCACCGATCAGTCCAAGGGCCCGCCGTGTAGCCAAAGAACTGGATGTAGACTGGCGATCAATACAGGGGAGCGGACGCTCCGGGCGGATTGTTGAAGCCGATATTCGCAAGGCAGCAGAACAACAGGCTCCATCCGATCTTGCGGGCCATAAGGCCATCCCTTTGCAGGGCCTACGGCAGGTAATTGCCGAACGCATGACCGAGGCGACAAGAACCACCGCCCCGGTGACACTGACAACAGAAGTAGACGCGACAGTCCTGGCTACCGTAAGGGCCCAATGGCCGGAAGACCAATCTATTCGCCCTGCCTATCATGATCTGCTGATAAAAATCGTTGGGACAGCGCTTGACGAGCATCCGGCACTGAACACCTCATGGCATGATGACCATATTATCGCTCATGAGCATATCAATATCGGACTAGCCGTGGATACGGATCGAGGATTGATTGTGCCGGTCATTTCGAACGTACCCGAAAAATCAATTCAGGAAATCAGTTCGGAATCATCCCATCTCATCCAGGCAGCTCAATCCGATTCCCTTTCGCTCACGCAATTACAGGACGGTACGTTTACTATTACCAATCTGGGTATGTATGACATTGACGTCTTCACCCCCATCCTCAATCTGCCCCAATGCGCCATCCTCGGTGTCGGTCGGACCATCCCTAAAGTCACCGTCATCGACGAAGGAACCGCCACGACCGGTATTCGTAAGATGATGGCCCTCAGCCTGACCTTCGACCATCGTCTCGTAGATGGTGCACCCGCCGCCCGGTTTTTACAACGGATCAAGCAATTGATTGAAACGCCTGCGGTCATTAATTAAAGGGAGTATTTAAGGATGACTGAACGACAGAAGTATCTGTTTGATCTCCAGGGTTTTGTGGTGGTGGAAGATGTGCTGTCTTACGATGAGTGCGATATGGCCATCGAGAAGATCAAGGCTAAAATGCAGCCCATGCAGAAAACACCGGACGGCTATGACGCCAACGGGACCTGGTATAACGCCGGAAACCTTCTGGAAGACGGTCAACCGTTTACCAAATTAATCGACCACCCCGGGCTTTATGAGGTGTTGTCGGAAATCATCAATCCGATGTTGCGGCTCGAAAGCGCTTACAGTTTTGTCCGGTTCAAGGGATGCCCGCCGTTCGAGATCCATGGAGGACACCGTGGCGGGAGAGTCAACTTCCGGTACTATGTCCACAACAGTCAGATCAATACCGGCCTGACTGTTGTCGCGTTCGCCCTGCAGGATATCACGGAAGCCGACGGAGGGTTCGCCTGTATCCCGGGTTCGCATAAATCGGACTTTGCAGTCCCACCTGAAGATCGGGAAGAGCTGTTCGCGGTGGGCGGGCCGCTGGTACGGAATATCGCTATGCCAAAAGGCTCGGCGACCTTATTCACCGAGACCCTTGCCCACGGTGCGGCAAGCTGGCAGCAGGACGAACCGCGATACGGCCTGTTTTACAAATACAACGACCGCGCCGCGATCTACCACGACCAGAATCATCGCCGCCCGAGTCAGAAGGCTTTCGATATGATGACCGAGGAACAAAAATGCTATTTCAACACGGCCTGGCAAGCCTTTGGACCGGAAGGCCGGCACCGGAATGATGTGCCGGAATTTGATGGGATGGATACCGGCGAATAAAATGATGATGACCCCGCACTCTTTTTCCTGGATTTTCTTCGATTGTTTCAACACGCTGATCGACGATTTTATTCAGGGCGGAGATGAATCAGGGATATCACCGATCATTCATATCCCTGCCGAAGCGGGTTTATATGAAAGCCCATCCACATTTTTAGAGGCATATAACCACTGGAGATGCCGGCAATGGCATGGGGATGAATGTCCGGAGATTTTACTCGATGACCGACTCAGGGTGCTGTTGGCCGGGCGTGCTTCTAATCCGGTCATTGAAGAAGTCGTTAACCGAATGATGGCTGTCTATGCGGAAGAATACCACAAAACCGTGAGAGTGACGCCCGGAACAGAATCTATGTTAAATCACTGGCGTGGGTGCGTATCCATAACCTTGACCGGTCGACTGACCGCCCTCATCGTCCGGTATCGGATGATATCCCTACAGGATAATGCCTACGAGGAAAACAATGAGTCGATCCAGGCGACTTGTCATGATGAATTCTGATTGATAAATTATGAATGATAATGATGGTCAGGAATGACCTGTCGTATAATCATAGGAGGCGAGATTAATGTCAAGCCATTATAGCAGCTATAAAATCCTTACCGGATGATTATTATATATTCGGATTATTGATTATACCCCATATAAGGGTTATATGGTCTGAACAGAAATATACTTCTGTTCAGACCGGTCAATGGAAATCGGATTCCGTAAAGACCGGCCGAAACCCTCCCAGGCCACCACCATTTCATCGCCATCTTCGAGGGTAAAGCCGTCTCCGAAGCTGAATGCGTCAGCGCCGAAGAAATAGATATGCGCATCGCCGGGAGAGCGATGTTCAGGGTATTTGAAATGGTGATATTCCAGGTTGGACACCGAATGAGACATGTTGAGTTCCCCGGTTTTAACGGCTTTTGACCAGGTGACCTCTCCGTTTCGATGTATGGAAACCGTACCGTCCACCTCATCGAAAGATGCGCCCACAACCAGTTCGGGACCGATCGCACAGGTGCGTAATTTAGAAGGCGCCAGATAGAGATAGTTCTTCTTTTCCATCACATGATCCGAAAACTCGTTGGCCATTACAAGACCGATCCGATAGGGTTGTCCATCCGGCCCCACGATATACACGCCTGCTATTTCAGGTTCTTCTCCGCCATCATCTGCAAAAGGTGGAACGACCAGAGCTTCTCCATGCGCCTTTACCATATTTCCATGTCCCTTGTAGAACCACTCCGGCTGCACGCCTATTTTTCCTGATTCAGGCTTACCGCCTTCCAGGCCCATCTGAAAGATGCGCATGCTGTCCGTAATTTCGGTATGTCCTGCCTCCTCGTGCATGGCCTGCCTATTGTCCACACTTGCCTTGTGCGTCAACCCGGTGCCGATCACGAGACACCGAGCGGGTTCTTCCGGATGATCAAAGGCCGGTAGCAGGTTCCAATCTGATGTGCCGGTATAGATCGGATCATACACCATTCGATCCGGGGAACGGTCATCAGCAATGATGGATTCCAGAGAGATACCGGTCTTAATGGCCTGCATAGCCAATGCATAAATAGAAGAAAACGTGTTCAAGCGGAATAGATATTCATCTTCCACAACCGCCACACAACGGCCAAAGTCTGGATGTGTTAATTGAACAAGATGGAGCATGGGATATCCTTTGGTCAAATGGGCAGGTGGGCAAGTGGGTAAGTGGGCAAGAATCTATCCTTTATTATCTAGATTTTTTCGCTTCATTTGTTTCTGTCTGAGCGTCTCATTAAAGGTCTCCGATTGGCCACGTGGGATGCTGAGTGTCTTCCAGTTGTCTCCTGCATGATAACGGGATAGTTGGACGATCTGCCCTACATGGTAGGCATAGTGCGTCATCTGGCGGTGACAGGCCCGCACAATGGAATGGGCCTCACCACGGATGTAAACGGTCGTGCCGAAATTTATTGAGGATATAGATGAAATGGCACCAAAAACAAGCTGCCAGCCGGTCTCCCACCTTGCCATGAGATACTGACGTGTGTCTGAAGGGGTGAGGATAAACTCCTGATCCCGATGTCGATCAGGCGTCTCACCGTCTGTAGTCAGAAAATCTGTCCAGCGGGAAATCATATTACCGGCCAGATGTTTAATGATCACCGCAATACTATTGGACCCGTTATCCAGAATGGCAAAAAACCCTTCGTCATCAACTTGCTTCACCGCTATCTCAACTTGGCGTTTGAGTATATGAAAGCTATCCCCAATCTCATCCAAAAAGCTCTGTATCTGCTCATCATTCATATTTTTCAACTCACCAACTCATCGATTTACTTGTATGTGCACGGCCGCGCCGTGCATCCCATTAAACATGAATGCGCTCAAGAATCGAATGCAGCCGATCATAATCGTCTTTCAAAAGCCGGGCGACCTCTTTACCGGCCTTTACCAGATAATGCCCATTTTCGCCTCTGGCCAGGTAGGCATTTCGGATCGCTGCGATGGTCAGATCATCGGACGGGACGCGGGCCTGGCCGAAAATAGGTCTTAGATAATGGGCTTGATCGGTGAAGTTGGCAATCTCCGTTGCCGAACAAAAATGAACGAAATTATGGATTTTGGGAGGATGGGGCGGTAGATTCTGATAGATCCCTGTCTCATCTTCATAACCGATAATCAGACAGTTAAATTCGGTACGTAATAACTCAAATATCTGAGGTTGCTCAAGACGGAGTTCGTCTTCTGTTTTCCCATAAGCTGTAGGCCGCCTGTTAGGTTCAATGCTCTGGGTGCTGATATTATAGGTAATGGCATATATCATGGGATAACCATCAATTTTGACATAGGCGCCAAACGGTGGCGCCCCATGCAGCACCCGGCTTTCTGCAGTAAACTCTGCCGTGCTGCTCTCTATAACTTCCCCCACATGTGGTTGGGCCTGTTCAGCCATGTTTCTCCTCCGGGAAAACAACAGGTGGGCAGGTCGGCATACGTTGCCACAGGCTCACATGCTGTTATATTAACAGGCGTCTTTTAGATATATTTTTGCGGGATATTTCGGATCGGACCCCGCCTCTGACATAGGTTTCGCTCAATAGCTGGTAGAACAGTTCGCGGTCACCGCCTCTGACAACGGCCTTTTCATGGGCTTCGGCGAGTATAATCGGGTAGCCTTTACCCTTATCGACCTGATCGCATACAACGCTATGAACCAGATTTAACATCTCGGTATCTTCAGCGACCCACGCTGGTACTTCAATACGGGCGATCTCGAAACCGACGTTGACATAGAAAAAGAAAATACGATGTCTGCCGTATTCTTTCAAGATTTCAGAGGTGCTGCGGAATACAACAGATCGATCGCCGGGATTTTTCAAAACGCGACCGAAAAGAGCCCGATCATACACGCCCTCAATCGCCGTACAGGGCGGGGTATCGGGGTGATAAGTCCGTTGCGGGCAGGATTCACAGGCTGGCACCGGATCTTCCGGACAGAGACCGACCCGCAGGGCGTTCACCACATCCGCGCTGTTTGAGCTGCTGATATATCCGGCTACAGGAATTTTTGTTTTTTCAAATCGGTCGAAAGAGGCCAGGGTACGTCTTAGCATCTCATTCTTGAAATCGTCAGGTTTGCCTTCCAGTGTCCAGTCTATCAGGGTCCCGTCTGATAAGGCCACGGCTTTTCTGGTTGAAACGGGGACCTTCTTCGTCAAATCTGCCAGGGTTTCCAACTCCATAATACCCCTGTGAACGCCGACCATATCCGCATTGACGGGAGTTCGTTTCCCATTCCATTCGAGAAACAATTCTTCTTCTGTATAGAATAGTGTCGGTATGCTGGACAGGATCGGCCGTTCCCCTGTGCCGTAGTGAAAGACGATGGTGCCGATATTGATTAAATAGCAGGCAGCCACCTCATGGCGGTCGGGAAAGAGTTGGGAGCCGTCTGTCGCCAGCACGGTTATTTCAACCGGTCGCTCGGGCCGCGCCCTTTGCAGGGTCACCGGCTCAACAATTTCGGCCGTCAGCCAGGACGGTTTGCTGCGGGCAATCTTGTCGGTCAGATGCTGCCAGTCGACCGTCCAGCGGCGTGCTTCCTGAAACGCCCGTTCCAGTTTATTGCCCGATGAGCGCTGTGCCGACCACTGATTCCGCACCATCAGATTGATCTGTTGCTTTGTGGCAATATGGTCTAACATATTGATGATTGGTGTGAGTTCTACAACATACCAGGAGCGAAGCACAATACACATGATAAACAACCAAACACCCGGTAACTAAACACGTGTAAGGGCGATTGTCAAGTTTTTTCATGACATGGTCCCCGCCGGGGTATAAGAAGGTTATAAGATGTTAACTCTGGGGTATCATCTTTAATCACAGGGCACATCAGTTGAGCATAATCAGAGGTATAATCGGCTATTTGTTTTTAGGCAGACCCTTAGCGGCGGGTTTCTAACAATTGGTCGCTGGTCTCCCGAAGGCGTCGGCTCAGGCTTTTGAAGAGTGAGAATACAATGGACGGATGGGCAATTACCAGACGGAGGAAATCATCACGGTTGATGCCGATCGCCAACCACATCGGTATAGTCATGTAGGTCAGTATCCGGAGTAACGGGATTTCCCATACGGAAGCCACCTTATTCAACTATACTATGGCAGTGTAGCACATCTTGAGGGTATGTAAGCGGTGCGTCTCCTCCGATTGCAGACCATCATGGTGCCGATCAGAACTTTTGTGTATTGACTCATGACGGGATCGCACTATTTTAATTGAATATATCCAAAATGGAACACTTGTATCCGGTCATGCGTTTTAGGGAATAGGTTCTTACAGGATAATAAATGATGTTCCGTTAATAAAAACGATACGATAAGTTTATCTTCATTTTATTGTTAATACCAAATTGTTATACGATAGACCATGTAAAACTTCCTATAACTTACAGAAAATTATAATGTTATCAATCATATTTCATTATTTATAATTGCTGATCCCTGCGGGCTCCCGCGAGCGCTGCGCGGTTCAACAATTGGTGCAATCCTTTCCGGAGACTATGTTGACCAATAGATTTTTTTCCATATGGACGGTCTTGATCCTTTGCATTGTCGCGTGTGGTAAAGGGGTCCTTGAACCGGGCGATGTTGCCAGGCCTTTAGTGGGTAATTACAAACTGGAAAGCAGACAATTCATTCAACAGGACTCTGTGGAAACTGAATTGGATTTTTTGACGCCGCCCAGAGTAGAGTCCTTTTTAAGACTGAACCTGAATGGCCGATACGGTCAGGTTGATTCCATCATGCTGGCCGACACCCTTGCCACCCAGGTTTTTATTGAAAACGGTCGATGGAGTGTATTGAATGATCGTATGTTTTTTGAGTCGGATGCAAATTTTCTAAGGAATGAAGAGTTTCGATATGACGGTATTCGGCTTACCCGTACTTCAAGAGATAATCCAGGCGAAATTATTGGGCTTTTCACTGTGATTGATATATGGCGTAAACAATAGCCTACGGACGAATATCTGTAAGAGGTGGTCATTTTCTCTCCTTCATTCCATAGTGGTTATTGCTGAAACATTCCTCTTTTCAGTCTCTCCTTGACACCTCCCCGCACCACGATTATTCTACACGGACATTAATACGGTTTTAATCCAATCTTTATTCTGCCATATATCGTGGTCGATCGTAACCCGGCCGACCTGTGTTGCGATCTGCCCGTCCCCCCTTAAGGCGCTTGCATGTCCAGCGTAAAAGACGAAATACAGACGTATGATGCCCAGGATCAACCTATAGAGTTCCAGGAGGGCTTCAATGTAAAAACAGTGATCGGCATTTTTTTCCTCGGGCTGTTCATGATCCCCGGATCGATCTATTTGAATCTGATCGCCGGTCAGAGTCTGGGGCCTGCAGCTGAATGGACGACCATCATCCTGTTTATCGAAGTCGCCCGCCGATCCTTTACTACGTTGCGCCGCCAGGAAATCTATATGTTGTACTATGTCGCCGCCAGTCTTACGGCGGGGGTCGGTCTGGCGTTATCGGGCGGTCCGTTTGCCCAGCTGATATGGGTTCAATACTTCCTGCAGTCACCTGGCGCTAAAGCCTTCGGTATTGATGATCAAATCCCATCCTGGATAGCGCCGCCTGCTGATTCCATTGCGATTATTGAACGGACCTTATTCCACCCGGACTGGCTGATACCGATCCTTCTGATTACCGTACTGCACATATTTAACCGGGCCAGCGCCTTTACTCTGGGTTATGGTTTATTTCGTATCACCTCCGATATAGAACGCCTTCCTTTTCCCCTGGCGGCGATTCAGGCTGAAGGGGCGACGGCCCTGGCCGAGAGTTCGGCGGGCAAAGAATCATGGCGATGGCGATCCTTCAGCATCGGCGCTATGATGGGGCTTGTCTTCGGTGCATTCTACATCGGGGTCCCTGCTATTACCGGCGCCCTTTTAAGCGAACCGATTACACTGATCCCTATCCCCTTCGTCGATCTGACCCGTAACACCGAAAGCATCCTTCCGTCGGTGGCGGTGGCCATCGAACTCGGACTTGGCCCCATCCTGACCGGGTTTGTGCTGCCTTACTGGATTGTAATCGGCTCTGCCATCGGGGCTATATTAACGATGATCCTCAATCCTATTCTGTATGATTTCGGTATCTTACATACCTGGTCACCGGGCATGGATACGATCCAGACGACCCTGGTTAACGATATTGATTTCTGGATGAGTGTACGTATCGGCACTGCCTTCTCCGTGGCGCTGCTGGGCGGATGGAGCATATGGACAAGCTTGAGAAAACGATCTAAAAATGCAAAAACACCAGGCAAACGAGGCAGTATGAAACTGCCGACAGGCCGTGGTGATTTTCCCCTGTCGGTTATATTCGGCGCATTTGTTTTATTGACGGTGGGATATATTGTTCTGAGCTGGCGTCTCGTCCCTGGTTTTCCGATTCTGTTCTTTGTTTTGTATGGGTTTATCTATACGCCCTTAAGTTCTTATGCCAGCGCCCGGTTACGAGCAATCACCGGAGCAGACCTTCAGTTTCCGTTGATCAAAGAAGCCACGTTTATCCTAAGCGGATATAAAGGCATCGATATCTGGTTTGCCCCCATTCCTATCTTCAATTATGGCGGGCAAGCCCAGGCTTTCCGTGAAATCGAGTTGACCGGCACCCGCTTTTCGAGTGTCCTGAAGGCAGAATTGCTGATGATCCCGGTGTTGTTGTTTTGCAGTTTGTTATTCTGGCACTTTATCTGGGGTCTGGCGCCTATTCCATCCCAGGCTTATCCGTATGCCCAGAAGTTCTGGCAACAACAGGCGACCATGCAGGCCCTGTGGTATTCCAGCACGACCGGTGCGGGGTTTGAAAACAGCTATTTACTTGAAGCGTTGAAAGTGCCCTATATGGTCAGTGGGGCTGTATTCGGTGTGGCGGCTTATGCCATCCTTGCGGTCTTTAATATGCCTGTCATGCTGATTTTCGGTATGATTGCCAGTGTAGGGACCGTCCCACATGCCTTTTTCCCACAATTATTCGGCGCGCTTCTGGGACGTTATTATATGGAGAAAAAATTTGGTCGCCAGAAGTGGCATAGATATACGCCCGTTCTGGCTGCAGGATATGCCTGTGGCACAGGCCTGGTAGGCATGGCCACCGTCGCGGTGGCGTTAATTTCAAAAACCGTCTCGCCATTGGTGTATTAAGATCTGCTATTACGCAAAACCAGCGTAATAGCAGGGCTGGTAGCCCATAGCGTGTAGCATTTGACCTGATGATATAGTTTATTTCGTTATTGGCCCCACCTGCTCCCTGCCGCCCGCTCCCCGCTACCTATTCCTCTCTATCCATGTAATCTTTCACCTGTTCGATCACCTCAGGCATGATTTCCAGTAATTTACCCATCGGGCTTCCCGGCGAATTCAAATGTAATAATTGGGCGTTTTCACCCCGTATGACTAGAAAAGCGACCGGTTCGATGGATACGCCTCCCCCTGTGCCACTTCCTTGCTTCTGATCCCCTTCGACGCCAAAGCCGCCCGCACCGAAGCCTAAAGATATTTTAGATACCGGGATAACAAACGTTTCTCCGACCTGGAGGGGTTTTCCGACATGAACTTCCGTATCTGCAATTTTTCTTAGTTGTTCCAGAACCGTCTGAATGATCTCATTAACAGCCATGGCATCTCCTTTTGGAAAGCAACGTGTTATATAAATATAAAAGACATAAAAAAAATTGCCTACTAATTTATAAGGTTTAATAGAATTGGAAGGTTACCGTGTCCCTATTTTTTGATTTGCCTTGACACCTAACCACATGTTATGTACATTTCTGTTTGGTACATTCCTGTTGATATAGCATGGCAAATAGATATCTATCTTAAACTTAATATTATCAGCGAATTGACATTGGGTTATCATCGCTCAAAGGAGTGGGGTCTTATGAAAATGTTGACCGACAAACAGAAAAATGTATATGAATTTATAAAACAGCAGGTAGGTCAGGTAGGATTTCCACCCAGTGTGCGGGAAATTGCCCAGGCGTTCAGCATCAGCACACGAGCCGCCTATGATCATTTGCGAGCTATTGAAAAGAAGGGGTATATACGTCGTGATCCGATGAAGCCGCGGGCTATTGAAATCATCGGATTTAGAGGACTCGCTCTACGAAACAGTGATGAGGTCGCCATGATCCCATTGGTCGGCCGTGTAGCCGCAGGTCAGCCAATACTGGCAGAAGAGAATATCGAAGATTATATGGCCTTTCCTGCGTCGATGGTCCAGAGCGGCAATGTGTTCGCGTTGAAAGTCAACGGCGATAGTATGATTGAAGATGGAATATTGGACGGAGACTATGTGCTTGTTCGTGAGCAGAATGTGGCTGAACGAGGCGAAACCGTCGTCGCCCTGCTCGGTGACGAGGCCACGGTAAAACGGTTCTATCCTGAAAAGAATCAAGTCCGTCTTGTTCCTGCAAACGCTGCAATGCAGCCCATAATAACAAATGATGTAAGTATTGTGGGGAAAGTGGTCGGCGTATTCAGACGGCTGAACTAAGGGTCTGTCTAAATATACATGTGTTTGAATTATATCGTATCGAGGCAGTAGGCTTTCCGTTAGCCTACTGCCTTTTTATATCTTATTCAGAAAAAGAATAAGCTGAACGCCAGGCGGCTATAACTGCTAAACCATATAACCCGATCGCGAACCAGTATAAACTTTGAAATCCGAAAACCATGGCGTGATACTCGAGCATGCCGCCTGTCATAGCGCCGAGTAGGTTGAAAGACATGGCCTTAGATGGTCCTCCATGTTTTCTCAGGAGGACCGAAAATATAATCCCACCAAAGAACACCGGACAGGTTAATAACACAACAGCCGTGAGCTTTCCGGTAAATGTGGCAGTCGGGGACCCTTGCATGGCAATCAATAACCCACCCAGCACACTGGTCAATAATAGCGTACCACTCGGCCATATACGATTTATACGGACACAGGCAACCAGGACATTCGCCAGAAAGGACATGATTAACACACCAACGATCGTAATGCCGACCACCTGCCAGGTATTGCCGAATTGCAAGCCCATTTCTGTTATCCCTTTTGTTTCAACCAGCATAAATCCCGCACCTAAGAGGAAAAAGGCTTTGCTGCCGGTTGCCGGTCGCCAGATATCGAAACGTTTAAGTAAAATCGCGGTTGCGGCAGCCATAAGAAGGAATAACAACATATAGGACAACGGATAAGTTCGCACGGCCATATAAAAAAACGGCCAATCATCGGTAGGTAAATCCACCAGGACCGGCGCATTTCTGTAAACTGAGGTAACATCGGTAAATCCGGTGGTCTCAAGTAAGCCAGGATCAATATTGATCTGATCATCATTATGCTGAATAAATATAACACCACCGTCATATCCTGATCGAATACATATCGGTGGACGTCCATCAAAGACTTGCTCCATCATCAGGTACAGCTTACGGCCGAGTACCTCCGAAATCATGGCAAAGGTTAAACACATGGTTCCGTCATTCGTCAGTCGTTTACGCGCCTCCTGCAATCCTTCCATAGTATATACGTAGGAATCTATCCTGAGATTGGAAGCCTGACTCAGGAGTATATGCGAATCCAGCAAACCATAGATAATCATTTCATAGAATCCGGCACCCTGTCTGAAAAATGAACGGGCATCGTTGATCGACACCTTTACACGGGGATTGCTGTAGGGCGCTTCGGGGTGGTAATACGCCCCTATTTGATAAATAGCGGGGTCTATTTCCACAGCATCAATGGTGTCCACACCGGCACGTAAGGCCGCGGCAACGTCATTCCCCGAACCAGCTCCCACGATTGCTACACTTCGAGGCGTGTCTATAAGCATGTATGGGAAATCATAATAATGACCTATGGCTGCCGTTTCCCCGTCTTCCTTCCGATACACACTGCTCTCAGAAAGATCATGCGCGCTCTGGAAGAAATGTCCTTCTGCGCGTATGGTCACCTGACCTCTTTTTCCGGGGCCATGCTCCAGGAGTTGATAGGGTGAATAAATCGGATACCAGGGGAAGTGTACAGGCCAAACGAGTAGAATCAGGATGCCGAGGGCCAGGCATCCTCCGAGTAATTGGGCATAATAATGTGAGCTTAAGAATATCATAAGCCCGACACCGACCAAACCGAACCAGACCGCCGGCGGTGTCCAGAGATAGCTCAATAAAATACTCAGACCTACCCCGAGAATACTTCCCATAAGAATAAGGCCGTATCCTTTCAGAGGCGTAACGCGATGTAACAGGATACCACAGAGTTGGCCAACAGGCAGCATGGTAAGACAGATAAGTAAAAAAGTGAGGCCTAAGAAGAAATAGATGGCGATAAAATGTGGAATCGTTGTTGCAGAACCAAAACCCATATTGGCCTGTTCTATAATCGGAGTTATATTCAGGGTATCCATAGGTATCCCTACAGGCAAACCGAGTGGATGTAAACCATGTCGGAGGACTAAAAACATTCCTATCTGTAAGAATAAGAGCCCCGGGGACCACAGCAGAGGAAGCTGTTTCTTCCCCGCAAGGGCATATCCCAGCCCCAGACCGGCAAAACAGGATAGTAAGGTATAATTCTTATAAAAGGCAAAAAATTCGAAGATCGTACTATGCCAGCGTATTAAGCTCAACTCAAGAAAAAGGCTTAAACCGGAAGCAAGAAGAATTGCCGCAGGCACATAATGAAATGGTGTATTACAAATGTGGTTAAATTGGTCATCTGCCAGTCGTTCCAGTTGAAACTTCGTTCGATTGAAAAGCTGATGTAGACCCCACATGGCGGAGACGCTTAACAATAATAGAATACCAGGGAGAATGTAGACACCGTCATTTTTTGGTGTATCCGGCAGGAGTCTGGTGCATACGATGAGCAATGAGGGGAGGAGAAGAAGACCATACAGCACGGTGCGAATGCAGGACAAATAAAATGGCAACATACATTTATAGGGTAAGACTTAATTCGTCTTCTATATACTTTCGACTTATCATGGCGCTCTCCAGCGGCGTGTGGGTTGTGTCGTCCAATTCAACAACGGCCCAGCCGTTATAGGCGATGTCCTTAAGTGCCTGCACGACGCCGGGTAAATCAATGAGCCCCTCTCCCAGTTCGTAAAATTCATTATCCCGAATGTCTTTCAAGTGGATGTATTGTATCCGGTCGGCATACTTGTAAATGGTGTCTACTGGATCGGTTTCTCCACGAACCAGATGGGCTATATCAGGCGCCAGAGCGATAAGTGCGCCATCTGTTTCCCGACAAAACTGATCTAACTGGTCTCCAGTCTCGACCATGGTGCCGGAATGGGGATGATAGCATGCCAGAACGCCAACCTCTTTGCACGCCTGACCGATGACATGCAACGCTTCATAAAACCGGTTATAATCGCTGTTTGTATATATGCCATCGAGGTTCATTCCACCGCCGAGAATCAAATGGCGACATCCGATTTCTCGCACAAAATGCATGGCATTGATAATCGCTTGTTGCTCATACTCTTGCAATCCAGGATCAATGAAAAGTCCGGAACAATACATCGAAGCCATTTTTAATTCGTACTTATCCATCAGACGGATCAGCTCTTGAGGGGATTTGTAGGCTTCTGTTTCCAGATAGGTGTCCTTTTGATTTTTATAGGCATTGGTCAGGCGAGAGACATATCCTGGCCAGGTATCGGTGGCTATAGGCGGAAAACTGAATGTCTCGAAGGCCTTGAAGCCCGCCTGAGCAATATCAGTCAGGGCCGCCTGCACATTATCGCGCCAGGTAATCGTATGGTAAGCAATGGAAATCATCAGAATTAAATCACCAATTCCTCAACTTTATGGAATGCCCCAATTCCCGGGATTGATCAGATTCGGATCATTAAGCCCCATGGTTTGTGCCATGGAGAGTATATCCGGCGTTAACCCGGCTCCATCTGATACAGAAACGGCTTCATCAAGGTAAGACACTCGATCTGCGCCGACAATAATCGTGGATATCGATGGATTGGAAAGTACGAAGCGCAAGGCAGTTTGAGGAAGGGTATAATCCGAACCGGTCAAACGAGTTAATGTCTCCGTATGTTCAGCTAATATCTTCAGATGAGGCGGTAAATGTTTGGCTTTTCCGGTCAGGGCGCCCTTGAGCAATGCTGATCGGATGATAAGGCCTATATCCTGTTCTTGTGCAACAGGTATAACCCTTGAGGCCGCACGCTGGTCAAAGATATTGTAGGCTATTTGGAGGGTGTCCCATCGGCCATCATGTATGGCCATCAGCGATGCTTCTTCGCTATAGGATGAATAGCCGATATAACGAATTTTACCTGCGGTACGTGCCTGTTCAAGTTCATCCATCACCTCACCATCCTGCATCATGCGTTTTTCAACGTCCACGATATCGCGACCATGGATTTGGATCAAATCGATGGTATCCGTCTGCAAACGGGACAGGCTCCGGTCAATGGAGGCACGAATATGGCTACGAGACGCTTTGCAGGAAAAACCCTCTTCAAGACGATGGAGGCATTTCGTCGCCAACAGGAACTCAGTACGCCTGTTATGTATTGCCCGGCCTATAATTTCTTCACTGTCACCGTAATCGGCGGCGGTATCAAAGAAGTTGACGCCTTTATCCAAAGCCTTATTCAGCAGCAGTTCGGCATCTGTTGCATCTGGTTTATTCGGAGCAGCGCCTGTACGAATACCGTATTCCAGACCTAATTCAACAGTGCCGAGAGCAATTTCAGACACACGCAGGCCGGTGCGACCTAAACGGCGAAACACCATATTTCACCTCTCGTAACAATGTACCAGATACCAGACACACGAGTTCAGGTCGGCAGAAATAATAAGACATTTTACAGGTTAAAAGTTGTCATATCCAAGTAGGCGAGTATCCAGTACTTCAAATTCATGGACTCCCGCTTAAAACATGCGGGAATGACACGTTGTAGAAATGTCGCATAACTTCTGCCGCGATGCACCAGGGTCTGCGCGTAACTCAGTTATATAATGTCTGGTTTAAAAAAGAAAAAATTCGATCCCAGGCGTCTTTTGACGCATTGACATTATAAGCTCGCTTATCATTTTCATTCATGAAGGCGGCGGCGACCCCAGGATACATGATAATATCCACGGACTTTCCAATTTCGGTAGAAGCCTGTTTGAATGCTCTGATGCTCAAGACAGGTATCCCTCTGTCATCTTCACCAAAGATGCCGAGAATCGGGCAGGTAATCCTCTCGAGGCTATCTTTTTCATTGATCAAACGACCATAATTTACGATGCAGGCATTGAGATCAGTAATGGTCAGTGCCATGGTAAGGGCATACCCACCTCCCATAGACCAGCCGATGGCCCCCAGGCGATTGGGAATCACAACTGTAAGGGTTTTTAAATAAGCTGTGACGGCTTTCATATCCTGTATCGCCCGTTGATTCGGAATGCTTCTCATCAACGAACCGGCATCTTCCGGCGTTTTGGCCAAATGGCCACGGTACAGGTCAATAGCAATGGCGACATACCCTCTTTCTGCCAATAAATCAACATTTTGCTTTATCCAGTCATTGAGTCCCCACCATTCGTGAAATACAACAATCGCTGGAAAGGGCCCCGGGCCGCTCGGAGTGGCCAGATACGCCTCTACAGTTTCTTCCCCGCTTTGATACTTTACCAGCTGACCGGTTTCACTATGGGCCGGAAGTACGCCGAGAAAGAAAACCAGCATACTCATGGTATATAGAGCAATCAGCGATTTCATAGATTTTTTCCCTGATTATTCGGTCAACATAATGATATGCTCGGTAACACATTGAGCCAGGGCATTAAGATCATACCCTCCCTCCAGGAATGAAACCAGCCGAGATTCACACAGAACATCGGCAAGGTCCATAACGATTTGCATCATATCAGCGAATCCCTCTTCGGTAACTGTCGTGCCGGAAAGGGGATCATCGCAGTGGGCGTCAAAGCCGGCAGACAAAAAAACAAGATCAGGATCATACCGGGTCACAGCCGGGGCCACGATGTCTTTAAACGCATTAATATATATTTCGTTTCCCGCTCCGGCGGCAACGGGCATGTTCAACGTGTATCCTTCTCCATCTCCTTCACCACATTCCCCGGATAAACCCGTAAAAGGGTAGTGCGGAGATTGATGAATACTTATGTAAAACACCGTGGGATCTTCTTCGAAAATCTGCTGGGTACCATTGCCATGATGGACATCCCAATCAATGATAACCACCCGTTCTGCATGATGCCGCTGTTGGGCATAACGCACGGCAATAGCAATATTGTTAAAGATACAGAATCCCATCCCCCGGTTACTTTCTGCATGATGTCCTGGTGGTCTCATGCAACAAAAAGCATTATCCACCCGACCGTCTATGATCGCATCCACTCCTGCTAAACCGGCGCCAGCAGTCAATAAGGCCGCCTGATAAGATTCCTGACATATGGTGGTGTCTCCGGTAGGCAGATCACGCAAATTCTGCCTACACCATCCTGGTACCGCATCAACATACGATGGTTCATGAACGGTTTTAATCCACGATAAGTCAGCAGATACAGGTTCAAGATGGATCAGGTCATGTAATGGTGAACCCGGCTCTCGCGATTTCTCATCCTCTATATGTGACAGGATAGCCTGTATTCTTTCTGGCCGTTCCGGATGAAAAGGGCCGGTGTGGTGTAACACATGATCAGGATGAAATATAAAGGCGGTCGGCATAGGCTATATAACTCAGGGGCGACCATGATATCTGACCGCCCCTGAGTTTGAAAGGGTTAATCACGGGCTCTTAATCACGGTTATCTTTGGAAAGGTTTTCATAATATTTATTCACAAGATCCCGGTATTTCGCCGGCACCTCTTCATCACGCGCCATATGCAAGCGTTCGCGTTCGGTCATATTATGCAGTTGGTCACGTATACCACGGTGTACATCCAGGAGGGCGCTGGCTATACCTTGATGCAATTCATGCCACTCGCCACGATCAATCTTCCAGGGTTCATTGCCAAGGGCCGTTGCCCGATTCAATTGATCTCGAAGTTGTTGCCCTTGCGGAGTATTCTGTGGCGTCTGGTTAGATAAATCCTGAAGCTGTTGGAGCTGCTGTTGATAGTCTTGTGAAAGCCGATTCAGGGATTGCTGATCTGGAATGCCCCGGTTCATTCGGTCTAATTGTCGCTGAACATTTTGCCAGTCTGTCATGGCATTACGCGCCTGAGCTTGAGCCTGTGCAAGCTGATCCTGATCAGGCATAATTAAACTTTCCTGCGCTGTACGAACCTGCTCGGCCAATTGTTTCAAGTCTTCCTCAAGATCCTGCTCAGCCCGGGCTGAGCGTTCTAATGAATTAGAATTGAGAAGCCCTTTGGACCGCTCAATCTTCTCATCCAATCCCCCCTCATCGATAGAACGCCTGGCTTTATCGGTCGCTTCTGCCGTCTGAGGTTGCTCTTGATTAGCCCGTCTGGTCAGGTATTCCAGATCATTTCTCAGCCGTTCAAGTTCCTGTCTTGTCTGTTCTTTGGCCTCCACCACATCCCGAAGCTGCTTACGGACGAATTCTTTAACCTGGCGCCCTTTGTCCGCTTCACTGAGGCTGCCGCGTCCATCGCTGAGGGCCTCGATACGGGCTTTGACACCGGAAAATTCCCGTTCTTCCTCTTTTTTCAACTCATCCACCGCCCTGGAAAGCTGTTCCTGGCGTGTGGCCAACCGGTCCGCCCTTTGTACGGCATTTCTGACCAGCTGTTCCAGCGACTGCCCCTGCGCTCTTTGAAGCTGTTGGGTGGCATCCTCGAGCCGTTGTAGGGCTTGCGAACCCTGCCCCGCCGCTTGTTGCGGATTATTTCGCTGCAATTGTTGGGTAGACTGGCCCATTTCCTCAGACCCCTGCCGTAGTCCATTCATCGCATTGTCCAGCGATTGGTTCATATCCTGCGACCGTTGCTGCTGTTGCTGGGGATTGTTGGACATTTGCGACAACTGCCGGGACATTTCTTCCGCTTGTTGCCTTAATTGTCGCTGTTCGCGGGTCAGGCGATCCAATTCACGACGGCGTTCCGACTCCGATTGCCTGTCATTGTCGGCCATCTGTCGCATTTGATTATTCAGTTGTTGCTGTCTACGAGCCAGCTCTTTAACCCGGTTCAATGATTCTTCAATGGTCTTATTTTGTTGCTGGGCCTGTGATGCTTGATCCGGCGTTTCATATTTGTTATCATCATCTTTCAGTTCAAGTTCAGAGGTATCCGACAAGTCGAGAGGGGCGCCACTGGCCATCTGATTTCTGGCGTTGACGATCATATATTCACGTACCAACGCATCAACCCGCATCAGGGCCGTCAAGGCTTCCCTTTCTAAAGGCAGGGCCTTATCTGCAGAGGCGATCCGAAGCTGTCCAGATGCTTTTTCCATCGGCTCCAGCGCTTCTTCCAGGATGTCGGCCATTTTCATCACCTCTTCATCCATGCCCCCCTGAAACCGCATAAATGTCATGGTTTCTTCCGCTTTGGTACGGACGGCATCCTGGGCTTCTGCAATCGCACCAAGATCCTCACTGGTCTGTCCTGCTGTGGCGCGTTTCTCATTTCTTTTTACGCGCCAGGTTGCTGAGACGATTTCTTTCTGCTGCTGGGTAAGACGGCCGGGCTCAAACCCGGCGACGCCGCCACCGCCACCGCCGCCACCGCCACCGCCACCGTCCAGGTCCCGCCCCTTGGCCTCGGCTGGCCGGCCCTGCTCCGCCCCCGCCGCCGTCACGGAGGTCGTGCTCTCGCCTCCTGCGCCGACGCCGTCGGCGGGACGCGTGCGGGTGTCATTCGCAGTCCAAATTCTGTCAAGCTGTTGCACGGTGGTCAAAACGTTCGCTCGAGAAGTGCAATTCAGCCGTAGTAGAAACGGTATTCTGCGTTCTTGCGGCAAGCCAGTTCGTCCTCATCGGTTCTACTTTAAACAAATCCGTGTTTGACGCAAAAACCGTCGAACAAAGTCAATCCTATACCGGCAAGGTGCCGATCAGAGAGTATGGCGAATCCTACACACTGTGTAGATTTCGTACTCGGCACTGGAATGATTGAAATGCGGATAATGTTGCCGTCTGCAAGGCCTTGTTGCATAATTCAAGCAACCATATAATTAGACTTCCATCGCGTCCAATTCGGAGCCTGTTGAAACCAGTGGTGCCGTTCACCAAACTAATGAGATATCAGTTTTGATTGGCATTTTGTGTTTGGACTGTCTCAAAGCCAAGTTGTGACGCGTTTGTTTTTTGACTAACTCACTTAAATGTGAGCGATTTCCGGAGCGTTAATAGCGGTGTCAGGGCTCCCTCGGATACTTGTTTTCGGAATAG
>CAJXCW010000051.1 GCA_913051705.1 uncultured bacterium
AAGCCATGACAGGAAACTCAGTATTGCCGGTCGCGCTGGAACCTGTTGGTGCCCTTTATGCGCTAAATAAGGATCAGGATCAGACCTACAGAAAATTTGCCGGGGAAGTCCCGGATTTAACCGAACAGGTGTCTCGGGCAGAGAACCTGATGGCATCCGATGCGATAACCGCTTTACTTCGGGGCTGGAAGATCACCGGAGCCGGTCTGTTCCTTCACGCCGCTGAGCGCCTTCTGGATAT
The DNA here is from genome assembly GCA_913051705.1 of uncultured bacterium. GTDB lineage: Bacteria > JAAXHH01 > JAAXHH01 > JAAXHH01 > JAAXHH01 > CAJXCW01. Next base: position 242 of record CAJXCW010000051.1, read on the forward strand.
CCTTTCGACCCAACTTCATGACCCCGATGCCGGATCCGCATCCGATGCAATACGCTGTTATCGACAGATCACAGGTGAGACCAGGTACGATAAGGTCGTATAACATGCCGTGGATACATTAGTAAATATACAGGTGAACACGCTCTCAATTAACCCTACCCCCGAAAAAAAAGCCAAAGTAGCAGGACTGGGAAAACGATCTGACCGGCCTGATTGGTATGAGGATGAAAAACCACGTTGTATCAACCCGATTCTGCTCAGTCTGGCTGCTGAAATCAGAGACGATGTGACATACGCCATATTGGCCATAGACCTTGCCAGAGCCTACTTTCAACTGGCCCGGCGTGTGTATCCTGATGGACGAAATCATGGTTGTTCCGCCCGCAGTGTCAGTGCTATAGCCCGGGGTCGCGGTCGAGAGAATCATGCCGGTATCATTACAGCGGTCCTTGACCCGATTTTGAATCAATATTATAATTGATAACGATACTGTAGATCGATTGATATACATCGGTTCATCAATTTACCCATAGTTTTAAAGAAAGGCCCCCCATGCATCCTTTTGAAGATCTGAACGTGCCTGTCGGGAGTATCGGCATCCATTGGTTCGGCCAGAGCACATTTGGCCTGAAACATCCTGACGGAACCATCATCCAGGTAGACCCCTATTATCCCAGCGAAAGACCATCGAAACAGTTTATCCATAAGCACGCGCCCCTGGATGAATCCACGCTGAAAACGGATTATGTACTGCTTACCCATAATCATGGCGACCATACCTGGATCGAATCCTTATTACGAATTGATGAAGCGTTCCCGGATGTTAAATATGTGGGACCGTTTGAAAGCATCGAGGCGATGATTGAAGCTGGATTGTCGGCGGAGAAGATGACGACGGTGACCGCCGGTGATGTAGGTGCCATGGGCGCCATGTCAGCCCATGTGGTCTGGGCAAAACCGCCGGACGGTCTCCCTGAAGATAAGATTACACCGCCTGACGTTCAGCATATAGGATTTGTGGTGGAGTTAGGACCGATTCGGGTGTATATCTCGGGCGATCCCGTCAACACGTTCGGCGATCATCCCGAGTTACTGAACCCGATACTCGACCTGAAGCCTCATATCGGTTTTTTAACCAATCATCCGAACGAAGGTGAATTCCCTTATTTTGAAGGCTCATCAAAAACCGCTGTGGCATTAAACTTGCGCACTGCTGTACCGGCGCATTATGGCTGTTTTGTATCGAGAGACTATGATCCGACCGAATGGGCTTCCCACTTACCGGATGATGGACCCCGGCCATTAATAATTCCATATAACCAATCGGTGATTTACAACGGACCGTAGAAAACAAAACGTCTCCGAATCTCAAACGGAGACGTTTTGTTTTGTGGACTGTAAAATTTGCAACAGCGTCACGCCGCCGATACCTATCCACATGATACTGATGCCGACCGAAGGCAACGCGCCGTAATAGTATGAGTTGACGCCGAGGAATATACTGCCTATCAAATTGAATAGCTGGTAAGAAATAGATTGGCCATGGACCTTCTTCGCTGATATCATAATGTATCCCAATACCAGAAGGCAGGTGCCAAACCATCCTAGAATATCAACAATGGATTCCATTATCTCTCCTGTCCTGATTTAATGAGCCGGATCTCATCAAGTCTGCTGAACAATAATTTGATGGCTATCGATTTTTCATTCGCTGTATGGCCGCCTGTTTCACTTTCGCCCATTCTTCTCGCCACGGATCTCTGTCTTGGTGGCTGACAATATCGTGGATGGTCGCCCGGGGCTGATAGGGCAGATACAATCCACAATGCCAGGCCAGATTGCGGTAAATCATAAAATCACCTGGGTCAAGATGGGTTTGTATGGCGCCGGGCATATCACGACAGTGTTTTAATACATACTGTTCCATTTTTTCATTGGACCACGTTTCAGGCCCCGCACGCAGCGATGGATCTTGCGTGGATTGTTTTTCTCCAGGCAGGTCATGGGCCCTCAGGTGACTTCCCGGCACATACCAGGTACTCGAATCTGCATAGAGGGCACAGTTGACCTGATTATAAAATCGAAGGTCATACCATAATTTTGCCAGATAGGCTTTTAACTCGTCATCTCTCGCCTCAAGGGGCACTTCCACCACCCCGTCACGATGCCAGCCGCAATGCCAGGGACTATTCTGAGGTTCGACCAGTAATCCCATGATATCGATATTTGCCGGGGTATAGCCATTTCCAAGCAGCGCGGTAACCGCACGGTGTATATCATCCAGTTCTACATAGGCTTTAAACGGAGCAAGGTTGATTTGATCGCCATACCTTTCAAGCGGCTGAATGCGCTGGGTTTGAGGACCATTCACCTGGTGAGCAAGGTCACGGGCCTTATCGCCTTCACGTCTCAGATCAGCCAGCAGCGTAGCCGGGATAATATGACGAAAGATGATATATCCCTCCTGCATGTAGTGATGAATCATCCAGTCTTCGAATTGAAAAGCCAAAAGAGACTCCTGTGTTTGTTGAATGAAATTATAGACAGATGCCGGGCATTCGTTTATACAACAGTTCAGATTTATATATAAATCCAAACCATCTGGTAAGTGTAGTGAAATCTATTGACACCACTAACAAGTTCAATTACCCTTCGCTCACTTTACTCATTACCATTTCGCCTATTTATATTATACCGATTGTCAAGTGAAAGACCCTATATGAATGTGTATAGCTGACTGGAAAATCTTTCTTTTATCACCATTCACCAATCGCCATTCACCAATTGTTTTATTCAGGAGTAAAAGATGGACCTCTCTGATATATTTGAACATCTGAATTCTGTGACGGCCATTCCTATTGTGCCATATAAAAATGGAAAAATAGATACGGCAGGACATCGAAAAAACATCCGATATCTGATGGACAACAATCATCTGGACGGCGACAGAAAGCGGGTCATCTCCGTTGCCGGAACCAGCCTGATTCACCATTTAACACCGGAAGAACAAATCGAACTTATTGATATCGCCGGCCAGGAAATGGGTGGCGAGGGGATTCTTATGGCCGGGATAGTTCCGAATCCTATTGCCGCAGCAGAAGACCTCATTCGCCAACAAGCCGCATTACCTGCCCCCCCCGATGTCTACCTGCTGATGCCTTTATCCGGCGTGGCAGATCCTGATGGCATTTATGAGGTATATTTAGAACTTGGTGAAGACCTTGGTGATGACTGCGGTGCGCAATTTCTCCTCTACATGCGAACTAAAGATCATATGGATGTCATTATCCGGCTGATCAACGAATCCCCAAATTTTATCGGCGTCAAAGTAGGGACGGCCGAAGAAGATATTCCCACCCTGATGAGGGGTATCGGTGATAATGGGATTGTCATGTGGGGCGTGGGAGATCGCAGCACGAAAGCCGCTGGATTGGGAGCGATCGGCCATACCTCCGGTATCTCAATCGTAGCAGCGAGGGCGTCTGATGAAATAAACAACGCCCAGCGAGACGGCGATCTCAAGGCCTCACAACAGGTGGAAGATCTCATAACTCCCTTAGAAAATCTACGATTTGTGAATAGTCGTCAATACAACTATTCGGCCGTCGTCGAAGCCATGAAAATAGGTGGATGGGATGATGTGGAAGCCGGCGAGGGTGGTCCTTTCAATCCTCGTGTCCCGGAAAATATCGCAGCGCAGGTGAGAGAAGCTGTGAGCTTGTTGGAAGCATATCATTAGATAAAAACCATGTGTTACCACGTCTAACATTCACCAGCTCCTGTGGATGGACAATTGTAAAATAAAACGCCCCGTGGTTGGAAAATTACCACGGGGCGTTTTCTGTTCAATACTGATGACTGTATAGATCCTAATAAACTATCTGAGATATAGCTTTTGAAATCAGGGCGATAGCAATCGCGATCATGCCTATTAATCCGATGCCGGCCCCATAGCCGGCCGCTACAATAGGCACGTATGACATCCATTTTTCATCACCGAATCGTTTGGAGAAATAGTAACGACCGAGTATAGCGCCTAAAAATGTCGGCATTGTTTGCCACATCGGACTTGCCAGACCGCCGACTAAACCATAGAAAAACAGGGGCGACGCGCCAATGGCTGTCAACAAGGCGAATAACCCACCAGTGATGCCGAGTCCGGCGAGAATATACTCGATTTTGATGATCTCGAATATGAAGGTTGTCCCGCCGGGCAGGGTTGATTTTACCCAGATGGTTCGCATAGCGGCATTTAATGGCCACATCTTCTGTACATATGGATAGGCAGCGGATGGAATCGGATTGAGTTTCCATACCAAAGAATAGAATATAAAACTACAGATAAACATCAATACCATAGTTAACGCGCTTAATTTGATGACGCTCCCGAAGGTCGTTTTGGTCAAATCAAGCTGTTTAAATGTGGCGGCCACCCCACCATGTTCGAATATGGGAATCGGGGCGAACCAGACATCAAGGCCTTTATAACCCGACAGTAAAAAGGAAGCCTCTCTTACAAACGGGAAAGAGGATCCGTATGGAGACCCCGTTATCCCGATCATACGGGCGCCGATATAAGAAAACACAGGCGACCAAAGAAACCCGAAGATGGCGCTGATCCACCAGGGAAAACTGGGTATAAGGTAATACAATAGCACCACGAATCCAGCGGTACTTAAAAACCAGAATACGCCGACAATCCAGAGGGGAATATCGCCGCGCCCTTCCGGCGGAGGCATCACAGTGGTACTCACCCCTCCCGATTCTTTTTTCTCCCGATTTGATTTCATAATGGATTTTATGGTGGCGCCAAACCCCACAAAACCGATGACGAGGGATGATCCGATGGTAAAACTGAGCCAGAAGTCTATATTGTTCGATATCTGAGTGGGAATCAAAGACATCCCCGGTTCCCATGTGCTCAGAATACCAAAGTGGTATAACATTGGATTCCCAATAAGCCCAATGCTAGCAGAAGAAACAAAGCTACCGATAACCACCCAGAAAGGGATCACAAATCCTGCAAGCAGGGCGCCGAGGTCTGTACCAATGCCGATCATGGTGGCAGGCAGGACTTCCTTCAGGCTCGTTGTAAAATCAATAAATGGAATGGGTAAAATTGTAATCGGTGTGACAAGAAAAGTGCTGGAAAGAATGGGTATCATCACATAAATCAATCCCCATGAGACGCCGATGACGGTGCCGATACTGAAGGCCCTCCAACGCCATCCCTCCTTTTTCTGAGAGGTTTCCGCCAGGGCGGTTGCACCTCCGGCCTGTACTTTTGCCAGCGGGAACGGTAAGTGCTCTATATCGTTTGTGACCCGGAATAGAATATATCCCATCGAAAAAGAATTAATGGTAAATAATATCGTGACCAGGATTAACACCCCAATCGGTATGAACCAATCCGGATTGAAAAAGTCACGTTGTGCCAGGGCTTCGGAACCCAGCGCCGGGACGACCCAGGAGGGTATCATCGTGGCGATGCTTGCGGCTTCCGGCGATTGTTTGAAATATTGTTCCCAGATTAAATGAGAAAAGGGACCGCCTGTTATACCGGTGTTCATTGCATTGCCGGCCGCCGCCAATCCTGCTGCCGCCCAATACAATATCATAATTTCCTGGCGGGTCATCTTTACCAGGGACCGCTTGGCGATTTCCAGAAACAGAATAACCGTTACCCAATCCGCAGCGCCGGTCTGCCCGCCGGTAACCAGACTCAAATAGATGGAACCGGGCAGCATGATGAATCCGACAAAAAGACAAGCCCAGACAGTTTTTAAATTAAATCCGTCTTTATAGGGTTCATCCGGATCGCCGAATAATGCGGTATGAGCATCTTCCGGTTCCTCTTCCGGATTTTCTTTAAATTGATCTTCACGAACAGACAACATGTACCCCCTGAAATCGTCTTAGTTATTACGGTAAGGATTCCATGAAAATATAGTGCCGCCCAACGATGTCAAGAGATTTAATTATACCGAAAATCGGATGATAAACAACGGATGGACAGGTTGTTTCTCTATCCCTTCTTGTTTCTTTTATCCGATCTTATCAACCAGCGCCTCTCGTAATCCGGTATATCGTTCTACCACCTGATTATTATTAACCGCAATGCCCAGAGCTTTTTTCATCCCGACAATCACCACGAGCATTTTCGCCCGAGTAATGGCGGTGTATAACAGGTTTCTTTGCAGCATCATATAATGGGTGGTATAAAGAGGAAGAATAACGGCCTTATACTCGGACCCCTGGCTCTTATGTACGCTGATGGCATAGGCGAGGACGACTTCATCCAGGTCAGAGTAATCATAGACGACCGGCTCACCGAACTGGATATGGACCTGTTGGGCGTCCGGATCGATAGAGGTAATCCGACCGATGTCCCCGTTAAACACCATCTTGTCATAGTTATTTCTCGTCTGTAAAACCTTATCGCCCACACGCAGTTCCTTATCCCCTCGCTTCAGCGATGCGCCTGAAGGGTTCAATGCCTGTTGCAACGCCAGGTTGAGTTGATCGACACCAACCTCCCCCCGGTACATCGGGGTGAGAATTTGAATATCCTCTATGGCATCAAATCCGTACTTTTGGGGTAGTCGCTGGGTGCATAATCCTCGAATAGTCTCGAGCCCTTTGGCCGGATCAGTTTCACTTATAAAGAAAAAGTCCCCCTCACGGCGGATGCTGACATCAGGCATCTCACCCTGATTGACCCGATGGGCATTCATAATGATATCACTCTCCTGAGCCTGTCTGAATATTTCGGTGAGATGAACGGGCGGCACCACATGCGATGAAATAATATCTCTGAGGACATTGCCTGCGCCGACAGATGGAAGCTGGTCCGCATCACCGACCATGATAAATCGGGCTGTATCAGGGATAGCTCGAAGCAAGGCATTCATCATAATGGTATCGACCATCGATACCTCATCGAGAATAACCACATCTGCATCCAGTTGATCTTCCCATCCCTTATTGAAATTTCTGGTCCTGGGATTGAACTCCAGCAATCGGTGCATCGTCTTCGCTTCTGAGCCGGTCACTTCCGACAAACGTTTGGCTGCTCGTCCCGTCGGCGCCGTTAAGATCACGCGGGAACCGATCTCTTTGAATAAATCAATCACGCCCTGTACACAGGTTGTTTTACCTGTGCCTGGTCCGCCGGTAAGGACCATCACTCCCTTTGTAAAACTCAGGTGGATGGCTGCCTTTTGATGGTCATTAAAAGTGATACGGCGATTCTTTTCCACGGTCTGAATCATCAGGCTGATCTGTTCTTCAGGCGGCGCGGGTCGAGGAAAATTAATTAATCGGTCAAGATGTCTGACAATGCCCTGCTCTGCGTGGTAATAGGGTTTCATAAAAACCCGGTCCTTCTCATAGACAATTTCATCGGATCGAACGAGGGTGTCTAAAGCCACGGGGATAGAATCTGGTTCCACATCCAGGAAGGCCGTGCTTTCTTCAATCAGGTCATCCAGAGGAACAAATACATGGCCCTCTTCGGTATGTTTTTGCAAAACATATCGAGCGCCAGCGACAATCCGGGCAGGATCACGCGGATCAACCCCGAGATTCATGGCAATCTGATCGGCGGTCTTAAAACCGACCCCCCAGATGTCCTTGGATAGACGATACGGGTTTTCCATCACCATCTGAATCGCATCATCTCCGTATGTTTTATAAATTTTGACGGCGTAGGTGATGCTGACGTTGTTGGCCAGGAGAAACTGCATCACCTCCTGAATATGTTTCTGCGCATGCCAGCCTTTTTGAATAATTTCAACTGTTTTCCTGGCTACACCTTTTACTTCCAGGAGTCGTTCGGGTTTCGCGTCGATAATATCAAGCGTTTCAACACCGAAATGGTCGACAATCATCTTTGCTCTTGAGGGACCAATCCCTTTGATCAGCCCTGATCCCAAGTATTTTTGTATCCCCTCAACCGAATTGGGCTGTATCGATTTATAGTCTGTGACTTTAAATTGTTTGCCATATTTATCGTGGGTTACCCAGTACCCCTGTAATTCCATCCGTTCGCCGGCGACCAGGGTTGCCATCGTACCAATAATGGGGATAACCCCCTCACGGCCGGCAATCCGGGCGAGATTTTCTGAAGTCTTACACGACCGCAGTTCAGGTTTTATTTTTGCTATGGTGTAGCCGGTATCTTCACTCTGGAAGGTAATTCGTTCTATGACGCCTACGAGAGAATCTATCGCGTTAGAGGGAGTTCGAAGCATAGAATATCGGGTAAGACCAATTATGAATTATGAATGAAACCTTATTATTTTCATTCAATTATAATCAATCATATATTAGAGACATTGATAAATGGCAGGTGACTACACCGATCACCCGCTGGAGCCGGCGCCATGACAAACCGTCGTGTTTGGTAACAATTATCAACGTTCATCGGAAGCATAGATCACCGTATCCGTCACACTTTCATAATCCGTCAGTTCGTCTGCGGCGAAAAATCGGGGTACCTCTACCTCGGCGGTCTCAATTGAATCGGAGGCATGGACCAGATTACATTGAATACTCATCCCCAGGTCACCCCGTATGGTTCCAGACGCTGCTTCCCGGGAATTGGTGATCCCACATAGCGTCCTTACCGTGTCTACGACCTCAAACCCTTCTAAACATATAGCGATGACAGGCGTACTGCGCATGAATAATTTAATTCGCGGGAAAAACGGTTTATCTGAAAGATGACTGTAGTGGTCATCGAGTATTTCATCTGATAATTCCATGAGTTTTAATCCGACGACTTTTAACCCTTTTCTTTCGAAACGATTTAAAATATTCCCGATCAAACCGCGTTGCACAGCATCCGGCTTTATTAAAACAAGTGTTCTCTCCACTGACCAGCACTCCTTCCAAGAAAAGTGTCTTTTATCCTACTTTAACTCATACCCATTTCGTGACGGTCCAATGTATCCTCAAACAGGCCATATGTCAATGGAAATGACCCGTCTTGAGCCTGCCTTTTCAAGAACGAAAATGGGGTAGACAACCCCCTTCTGTTCAATTATAATACAGTTACTCAAGTTGCTATTTGATTCACGATCATATCCTGGTAAAATAATGGGTAGAAACGGACCCTGGTGGCATGCTTTTGATTATATCTTTCTGATGCGTCCGACGCTCATGCCGGCTGTATGGAGTCTTTTCCTGTTCGGGCTCTGTCATGCCCCCGGAAATGTCCAGACCACAAATACCCCTCACATGTTTCTATCTCTCGGACTTCTGACGCTGGTTATGGGGGCGGGGTATATTCATAATCAGTTACATGATATTGAAAGTGACCGCATCAATAACAAACTCTTTCTTTTGCCTGAAGGACACATATCTGTCCCGTCCGCTCGTAGATGGTATTTTTCCTGTACCCTGATTGCGATTGCAGGCGCATGGATATATGCCTATTGGCTGGGACTCCTGATCGTGCTTTCAGCCCTGTTGAGCTATGCGTATAACGCCCCGCCATTTCGTTGGAAAGATCGGCCGATTGCCGGTGTGCTGGCCAATTCTACAGGATATGGGTATGTGGCTTTCGCCATAGGTTGGGGCACAGCCTCTGCATTCACCTGGCCGATGTTGACACAGTCGATCCCGTATGCTATGGGATGTGGATCTTTCTATTTATTAACCACGGTTCTGGACGCGAAAGGAGATAAGGCGGCAGGGAAGATAACGATAGGGGTTAAATATGGTTTTATGTCGACGGTCATTGTTTCGATTCTTTTTCTTGTCACAGGTATTACATCAGCCTTCCTGGTAGAAAATTATATGATTGCATTTCCTTACCTGGTGTCATTACCTCTCTTTTTCTGGACCCTTAAGACGTTAAAAGTATCTCATGCAAAAATAACCCTCGGATTCAGTACCCTGGCCTTTTCAATGGCCGCCATCGTTTGTTATCCACCCTATATGGGTATTTTAATCCTTTTGTTTATTATGATAAAACTATATTATAAGCATCGTTTCAACTTCGATTACCCGCCCTTACGTATGCCCCGGGAAACATGAGATTGACATGATAGATATAAGACCGAACACCTGCGATTTCTGCGGTACGTGTGTGGCGGTTTGCCACGTAGATGCGATCGAGGTTTTGGAAGCAGCCATCAATATAGACCAGAAAACATGCGACGACTGTTGTAAATGCGTCTACGTATGTCCGCTGCTATTTTTATCTTCAGATATATTATTGTTAAAGACCTGAGGCCCTGATGTTACGCAGCAAGCAGCGCAACATCAGCTCAGGTGGTTTGTGCCGGGTAGCCCCTTTTCATTTTTCTCTATCTGGAAAAAATCCCAGGATGTTTATCAGGGAATTTCTTAACTGACTACGAGGTGTAACCTGATCAATAAAGCCACGGTTAAAAAAGAATTCGGCTGTTTGAAATCCTTCCGGTAAGCTGGAACCCATCATTTGTTCAATGACCCGTAATCCGGCGAAACCCAACATCGCACCGGGTTCTGCCAGGGTAAAATCTCCGAGCGAGGCATAACTGGCCATGACGCCTGCCATGGTCGGATTGGTGAGAATGACCACATAAGGGATCTTTTCCTTTGTAAGCCTGGTCAACCATAATGACGTTTTTGCCATCTGCATCAGCGACAGGATGCCCTCCTGCATCCGCGCCCCACCAGAGGTGGCAATAACGACCAGTGGGATTTTCTGATCCAGAGACCGACGTACAGAGCGGGTCACTTTTTCTCCTACCACAGAGCCCATCGTGCCCGCGAGGAACGAACCATCATGAATAGATAGAGAGATTTTTCGATCCGAAATCCGTCCCGTTCCACTGATAACCGCCTCATGTAACCCTGTCCGCTTCTGATATTGTTTCAAGTAATCCGGATAATTCTGTTTCTCTTTAAATTTCAAGGGGTCTGTGGTCTGAAGATCGGTATCACATTCCTCAAAGGAATTCGGATCGAGAATGAGCTCAATATATGTGTTATAACCGATCTTGAAATGATGCCCGCATTTGGCGCAGACGTTGAAGTTTCTTTCAAGTTCGGCCCTATGCAGGATGGCCTCACAGGTCTCGCATTTTATCCACAATCCTTCAGGGATTTCACGTTTTCGTTGCGAACTCAAACCACTGTTTTTTCTTTTAAACCAATCCATTTTTATCTCAATTTTTATTGCAGATCATCCAATAAATGGAAGATCAATCGCGAAAATGTCTCAGCAGATGACCTGACCGCCATCATGACCTCTGCTGTATTGATCAACCCCTCTTCGATACCTGCGCATTGATTGGATATACAAGAGATCCCCAATATCCGCATTTCAAGACTATGGGCAATAATCGCTTCCGGGATGGTTGACATGGTTACGGCATCGGCGCCCAATTTTCTCAACATATTGATTTCTGCACGGGTTTCAAAGGATGGACCGGGCATCCAGGATAAAATTCCCCTTTGAACCGGTCTCTTTTTTTGTATACTTATCTTAAATAGATGTTCTTTTAACTCATCATCGTAACATGGACCTTCCCGGATCTGATCGCCGAGCGTGTTGTAGGCGCCTCCCATGAGGTGGATGTGGTCTTCGACGATCATTAGATCACCCACTTTGAATGCAGGATTCAAACCGCCTGCTGCATTGGTGATGATCAATATATCCACCCCGAGGGCTTTCATAACGTGAATGGGATATCCTATCTGATCGTTTGTATACCCTTCATATCTGTGAAACCTGCCCTGCATGACCAGGATGGGTATAGCGTGTAATGAACCGTATACCAGATTCCCCGCGTGCCCCTCGACTGTTACCTCTGGGAAATGCGGGATAGAATCATAGGGTATAACGATGGCATCCTCCATCGAATTAATAAATGTGCCGAACCCTGTTCCTAAAATAACACCGAAACGCAACTTATCAACGCCATTTTTTTTCAGGAAAGAACAGGATGCATCCATTTTATTCGATAATATCATAATTTCAAGTTGTTTTTATGAATCCGGTTGGGGTTTGACCGGGGTACGAGGAGGTTATCATGAGTGTCATCACAGTGGCGAGAGAATTCGGCAGCGGTGGTAAAGACATCGCAAGAATCATCGCAGAACGAATAGGATATGAATGTGTTGACAAGGAACTGATCGCCAAAGTTTCTCAGGCGGCCGGTGTCCCGGAAGAAACGGTAGAGCAGATAGATGAGGTGGGGGAATCTACCATTCAAAGTTTTCTCAGAGAGTTGTTCACCCCATCGACCATATACTCCCTTTCGCCGGAATATCCCCCGCTCATCTGGCCCTATGTCCCGACATCAGATGAGGGCACCTACGATCCCTCCTCTTTAAAAAACACCTTTCTTGATAAAAAAGAATATGTGCAGATTCTTCAGGATACCATAAAGACCCTCGCCAAGCGCGACCAAGTGATTATCGTCGGCAGAGGATGCCAATGTATCCTGGCAGATCAGGATAACACGTTTCATATCCTTTTTGTTGCACCGGCCGAGTATCGTATTGAAATCATCATGGAAGAGATGAACCTGGAAAGAGATCAGGCCACCGAACTGGTTCACGAGAAAGATAATCAGAGGACACTCTACCTACAATATAATTACAAACGTGATTGGCATGATGCGACCTTATACCATCTGGTGGTTAATACATCCCGCACATCCTGGGAAAACATGGCCGATATCGTGATCGACGCCCACCAGAAATTCTTTAAATAATCCTTTCATGTCCATTGCCGTGAAGACCCTCTGGGCATCCGTGCATCAGGGCTTCGTGCGGGCTCATACCAAATACCGGCGACAGGTGGATATATCGCTTCCTGATCTACCTGAAGATCTATGACACAGGGTCTATTGCATGATATGGCCTGGTCGATCGCGCCCGATAATTCATCGACATGCGTTACGCGAATCCCTATGGCGCCCATAGAGCGGGCCATGGCGGCAAAGTCGGTCGGCTGTGTAAATTCAGTGCCGATTATTCTTCCTTCGTACGCTTCTTTCTGGCCGTCGCGTATCGCCCGCAAGGCCTGATCGTTAAACACCAGCCAGATAACCGGCACATTCCATTCAACCGCCGTGACAATCTCCTGACAGACCATGAGGAATCCCCCATCACCGCTGATAGAAACACAAACCTTATCAGGCGCCGCTAATTTTGCACCCAGGATGGCAGCGGGGCCCCATCCCATCGGTGTCCATCCACCAGGATTGAGAAAACGGCGGGGCCCGAAAATGGGATAGAATGCCGAAAAATAATGGGCATGGGTCCCCGTGTCGATAGAAAGGATAGAATCTCGGGGCAACAGCGCGCGTAGACGGTCGGCAATCACCATGGACTCCATCGGTGTTTTTTCAGCATCGGGCAAATCAAGATGAAAAGCCCGTGTAACATCGGAAATCCATTGGGTACTTTTTTCATATCCAGGTCGGCCGCCGCGATCCCGAATCAGGTCAATTAACTCTCTCAAGCTGGCCTTCGCATCTCCCAATAGTCCCACTTCCACCGGATAATTTTTTGCAAGTTCCTGTTGCTGAATATCAAGTTGGATGAACCTGTTTTCCTTCACATAGGGTCGGCCTTCAGTCCACCAGCTTGTGGCCTCGTCGGAAAACCGATATCCGATGGCGAACACGATATCCGCATGTTCACGGATCATCTCATGGGCAACAGGATGTCCCAACCAGCCCACCATGCCGATAGAAAGCGGATGGTCCTCGGGTATGATTCCCTTAGCGACAAAGGAGGTAGCCACCGGCGCCCCGATGAGTTCTGCCAGCTCGACCACTTCGGGACCGGCCTCCCCGATCATGGCGCCGTTGCCGGCGACAATCACCGGACAATCAGCTTGACACAAACAATCGGCGGCTTTTTGTAAGGCCGTTTTATCCGCTCTGACGCCTCGGCCGTAGGCATATTTTTCAGGGACCTGGATTTCAACCTCATCAACATATTCAGCCTGTAAATCCCAGGGGTATTCGATAGCGACCGGTCCCGGCCGGTCGGCCTGTGCAATCGCAAAGGCCTTTCGTACAATTTCACCCGTTCGTACCGGTTGTTGAATATCCCAGACTTTCTTGGTGAAAGGCTGTAACGCCTGCATATATCCCTGATCTGTAGGGGTTTCGGCACGTGAGGTCTCCTGAAGTTGACCTCGACCAGCCTGTTTTGTGATAATCCCCCCACTTATGGCCAGAATCGGACTTGAGGTGAAATACGCTGTGGCGATCCCCATAATCATATTGGCAGCGCCGGGACCTACAGATGAACAACAGACGCCGACTTCACCACTGATACGTGCATAACCGTCGGCAATATGTGCGGCGGCCTGCTCATGCCTGACCAGCTTGAATGAGATCTGATTTGAGTCATAGATCGCATCCAGTATGTTCATATTCCCATGGCCCGGTAATCCGAAAATATATTCCACACCGTGCGCCTCCAGTGCCCGTACCAGGACTTGTGCCCCGCGTTGTTGCGCCATTTATTTCTCCTGAAAGGTGAGCATATCAACGGATCAAGATTAATGGGAAGAAGTCATACTGTCAATAAAATACCCCATACGATCATATCAAATCTTTTGACAGATAAGGCCCTGTTCTGCTATAATACCATTCAGGCATAAAAACTGACATAGGTACACGAAGCCGGAAGGAATCGGATATAATTTCAAATCACGATGCCCTCAATGAAATATCAATGACGCAGGGGGTCTCCATTTTATCAGAGAGAGATCCCGACCTGGCGTCCATTGTGAACGCCTATGGTCCCCCGCCGTTATGGCAACGTCCACAAGGCTTCAGCACTTTACTCTATATAATATTAGAGCAACAGGTTTCTCTTGCCTCGGCCAGAGCAACCTATGGGAAGCTGTCTGAATGTCTGCCTGAGATATCCCCTTCATATTTTATTGAATTGGACGATCAAACATTAAAACAGGTGGGGTTCAGTCGTCAGAAAACCGAATATACCAGGATATTAGCACATGCCATCTTAGACGGTCGATTAAATCTGGACCACCTTGCAACCATGGATGACCAATCTATTTTGAATACATTAACCACCTTGAAAGGCATCGGCCCCTGGACGGCCAAAGTCTATTTACTTACGGCCTTACTCCGTCCCGATGTCTGGCCGACCGGCGATCTGGCGTTGGCGTTGGCTATTCAACACAAAAAACACTTGAGAAAACCACCGGTGGCAGATCATCTTCAACGAATCGGGCAATTATACAAACCGTTGCGATCCGTTGCTGCGAGACTCTATTGGTGGTCCTATTTAGAAGGTAAAGAGCCAGGATGAAAAGGAGTTGAAATGAGTTACGAAGTTACCGACTTTAACACCGATGTTATCGAGAAGAGTCACCATATCCCCGTCCTGGTGGATTTCTGGGCGGAATGGTGCGGTCCCTGTAAAGTACTGGGTCCGGTGATTGAAAATCTGGCCACGCAAAATAAGGGTCAATGGGAACTGGTTAAATTGGACACGGAGCAACATCGGGACATTGCCCAACATTATGGTATCCAGGGTATTCCCAATGTTAAAATGTTTGTGGATGGGGAAGTAAAAGATGAGTTTACCGGTGCTCTACCAGAGCGTTCCATTATAGAATGGTTGAAAAAAGCCCTGCCCAGCCGGTATGCCGACCAGCTCAAGCAGGCTACAGAATTACTCAATAATGGTCAGGGCCCAGAAGCCCAAAGTAAGCTGAATGAAATTCTAGAAGGTGAGCCTGATAATGCCCAGGCGGCCGTGTTATTGGCACAAACCTACCTACAGGAAGATCCCGATCGTGTCATCAGCCTTTTGAAATCAATTGAACCGGATTCCGATTTATTTGATCTTGCTGAAGGACTCCGGACCATTGCCGCGTTATTTCAATATCTGAAATCTCCGGAGGGCCTGGCCGAAGATCCTATAAAACAGACCTATTTACTGGCCATTGAACATCTAAGAAATACGGAATTCTCCGATGCCTTACAACATTTTATCCGCGTTGTTGAACGAAATCGGGAGTATGACGACGAAGGGGCACGCCGGGCCTGTATCGCTATTTTCAAGACCTTGGGTGAAAGCCACGAAATCACCCGGCAATATCGAAGACCGTTCAGCAATGCGTTGTATTCATAAAAGGAACGCCAATTGGGTGTTCATGTGATAGGAGATAGATTGTATCGACGCATGTGTTGCCCAAAACAGTGGACGACCTGGAGTTTTTGCCCTATACTGCACATCAACGCCGTTGAGATGTTTATCGCCAGCATATTCGGTTTATTGCAAAAGGCAGCACATTTTCCTTATTAACCGAATTGATAGATGTTGGGCACCCCCCAATGACCAACTATGACACATACGAGTTCTAAAATACAGGATAAACTGACGTCCGTACCTACATGTTCCGGGGTCTATTTATTCAAAGATCGTTTACAGAAGATTCTATATATCGGCAAAGCCAAAAACTTAAGATCTAGGGTACGATCATACTTCCGGAATACAGATCAATATTCACAATCCAAAATCCCCGTGATGATCAGTCGTGTTGCCGATATAGATTGGATCGCGACGGGTACGGAGGTTGAAGCCCTAATCCTGGAAGATAACCTGATAAAGCGCCATAAACCGCGCTTTAATGTCATGATGCGCGATGATAAGACTTTTCCGTATATTAAACTGACCAATGAGCCCTTTCCTAAGGTTGCTATCGTCAGAAATGTTGAGCGCGATGGCGCTCGGTATTTTGGTCCCTATACCAACGTCAAAGCTATGCGCCGGACGGTCGATACCATTCGCAAGGTGTTCCCACTACGAACATGTCCCAGCGCCCGCACCTGGCCGTCACTCGATCGGCCGTGCCTGGATTATTTCATCGATCGTTGTCCCGGCCCGTGTAAAGGGCATATTTCTGAGGAAGCGTATGGTGAAATTGTAGATCAGGTCTCTGATTTCCTGTCCGGTAAAAAAGCTGGATTAGTAAACGCGTTAAAACGCCGCATGAAAGAGGCATCGGCTAATCTGGCATATGAAATGGCCGGTAAGATCAGAGATCAGATTAAAACCATTAGTGGCGATGCCACGAAGCAAAGAGTAATAACACAGAAGTCCATAGATCAGGATATTACAGGTTATCTAAGAAACGATACCGACGCCTGTATCGCCGTACTTCAAATACGAGAAGGTAAACTGCTTGGTAAGGAACATTTTTTTGTGAAAATCCCGGCGGGAAATACCGATGAGACGGCGATGGCCGCCTTTCTGTCCCAGTATTATCTCCATACCAGTTTCTATCCTGTAGAGATCATTCTATCCATCATGCCACCGGATTTGACTACTCTAACCAAATTTCTTACCGAGAAGCGGGGTCGCAATGTTACGTTTACCGTACCGAAACGAGGAGATAAAGCGGCCTTGATCCGGATGGCGAATCAAAATGCGGAGTTACAACTCAATTCCCACATCCTAAGACGAAGTGAACGTCAAGAGCAAAGGAGCATACCGGCCTCGATTGCCGCCCTCCAGAAAGCACTCCAGCTCAACAGTGCGCCTCATCGTATTGAAGCATTTGATATCTCTAATGTACAAGGTTCCGACCCGGTAGCGTCTATGGTCTGTTTCGTAGATGGTCGTCCTCGTAAGTCCGAATACCGAAAATACATGATAAAAGACGTGATTGGACCTAACGATTATGCTATGATGATGGAGGTGGTTGGTCGGAGATATCGCCGCCAGATCGATGAAAATGGTCCCCTGCCTGATCTGGTGCTTATAGACGGTGGAAAGGGGCAGCTATCGAGTGCCAAGGAGATATTGGACGAGCTCGGACTGATAGACCTGCCAGTCATCGGCCTTGCCAAACGGCTGGAAGAAGTTTTCATGCCGGACGAATCAGAGCCGATCATCATTCCTAAAACGTCATCGGCTCTGAAACTGCTTATGCATGCTCGTGACGAAGCCCATCGTTTTGCTGTTTCCTTCCACCGAAATAGACGTGGCAAACGCATGGTACTGTCTGACCTGGACAATATTCCCGGAATAGGCCCCAAACGACGTCAGATACTGATTAAGAAATATGGGTCTGTAGAGAAAATAAAAGCCAGCCCTCTGGAAGAACTAGTGAGTATTTCCGGAATAGGAAGGGAGATTGGCGAGCAAATACATCGTTATTTTCACGGAGGAAGCGTTTAGAACCCGAACTTAGGTTCGGGTTCTAAGTTTTTTATTCTCCCGTAAGGCCTTTTAGCTTTTCCTTAAGTTGCCTTATAAGGTCTTGGGGACTGCGGTATCTGAATGTCAGGTTTAAGTGGGGTTCTGCCCTGTTTTTTATATTACGGGCTTTCGACAAAGCCCTGTCGCCACTATAGGGTGTGTCACTACAGAGGATCTTTTGAAATAGCTTTTCTTGTTCTTCTGTGTCGTGTTTTAGCAACACAAGCGCCCTGGCATGTTTTTCAGTAATCGCTCCGCCCCAAGCTGTTGCCTTCCTGTAAAGTATAGCCTCCTGCATATGTTCTGGTAAATCCAATAGATTTAAGAATTGCTGCCGACGTCGTTCGTGGATGGCGGTAATTTCTTCCACTTTCTTCCACTTTGTCTTAGGGCCGAGCGTCTGCTTCAGTTCTAATAATGCCATAGCCCTGTCAATCGCATTAAGGTCCTCTCTGTGGACGTTTTCTATGATTTGGTGCGCTCTACGTTCGTCGTCTGGCTCTCGTACGATGCATGGGATGGCCTTAAATTGGGCATTTTGGGCGGCACGGAATCGCCTTTCCCCCGATATAATTTCGAATAAGTCATCGGATTCAGCATACCTGACCTGAATGGGGTTGATTATGCCAATCTGCCTAATTGTTTCGGCCAATTCTTCAATACCTTCTTTGCGGTACGATGTCCGGGGTTGATTCGAATCGGGCCGAATTCGATCTATGGGGATTTCTCGCGCCGCTGCCAGACGACGGGTGCCCTCATAAATTTTTGGCGCCATTAGGCCCCCAATGCGATCTGCATCAACTTTGTTAGGCAGGGCGTCGTCCTCGTCGTCCTGCCTAACATAATCCAATTTCCCTTTAAACGTCTTTTTTGACATGTTGTTCTATCTCTTTAACGAGCGCTATATACGATTTGGCCTGTTTGGAGTGTTCCTTATAGATAGAAATTGGCTTCTTTAACATGGCCGCTTCTACGTATTGCACATGATCCCCGAATTCGGTATCAAAAATCAAATCACCATAGGTCATACGAAGCTCATCCTTGAGGTCAACCTCTACAACACGCCTGATATCGAGTTTATTTATAAGAAAACCCATCAAAGAGAGATTCGGGTTGAACCGTTTACGTATTCGATCGACATATTTAATCATTTTTTGGGATCCCTCAATTGCCCATTTCTGGCACTCAACAGGTACGATGACGCCGTCGGCTGCCATGACTGCCATATGTGTTGCATATCCGTGTTGTGGTGGACAGTCAATTATAGCGAAATCATACTTGGCGATCGGGATAGTTTCGAGGGCTTCTTTCAAGAAATAAATCGCATCGAAATTGTCTGACAGACTTTCATCAAGGTTAGTTTGGCGGGGATTCGTCGGCAATAAGTCTACACGAGGTATGGTGGTATTCACCGTAACCTGCATAGCGGTTGTTTGTGGATCATCAACAAGAAGATCCCGCAGGTAAAATTGAGGGGTAATAGATTCGTCTATTGTTACCTTGGTAAGATTTCCCTATTGATCCATATCGATCAGTAGCACCTTGTGTTTCCGCTGCGCCATCGCACCTGCCATGTGGAGACATAGGCTTGTTTTACCCACGCCACCCTTTTGATTAGAAACAGCAATAGTATACATATGGGTTGCTTGTATGTTAATGATGATTGAGTTGTGGATCGGTTTAATCGCCACTTTAACGGTAAAAAGGCTTGTTGTCAACGGTTAACGTGATATACTTTTCTTACAAGCGGTTGTCCGTATTCACTGCCCTGGATAGCATCACTATAACTCAACGGAACACACCGCTCTGCTTGAACTAAACATGGCCTTCTTCCTGTGTTTCATCGTCGTTGTCCGAGATTTCTTTTCTGTCCTCAACGGCGGTGGTTTCGTTGGGAAGGTTGCCTGGTAATAGGTCTATGTACTCTAAAATAGAGTCTATTTTCTTACTTACCGCAGCATGCTTTTCTCTTAATCCCTCTATCTCATTTAACAGGGTCTCCTTTTCATTCTCCAGCTTAAAAACCATGTCTTCAAGATCCTTATTTTCAACGATAACCTTTTCATAATTTTTCTGTAAATCGTCGGTTTTTGTTTTCTCTTCATCTAGAAAAGCTTGTAAGAGATTTAGTCGTTCCACTATATCGACACTATCCATGTCTACCTCCACCCACTTAATCATGTTCCTGTTACGGATCACGTGTGGCTCAGATTTAACAAAGGATAAGGTCCGTTGATGTCCATGTCCTGTAGATAATCACGCAAACGGCAGCTATGATGAAAGCCTGGCCGCGTTTCGGACCTCATTGACAAAACGTTCATTTTGGGACGGTCTTAGTTGCTGTATGTCACTTACAGACAACTCAACAAATGCTGCTGGAAGCTTCTGATGCGCCGCATCAAGGCGCCGTTGAACTGCGGACAAAGGCAAGTGGGTAAAACGCGCAATATCCGCCCGCGTAGAACCGAAAACATACGCCATAATGGCTATGAGTCGCTCATAGGGGGCCATTACTTGTAACATGTTTGCAATATCCGCGCCTTGATCTTCTGCTTTGTAATCGGGTTGGCTGCCATGACCAGTCTTAGTGCCCTCACAACATGTCTTGGTATACTGAAATAGTGTTAGCATGAGTTCATCATCATCATTGATAGGTGCCACATGATTATAGAGATCCGCAAATGCGAGTATAGCCATTTTGCGTGCCTCATTAATTCGACCAATCCGACCAAAAATATAACCGACTACCAGATCCTGAAATAGGTTTACCAGTTGGATAAAATAGGCCGGTTCTCTTGACCGAAAGGGACCACGCTCATGTTCTGATATGTCTGCAGGCACGTTCATAAAATACTCCGGATTCAACTCTGAAATCCACTACAGGGACTCACATGATATTCTTTATGCGACACGACTACAAGCAAAAACTGAAAGCGCTTCGAGTACTTTAATATGTTGCACACTGGGGTTATCCGCGTGCAACATATACGCGCGATGGCGGACGGGTATCAGAAAGCACAGAACCTTCAGTTATCGGGAACATCCTATATGTGTCTATATGAAGCGGAGAATTTCGAGCCCAATTTATCGGAGATAACTGGGGGCATAAATAAAAACGGGTTTGTGTTTGGAGTTTATATGAACCGGATATCACGGCATTCGACGGCTTACGTATTAAATCATATAGCCGGGCAAGGCCACTTAAGCATGCCCTGGAAATTCAATATAAAGACAGTTCCGTGTGTTATTTATGGGTGCACGTCTCAATATATAACCCTATAAAATCCATAAGTTTGCCCACGACGTTTTCTCGCGCCAGACCACGATCGTGTTGGTATCGCTTTCTGGGGTTTTATGATACGGTAAGAAAAAATAAGTAATTCGTCCGAGCTGCCAGCATATAGCAGTTCCGTTATATGTTTTTACATAGGCTATGTCGGGTTCACCATATCTCAGCAGTTGATTACTTTGATACACCACGATCAAAATCTGTTGCGCGATGCCTTGGAGCTCGTCGTGGGACGTTCTGTAGATCTTCTGATTCAGGGCAACAAGATATTCCCCGGGACCGCTAATACCCTGTAGAGGAATTACCGAGGCCTCTATAAGAACGTTGCCATCCATCAGACTAAATTGTAGTACCGTGTGATCCACGTTGATCAAGGCATCGAAATCATATTTTGCGGGAACAGGGCCTCTACCCTGCATGGATTCCACTGATCCGGTTAATCCCATGATGATACGACTGCCGTCGGCACCGAAAATCAATATGCTTAATATAATAAAAACAGGCAGAAATCTCCGTGGCATAATGCCTCCCTTACTATAATACAAAATGTATGTTAGCTAAACGTATGTACGTATTATAGTCATTAGTTTAGTATTATGCAAGTATTATTTTCCAGTGATACTGATATAAAGGTAATAAATACACAAATTATAATTGACGGGCCCATGGCCAGAGGGTACCGTTGTGGCACTATATTTTCCTGATAGTCCTTGCCCAGGTATTTTTCTATGGTTTTCGCTTTAGCCAGGGACTCAACAATTATTAAATACTTTGACATAAACAACTTCCGATCCTATTCTCCCAGATGCATTACATAGCTGGCAGATCATATTCACTACGGTGGTGATCCAATGATATTTTGAAATATAGGGGCGATGACAAGTTCTGTTTACGCGGTGAGAATCCAGTCACGAACCAGTTGCCTTCCCTACCGCTGTCATAAACACGATAATAGTTTCCGAATCCTACGATGTTGTCTCCCCACATCACCGGCTCCGCTCCGGTTGCTTCCCGCATTAATGCCAGAACCATATAACAGTGGCGACGTTTCCGTTCGTTTGCGTTTAAGAGTTATTTGATACGCCTCAAAACCAGCTCTTCCATGATCTCGTATTCCTGACCCTGCATGGCCAGTTCAAAGATTTCCTTCAGGGACATGCCCGCCACATCATATTAATAGGCACGGTGGATATATGTCGTATTATCCGTGAATACGCCGTATCCTTGCCATTCACCAATCAGCCAATCTATCTCCTGGAAACGCTCCACAAAGCGTGCAGGCGGTTTCTGTGGGGAATCCTGGGGCTCTGTAGCGTAGATTGACCCACAAGGGGTAGTTAAACTGATTATAATTCCGAAGATACCGGGTAATGTACCATCGCATAAAGAAGTCCTCCTACACACGTCAGGGCTAATCGTTTGGATCTTTAGGTCTGCTATCATAAATAATAGTGTCTCTGGTCTCTCTGTTAAGCAACCGTATACATTTCATAGAGGTTGTCTCAGAACCCCGAATGAGAAATATATAAGTATATTATATAGAAGAGGCCATGCGATAGATATGGTCAAGAATGCCCTATCTATTTTTCTGGTCTGTCTGGAGCATACGGTGATATAGCGCCCGCAGTTTTCTATCTAATCTCATCCGGAATACCGCAGGAGGGCATACCATGCCTGATATTCTACCGATCCACCAATATATTACCAACGAACTATTCCGACAGGCTATCGGCCTGCTTGACGCCGGTCGTGTCGCCGCCCTTGCCGCCCATCTCGACCAATATCCCAGCCTTCTCTCGGAGACGGCGAGCTTCTCTGAGACGTTCTTCATCAGCGGCACCCAACCAGGGCAGTATTTCGAAGCTCCGAAGCTCCTCTGGTTTGTTGCCGAGAATCCCATTCGCAACAGGGCGTTGCCTGACAATATCATCGACATCATCCAATGCATCATCGACCATCAGCGCAAGCACAGTGACGACACGCTGCAACACGATCTTTATAAGACCCTGGCCCTCGTCACCTCCGGCAATGTGTCGCGGGAAACCGGCATGCAGGGCGATCTTGTGAACGTCCTCGTCAAAAATGGAGCTGACCCCAACTGCGCCGAGGCGGCGCTAGCCCATGGCGAACATCATGCCGTTCAGGCTCTCCTTGACGCCGGAGCAGAAGTGAATCTTCTTATCGCCGCTGGCATGGGCTTCATCGAAGATCTTGGGCGCCTGCTGCCCGATGCCGATGCCGATACGAGACAAAAAGCGCTGTCTTGCGCTGCCAATTGTAGCCAACCCACCGCCTGTCGCATCCTTATCGACAATGGTATCGATCCGAGCCAGTACAATCCCCAGGGGTTCCACCCTCATTGTACACCCGTACACAGTGCCGTCGAGACTGGTTCTTACGAAACTGTCACCACACTGGTGTCACGCGGAGGGGATACGACCATCAAGGACCGGATACATGACAGTGACGCTCTCGGCTGGGCGCAACACCTGGAATATGATAGTATCATTGAGCTTATTGAATTCGCCCGTCGCTACATGCCTATTGTTGAGGCCGTCAAAGCCCGAGATATCGGCATGCTCGGCGTTCTGCTGGACGAACATCCCGATCTGGTCAACGCAACGATTGGCGACAATCCTCGTACGCTGTTACATTTCGCGACAGATGGCAACGTCATCATTGATGACGGGGAGGTCGTCCGGCTGCTTATCGCCAGTGGCGCGAATGTCCATGCTCGTTTCAGCGGTCCGCACGAAGAGACGCCCTTGCATTGGGCGGCCAGTATTGATCATACCCGTGCCATTGATGCCTTACTCGATGCTGGTGCGGACATTGACGCTGGTGGTGCCGTTATAGGTGGCGGCACAGCATTGACCGACGCAGT
This sequence comes from uncultured bacterium, assembly GCA_913051705.1. Classification (GTDB taxonomy): domain Bacteria; phylum JAAXHH01; class JAAXHH01; order JAAXHH01; family JAAXHH01; genus CAJXCW01. The sequence continues at coordinate 24,613 of CAJXCW010000051.1, forward strand.
AGTTTTCTGCCGGTGGAATGCTGCCCAACGGCTTGTGGATCGTGGCGCGGCCTATGATGTTTGGCACGCTGCCGCCATGGGCGACCTTGATAAAGTCAAAATCATGTTCGACGTCAATGGCACCTTGCACGAGGACAGTCCACGCTTGCCGAATACACATGACTGGGGCGAGAAGGAACTCATCAACGGTGCGTTCTGGATGGCATGCCGCCGTGACCTGAACACCGCCCAGTATCTCCACATGCGCGGTGCTGATGTCAATGCTGTACT